>NZ_DAMDAK010000066.1:0-10634 GCF_032094055.1 Carnobacterium sp.
ACGATATGGCTGGGATGCAAAAGCAACTGCACGTGCTGGCTTACTTCATGACTTGTTTTACTATGATTGGAGAACCACAAAATTTGATGAAGGTACTCATGCTTATGTTCATCCACGGATGGCTTGTGAAAATGCCAAGAAGATAACTGAACTGAGCGAGTTGGAATGCGATATTATCATTAAACACATGTGGTTAGCAACTGTAGCTTTACCTAAGTATAAAGAAAGCTATGTTGTTACTTTTGTTGATAAATACTGTGCAGTAAAAGAAGTCGCTGTGCCATTATCAAATAAAGTCCATCATCGAATGAAAAATATTTTAGCACGATTTAAACCAGCAGAAGCTTAAATTAAACCAGTAAATATAGAACTAGGACCACTTCAAAGTTTAAAGCTTGAAGTGGCCTTTTATTAGATCTTATTTTAGATAAAAGAATCATTTTTTCCAATATACGACAAATGCATCAAATAAAGTAGGACAAATAAAAAAATTAAGGTATAATACAAAAAGTGAAAAATATCAACAAACATATCACTTACTATTGATAACCAAAAGTGATATAATACGACAAAAGAGGTGAATAAACACAATGACAGTAAAAGATGTGAATCAAGAGATCAGCTGTGAAACTAGGCAAAGAGAAATTTGTCCAAAGTTCGAACACACTTTTTCTATTTTAGGGAAAAAATGGATGGGTCTAATCATCGATGTATTGTTAGAAGGCCCTCAACGTTTTAAAGATATTGCAGCAACTATCCCCAATGTTAGTGATCGTGTATTAGTAGAACGCTTAAAAGAGTTGGAACAAGAAGGATTAGTAACACGGACAGTAGATCCAAAAGCAACAATGCGTGTTGCCTACAGTTTGACTAAAAAAGGTGAAGATTTAAGATCAGTGATGTATGAAATACAAAATTGGGCGGATGAATGGGTCTGCGAAAAGAAAGGTTAATTTTTCGAACAAGCCTTGACTCTCTCTCTCCAGTTGGGTAGACTAAGTATGAAGCAAAATAATAGGGTAAATAAAAACGATGACGGAAAAAAGTAATTTGGACTTGATTAGTTAAGAGAGCAAATGCCACGGGTTGAAAGCATTTGTCTAATCGACCAGATGAAGGTTCACTTCCTGAGTTGACTTTGGGAGTTACGTTTGACGTAATGAAAAAAGTTCCGGTATACACCGTTATGTAATCAAGTGTGGATTTAGTTTCTGTAAATTCAAACAAGGGTGGTACCGCGAATCGAAGCCTCGTCCCTTTTAGGGATAAGGCTTTTTTTGTGTCCAAAAATAGCAACAAAAACAGATAAAATAAAGCAGTAAAAGAAGGAGAAGAAGCATGCAGATAAAAGATAAATTAGATACATTAAAAAAAGAAGCATTGGAAAAAATTTCAACAGCTGCAGAGTTGACGAAATTGGATCAAGTGCGTATCGCTTATTTAGGCAAAAAAGGTCCCATTACTGAAATTCTTCGAGGAATGAAAGATCTTTCAGCTGAAGAACGGCCAGTCGTCGGCTCGATTGCTAATGAAATCCGGGACGCCATTGCCGTTGCGATAGAGGATCGAAAAAGTGTATTAGAAATGGAAAATTTATCAGTATGGGCTATCAAATCATTGAGGGGCCTGAAGTAGAAGAAGACAGTTATAATTTCGAGCGGATGAATTTGCCGAAAAATCACCCAGCTCGTGATATGCAAGACACTTTCTATATTACTGATGACATTTTATTGCGGACGCATACCTCTCCGGTACAAGCAAGAACAATGGACACACATGATTTTTCTAGAGGCCCGCTAAAAATGATTAGTCCTGGGAAAGTTTATCGGCGCGACAGTGACGACGCGACTCACTCACACCAATTCCATCAAATCGAAGGTTTAGTTATTTCAAAAGGCGTAACAATGGCAGACTTAAAAGGTACCTTGGAAGTTTTTGCGAAAAAATTGTTTGGTGTAGAACGTGAAATCCGATTGCGTCCTAGCTACTTCCCTTTTACTGAACCTTCTGTTGAAGTTGATGTCAGTTGTTTTAAATGTGGTGGAAAAGGCTGTAACGTCTGCAAGCACACAGGTTGGATCGAAATACTGGGTGCCGGAATGGTTCACCCGAATGTATTGGAAATGTCAGGAATTGATGCAGCTGAATACAGCGGATTTGCGTTTGGTTTAGGACCAGACCGTGTGGCAATGTTGAAATATGGGATTGATGATATCCGTCATTTTTATCAAAATGATATCCGGTTTTTAAATCAATTCAAAGTAAAGGAGTAGAATGATGAACGTATCTTATCAGTGGTTAAAAGAATATTTAGACTTAACAGATATTGCACCTGAGGAACTGGCAGACAAGATGTCTCGTACAGGTATTGAAGTTGAAGATGTGGCTATTCCAGAAACAGGCTTGAAAAAAATTGTAGTAGGCTATACTGCAGAAGTAGTAGATCATCCCGATTCGGATCATTTGCATGTTTGCCAAGTCGACATCGGCGAATCAGAATTGTCGCAAATCGTATGTGGAGCACCGAATATTGCTGCTGGACAAAAAGTCATTGTAGCTTTACCCGGCTCAAGAATCACCGGCAACGTTAAAATCAAAAAAGGCAAAATGCGTGGACAAGTTTCAAATGGCATGATCTGTTCTTTGGAAGAGCTGGGTTATTCTGAAAAAGTGATACCGAAACAATACGCGGAAGGGATTTACGTTTTGCCGGCAGAAGCTGTTCCGGGAGAAAGTGTGTTTCCTTATTTGGCAATGGACGATGCCATTTTAGAATTGTCGATCACACCTAATCGAGCAGATGCTTTAAGTATGCATGGAGTAGCTCATGAAGTGGGAGCAATCTACAATCAAAAACCTCATTTCAAAACGTATCATTTGACAGAAGCGGCGGATGAAAAAGTTGAGGATTATATTAAAGTAGCTGTTGAAAACAACTTAGACACACCAAGTTATACCATTCGAGTGATTAAAAACGTAAAAGTAGAAGAAAGTCCATTATGGTTACAAACGAAATTAATGAATGCTGGAATTCGTCCGTTGAACAATGTCGTGGATATTACCAACTATATCTTATTAGAATATGGACAACCATTGCATGCCTTTGACTATGATCGATTACATTCCAAAGAAATTTTGGTTCGCCGAGCTGAAAAAGGTGAAGTATTAACAACGTTAGATGGAAAAGAACGCAACTTGTCTTCTGAAAATATTGTGATTACTAATGGTGAAAAACCAGTTGCTTTAGCCGGAGTCATGGGCGGAATGGATTCAGAAATTCAAGAAGACACTATAAATGTCGCACTTGAAGCAGCTTTATTCGATCCGATCGCCATTCGCAAAACGGCGAAAGAATTTAATTTGCGCAGCGAATCTAGTTCACGTTATGAAAAAGGAATCAATCATGCGGCCATCACAACAGCCGGAGACCACGCAGCTGCTTTGATAGCAGAGTTAGCAGGTGGCACGGTAGTATCAGGACGAGCTTTTGAAAGCACTCTTGAAGTGAAAGATGCGCTAGTTAGCATTACATTGGAAAAATTGAATCGCTCGTTGGGAACTGAAATTACGACTGAAGAAGTGCTGGCAATTTTCGATCGACTTGGATTTAAAGCAACTGAAATAAACGGGTTGTTTGAAGTAGCTGTCCCGCCGCGCCGATGGGATATTTCAATTGAAGCTGATTTGGTAGAAGAAGTAGCACGTATTTATGGCTACGATCATTTACCGGCAACTTTACCAGTATCGGAAGCTATCCCAGGAGGATTAAACGACAAACAACGTTTAGTACGTCATACAAGACATTATTTGGAAGGTGCCGGATTGTCTCAAGCGATCAGCTACGTTTTGACAACTTCTGAGAAAGCTCAGCAATTTATGATGCGCAAAAGCGATACGACTCGTGTAGAATGGCCAATGAGTGAAGATCACAGTACACTGCGGATGAATTTGATCAGTGGTTTACTAGATAATACGAGCTACAATAGTGCACGCAAAAATACAAATGTTGCGCTCTATGAGATTGGTCATGTTTTTTATAAAGAGGAAGATCGTATACTGCCTTTAGAAGAGGAACATTTAGCTGGTGTTTTAACAGGTTCTTTAGTGAACGATAATTGGCAAGGAAAAGCAGCTAAAGTGAATTTCTTTGATATGAAAGGAATTCTTGAAGGATTATTTGCGACGTATGGATTAACTGATCCTGTATCTTTTGTGGCGGATAGTGACCGTGAAGGCATGCATCCTGGACGTACTGCAACCATTTATCTTGGCGAAGAAGAAATCGGCTTTGCAGGACAAATCCATCCTTTAAGAGCGAAAGCATATGAATTGAAAGAAACTTACGCATTTGAACTGAATCTTCAAGCTATCGCAGATGCAGCGAAACATCCGACGATTTATGCTGGTATTCCAAAATATCCAGGAATGACACGGGATGTGGCCTTATTAGTGGATGAAACCGTAACGAATCAAGAATTGACCGAATTGATCCTTGAAAAAGGTGGGAAATATTTAACAAATGTACGGCTATTTGATATTTACCAAGGAGATAATATTGAAACAGGTAAAAAATCTCTTGCTTACACATTGTCTTATTTAAATCCAATAGATACGCTAGTTGAAGAGGAAGTTACTAAGGCATTTGAGAAGGTAATCAAAGCTTTAATAGAAACGTATCAAGTGGTAGTCAGATAAGAAAGAGCAATAGCAAAAAAAGGCTTTGTGCTACTGACAAAGCCTTTTTTTGCTTGCTTTCATAGTACAAATAGAATTTGCATAAAAAAGATAGCCGTCATAAAATGATTATGGTAAGCTAGTGAAATCTATTCTCGAATTGAACAAGAGAATAAAGGAGGCAGAAAATGAATGAAGGACATTTAAAAAAAGAAGTAACGGGTTTGACCGCTTTAACGGTAGTAGTCGGGACAGTTATTGGAGCAGGTATTTTTTTCAAACCAACAGCGGTCAGCAGCGCAACAGGAGCTCCTGGACTAAGTTTGCTTGCTTGGCTTATTGGTGGAATCATTACGATCGCAGGAGGGTTAACTGTTGCAGAAATAGGAACCATTTATCCTGAAACCGGCGGAATGATGATTTATTTAGAAAAAGTATATGGACGCTGGCTTGGCTTTTTAGTCGGCTGGGCTCAAATGATCGTTTATTATCCAGCCAATATCGGTGCTTTAGCTATTATATTTGCAACACAGGTCGGCAGTTTATTTTTATTATCAGATCAGTACATTGTTCCTATTGCCATTGTGACAGCTATCTTTGTGATGGCCATCAATTTTATGGGAACCAAATATAGTGGGCGGATTCAAACTACGGCAACTATTTTAAAGTTGATTCCAATCGCTGTCATTATTGTAGCGGGTTTATGTTATCCGGGAGGAGTTTAGGTTCTGCACTGGTAGCGACGCTATTTGCTTATGACGGCTGGATCAATGTAGGAGCATTAGCAGGAGAAATGAAAAATCCTGCTAAAATGCTGCCTAGAGTGATTGTAGGAGGGCTGTCAATCGTAATGGCAGTTTACTTAATGATCAACGTCGCTTATTTATTCGTCTTGGATAGTTCACAACTTGCGGCTACTGAGACACCTGCTGCTTTAGTTGCTGCGCATTTATTCGGCGGCATCGGAGGAAAGCTAGTAACCGCGGGGATCTTGATTTCTGTCTTTGGCGGTATGAACGGCTATGCTATTTCAGGCATCCGTATCCCTTATGTACTGGCCACTCAAAAATTATTACCGTTTAGTCGGTGGTTCAGTAAAATAAGTCCAAAAACCAATATACCTATAAATGGCGGACTGGTTATCTTGGTTATTTCCATAGTGATGATTTTAACGGGACAGTTTAATCAATTAACAGATTTGATTATTTTTGTCATTTGGATATTTATTACGTTGACTTTTATAGCTGTCCTGATATTGCGCAAAACGCAGCCAGATATAGAACGGCCTTATCGAGTGCCATTTTATCCAGTCATTCCTTTGATTGCTATCTTTGGCGGCTTTTACATCATCGTCAATACCCTCATTGTGCAGCCGCAAAATGCATTTTTAGGTTTGATTTTAACTTTAGCAGGTATTCCAATTTATTTATCTTGCAGTAAAAGAAAGGACTAAAAATAAAGCTGAGGCATCTTAATCTCAGCTTTATTTTTCTGTTCTTTTTTGTTAGAACCTAAATTAATTTGAAAAACCAGCAATTTTTTTAGCTTTTTCGGTATTAGCAAAATGAAGCTTAGCGTATTTTCCCAATAAAGGTAAGCCGCCCCTTTTTAATAACTTAGCAGCCACTAAATCAACATTGCTTCCTGCTCCGGAAGGAATTTTCAGCTTAGCTTCAGCTGTTAATTCATCTAAACTTTTTAAAAATGCATAACGAGCAATAATAGAAGCTGCAGCAACAGCAAGGTGATGGCCTTCGCCTTTAGTTTGAAAGTAAACAGCATCTTTGATTTTCTGCGGCTGGTCTTGAATGTGTTTAAAATAAGTAGCGGGTAATTCAAATTGATCAATTAAAATTGCATCTGGTGTAGCTGGTTGGATCTTCATCATCACATGACCTATAGCTTGATTATGAAGAACAGCTTTCATTTTTCCTTGAGTCATAGTTGGCTGGATAGCGTTGTATTTTTGCGGCATGACATTGAGCAAGCTATACGGTAAAAAAGTAATCAGGTCTTTTGCGACTGTTATGATTTCAGCATCTTTCATATCTTTTGAGTCACGGACACCTAATTCTTTCAATAAAGGCAGTTGTGACTGATCAACATAGGCAGCTACTACCGATAAAGGTCCAAAATAGCTGCCATTACCAACTTCATCACTGCCAATAACCGACCAATTGCGAAATCCTACTGGTAGAGGGGTATTAAGTGAAGAACCGTTACTGCTGCTTTTTTTTGTTGGTTTATTCATTGCTTTACTTGCCCAAAGAGCTGCTTCCTGTTGTGCTGAATGACCTTGAAACAAAACTTTTCCAGAGTTGTAAGCAGTGATGTTGACCGCTGCTTTTTTTGCAGCAAAATTACCTCCAGGCGGAGTAGATGATTTTAAGTAGTTTTGATAATAATTTTTCATTTCTTTTAAAATTTTAGGTGAAACTGTTAAAACTTCATTTGCCATATTGACTTTCCTTTCATATAACGTAGTGCCATAATTTCTGTTTAAACGTATTTTTCAACTGTTGTTTCTAATCGGTTGATTGAATTCTATCTGTTAAGCCTGAAGTTAGAAAACAGATAATCCCTTTGGCTATTTTTAGGATAAGAGCGGAATAAGTTAAGCTGATTCGTTAAATTCTTAGTCGAATTTGTCTTCTCAGCACGTGGCTTATTATAGCATATGCAGGTTATCTGCGGAGTGAACAAAGCAGTTTTAAGGCAAAATAAGAAGAATTAAAAAGTTCTCTTACTGGAAATGAAAAAAGATACCTGAAAAAAGTGTCACTCCTTAGTCTTTCATGGTAAAATAAAGGAAATGTAATTTTTAGGAGGGGTCGCAATGTCTCAAGGTAAAATTCGTTATAAAGCAACCATTGCAGGAAAATCCTACACGATCATTGGTGCAAGACCTGAAGCACATTTAAAAATGGTAGCCGAGACGGTAGATGAGCAGATGCGTCAAATCGAAAATTTGTCTAAGGATTTAGATCCAGAAAGACGTGCTGTATTAGCAGCTGTTAATGCGGTTTCTGATCAATACGAAATGCAGATAAAATTGGCGAAATTAGAGAAAAAAGTAGACGAATTAGAGTCTCAGTTAAAACAAATTCAGAACTAAAAACGCAGGTCTTCTGATTGAAAAGGGTGGAAAAATGATCATGTCAATAGCAATAATAATTATCTTAGCACTAGGGATCTATGGCGGGGCTAGAAGAGGATTAGTTCTGCAACTTGTAATGACGATTGGTTATGCAGTTTCTTATGTTGTAGCTGCCCAATACTATAAAATATTGGGTTCGCATTTAGAGTTGCTGATACCATATCCTGCAGCCTCTGAAGGGAGTCAATTCCAATTTTATAATCAAGCAATAGGATTCAATCTGGATCATGCTTTTTATAACGGCGTTGCCTTTCTGTTGATTTTATTCATCGGATGGCTTATAACACGGTTTATTGGCGGGTTGTTGAACTCATTAACGTTTATACCGGTGTTAAAACAAGTAAATACAGTAGGAGGAGCTTTGTTAGCCTTTCTGGTGACTTATGTAGGCGTCTTTTTAGTATTGACTGTATTAACCATGTTGCCAATTGATTCGATCCAATCAGCTTTCAGTCATAGTCGAGTAGCTCAAATGATTGTAGAAAATACACCTATTTTTTCAAAACAAATTTATAATTGGTGGATCGAAACAGTTATTTAACAGAGATACTACAGTGATTAAAATAAGATAATCAAGAAATCGTTCTTCAATGTTTTAAGGACGGTTTCTTAGTATGTAACGATAAACTATTTTTAAATAGAGGTGAATAGAATGAATAAGAAAATATTTCAAACATTGGAGTTCACTAAAATCATCCAAGCATTAGCTCGTTTTACGGCTTCTGAATTAGGAAAAGAACAAGCAATGGAATTGAAGCCTTCTACTTCTTTGTCGGATATTGAAAAATGGCAAGATGAAACAGAAGACGGAGCCACTATTTTACGTATACGCGGCGGTATGCCGATTCCTAAACTGCAAAATGTTCAACCTCATTTAAAACGCTTGGAAATCGGGGCAGCCTTAAATGGTTTAGAAATAGCTCAAATTGGGAGAATATTGCGCACAACTTCAGAGGTAAATCGTTTTTTTGAAACGTTAAAAGAAGCAGGAATCGAATTGAATACTCTTTATCAATTAGCAGGGAATTTCGTTACTACACCTCAGTTAAACCAACGAATACGTGAATCAGTTGAAGAAGACGGACATGTATTGGATGATGCTAGCGCAACATTAAAAGGTATTCGAACAGGAATCAAACGTGGGGAAAACGCGATCCGTGAAAAATTAGATAGTTTGATTCGCGGAAAAAGCGCCCAATATTTGACCGATGCAGTTGTTACGATGCGAAATGACCGCTATGTTATTCCTGTAAAGCCTGAACACCGGAATCGTTTTGGCGGGGTTGTTCATGATCAAAGTTCGACGGGACAAACGTTGTTTATTGAACCACAAGCTGTTGTAGATTTAAATAACCGATTGCGTCAGTTGCAAATCGAGGAGCGGCAAGAAATTGAACGCATTTTAGCTGAATTATCAAATGAAATTGCACCATATGGCAATGAGATTTTGAATAATATGTTTTTACTTGGAAAATTGGATTTTATTGGAGCAAAAGCGAGTTATGGTAAAAGCATTGAAGCAACTCGGCCGGTAATCAGTGAAACCAATGAAGTTAGATTGCTGAGTGCACGTCACCCAATGTTGGATCCTGCTGTTGTGGTAGCCAATGACATCTTAATAGGCGGCGATTACCAAGCTATTGTGATCACTGGTCCGAATACAGGCGGGAAAACCATTATTTTAAAAACTTTAGGCTTATTGCAATTAATGGGACAAGCAGGTTTGCAGCTGCCAGTAGCAGAAGGCAGTCAAATGGGCTTATTTACCGAAGTCTTTGCTGATATTGGTGATGAACAGTCAATTGAACAGAGCCTAAGTACCTTTTCTTCGCATATGACCAATATTGTTTCAATTTTAGATAAAATTGATGAAAAGAGTTTAGTGATTTTAGATGAATTAGGAGCCGGCACAGATCCTCAAGAAGGAGCAGCATTAGCGATAGCCATCTTAGATCAGATCGGAGCAATTGGAAGTTATGTGATGGTCACTTCTCATTATCCTGAACTAAAAGCCTATGGGTACAATCGTCCTGCAACCATTAATGCTAGTATGGAGTTCAATGTAGACACATTAAGTCCGACTTATCGTTTATTGATCGGGGTACCGGGACGCAGTAATGCTTTTGAAATATCTAAACGGTTGGGTTTGAAGACAGAAATCATTGATTCAGCTAGTCAATTGATTGATAGTGAGAGTCAAGACTTAAATGAAATGATCAGTGATTTAGAAAATCGACGAAAAATGGCAGAAACAGAATACCTTGAAGTTCGTCATTATGTCACGGAAGCAGAACAGCTTTATGTGGATTTGCAAACAGCTGTTCAACAATTTTATGGCGAACGTGAGGATTTATTAAAAAAAGCGCGTGAAAAAGCCAATACAATTGTTGAGGAAACAGAAGAAGAAGCAAATAAGATCATTACTGATTTACGTAAAAAGCAATTGGAAATGCCTTATGGGAATGCGATCAAAGAGCATGAATTAATCGATGCTAAAACACATCTTGCTCAGATGCGGCATGAAGAAGCATTAGCTAAAAATAAAGTTTTAAAAAAAGCGAAAAAACAGCAGAATTTTAAAGTCGGCGATGATGTTCAAGTGACGTCTTTTGGACAAAAAGGCGTCTTATTGGAAAAAGCCGACAATAATCAGTGGGTCGTTCAAATGGGGATGCTGAAAATGAAAATCAAAGAAAGTGATTTGACCGTAGTAGCTCCTGAAAAAGAACCGTCCCGCCGAATGTCAGCTACTGTCCAATCGGCTTCCTCTAGTCATGTTTCCCCTCAGCTAGATTTACGGGGC
>NZ_DAMDAK010000066.1:10744-14157 GCF_032094055.1 Carnobacterium sp.
TTGGTGAGGGCTGATTAAAGTTTCACTTTATATTTCTTTTGTTTGTTATAATTAAAAGAGTGAAAGACTTACTATTAATAAGTTTAAGAATTTAG
Organism: Carnobacterium sp.; assembly: GCF_032094055.1. Taxonomy (GTDB): domain Bacteria; phylum Bacillota; class Bacilli; order Lactobacillales; family Carnobacteriaceae; genus Carnobacterium_A. The sequence continues at coordinate 10,840 of NZ_DAMDAK010000066.1, forward strand.
GAGGAAATAATATGGTACAAGTAGTAACAGATACAAACTTTGAAGAAGAAACTAAAGAGGGATTAACCATCACTGACTTTTGGGCAACTTGGTGCGGACCTTGTCGGATGCAATCACCAGTTTTAGAAGAATTAGATGAAGAAATTGGCGATCAAGTTAAATTTGTAAAAATGGATGTTGACGAAAACCCAGCTGTCCCTGCTTCATTCGGTATTATGAGTATCCCAACATTGCTAATTAAAAAAGACGGAGAAGTTGTTGATAAATTAATTGGCTACCATGGCAAAGAACAACTTGAAGAAGTTATTGCAAAATATAAATAATAATTAAAAAAAGGAAGATGAGATTTTTTTCTCATCCTCCTTCTTTTTTATGATTTTAAATAGTATTTCAATTCCTGTTCTAATTCTTTTTTTATTTCCCCTTCTTCAATAGCTTCAAGGATAGTAAAACCTTTTTGAATAAAAACAGCTGAATCTTTTTCGGATTGTATTTTTTCTAAAATGATTCCTTTACGTACATAAAGCACAGCCAGCATAATATACTTTGATTCTGCTTTGCAATCTTCAATCAAGGCATCTGCGTGGAGTAGAGACTGTTTAAAGTCTTGGTTTTCCATCAATAAATAAACTAAATTCATTGAAAAAGCCATTTTTAATTCAGTTGCTTCTCTAAAATGACGATAATTATTTAAATCAAGAAGTGCCCGTTTAGAAATGAATAGAGAAGTTTCTGGTAAAAAGAAAAATAAGATATTGTTTAATAAACGAAGTTCAGTCAAGTACCATTTATCCATTTTTTCGAGCCGGAACCAAACCTTTTCAGCATGAGCATAAGCTAATTTTAAATCATGTGTATGTGCTAAGGTCAGCAGTGCCTCATAGATTTCAACAATATCTTTAATAACAGGGTCCTCATTTTTTAGCAGGTAATTCTCTGCCTGCAGCTTTAATTTTTTTAAAAGAAGAAGATCAGAGTTTGTGGTGACTGAATTAAATTGATATAGAATTGCTTCTTTGTCACTTAAATGATATTTATTATGAATATAAGAAAATTCTTTGTGCGACATATCTAAATTGTTAAGAATCTGAAAATATTTTGGAACGGTTGTAGTGATGATTTCTGTTTCAAAACGAGTATAAGTAGAGCGGCTCATTGCATTGCGAGCTACCACTTCTTGTGTATAACCTTTATTTTCACGAATTTTCTTAAGATCTGGACCAAACGGTTTTTCCTGATTAACCAACTATTTCACCCACTTTTTTCAGTCTAAAAAAAATAATGTTACTATATGCACATTATACATTAAATTGCATTTCTTTTGGTATACTATATTCAAGAACGGAGGGATTACATGAAGATGGACTATATTAAAGTCTTGAAAAAGCTTATGGCAATCTTACCAGTACTTTGGTTTGTTGGTGGCGGCGGCTAGACGACAACGTCAAGTCATAGTAATCAACTGTTTTCCATAATACTTGCTGGTAAATTACTCGAGAGATAAAGGAATGTATTTGGAGAATAGGAGGAGTTGCATATTCAATTTAATAAACAGCAAAGAACTTCTACACTTAGTAATTACAGATGGTGAACACATTACAAGCCTAAAGTGGGAGGGGAAATCATAAGCATGGAACAAATAAATGAAGAATACGCCTATATTATTGAAGGAAAAGATGCGAAAAATGTCTTGCAAATAGTTAAGGAAGATTTTATAGAAAATGCAGATGGTATGCTAGATTGCCCCCTTGATGGTGTTTTGAGAAGACACAATCTCTCGCTGGCTGATTTAAATAAGATGAAAGTAACGAGATTGTTATTTGTTAAACGTGAAAATCAATTAATGATTACGTTAAAAATCATCAATTTAGATATTAACATTTAAAGTGAAACAAAGGATCTTATCTTAATGCCCCCCTGTGTTGAGATAAGTCCCATAGAGCATCAATCTTTGGAGAGAGATTGATGTTTTTTTGTGTTTAATTTTAAATGAAGATCAGTTGTAGGAAACGCGTATATTTTGTTAGAATGAAGTGAGGAGATCCTTGTGAGGAGGAAGAAAATGAAAGCCATGTATATACCCACAGAAGACGGCTATTTGTTTTGTAAAACTAGCGGTAAAGGGAAGCCATTGCTTTTGCTGCATGGAAGCGAAGAAAATCATGAAATCTTTAAATATCAAGTGCCATATTTCAATCAGACTTATCACGTGATTGCATTAGACAGCCGGGGACATGGTCGTTCTGATCATGGAAGAACACCATTGTCTTTCGAAAAAATGGCCAAGGATATCTTGTCTGTTTTAGATTATTTGAAGCTTGAACAGGTCTCTATCATAGGGTTTAGCGACGGAGGAAATTTAGCCTTATATTTAGCCAGTCACTACCCAGCAAAAGTAGAAAAAATGGTACTTGTCGGCGCTAATTTTAAGGCAAATGGGTTAAGAAAAAAAGATTTTCTTTTTGTTCAATGGCACTATTATTATTTAAATAAGTTGGGGAAATATAGTGAACGTCAGCGTAAACGTAAAGAAATTATTGATTTAATGTGGCATCAGTTGGATTTAACAGAGGAAGATTTAAAAAAAATCACAACTCCTACACTTATTGCAGCAGGAGAACAGGATGTCATAAAACCGAAGCATACTGAACAAATGCACCAGTTGATAAGTACTAGTCAAAAAGTTATTTTTCCAGCAGCTACACATTTTTTGATGATGGAAAAAACAGCAGCGTTTAATTCAATGGCCGCACGCTTTTTTACTGCAAATAAATAAGCAAAGAAGGAGAACAAGATGAAATTTAAATCAAAGCATGATCTTTTTTTCATTATTTTATTTTCGTCCAATAGTTTTTTATGGTTGATTGCTCTTATTATTGCACGCTCTCTCTTGCCGCTTAACCAAACGATTCAAGGCATATTAACGCTAGTTTTAGTCTTAGTTGTAATTAGTTGGCTTTCTGCCAATTATTTTATTGTTTACGACCTTCAGCAAAATGGTTTAATTATACGGAATGGGCCATTTGTGAAGCACATTTCCTATAAACAAATAGACAAGGCTGAATCGGTACAATTTAAGTTGGCAGATGTAATGACAGGGAATAGGGTACTGTCTTCGAAAGAAGGCGTTATTCTTTATTATACAACTAACTTTGGAAAGAAGAGTATCAAACTATCGCCAATTGACAAAGAAGTATTTTTAACGGAACTAAGGAAAAAAGTTCAAAAATAGAAAGTAAAAAGCAGAAGCAATAGGGCTGCTGTGTAGTGACCCCTGAATGTTAGACTTTTTTTTGAAGTGGAGAAATCCACTTCTTT
>NZ_DAMDAK010000067.1:0-893 GCF_032094055.1 Carnobacterium sp.
AATTTTACTTTCTTTAGTTGCCCGCCCTGCACCTAACATCATAGCAGCTATGCCTAACTCATCTGCTACGATTCCAGAAACTACACCATCTCTTGCTGCCTTCACTTCTATTTGATAGGCTGCTTGCGGCAGCTGTTCCGGATGATCGATTACGGCAGTATCTCCACCTTGGGAAGCTGCAAAGACTTTAAATTTTTCTAAGGCTTTTCCATTGTGCACGTTTTCTTCCAATAAGTCTCTGGCTTCGGCCAAGTCATTGCCGATTCCAGCCAAATGGACCATTTGACTGCCTAATGTTAAACAAAGTTCTACTAAATCAGCAGGCCCATGTCCGTTTAAAGTATCAATAGCTTCTTTAACTTCTAAGGCATTGCCGATAGCGTATCCTAAGGGCTGGCTCATATCGGAAATAACAGCCATGGTATTACGGCCTACCATGTTGCCGATTTTTACCATGGCATGTGCTAATTCACGAGCATCTTCATCATTTTTCATAAAGGCTCCTGCACCGGTCTTCACATCTAAAACAATGGCATCTGCCCCAGCAGCAATTTTTTTGCTCATAATAGAACTGGCTATTAAAGGAATAGATTCAACGGTTCCAGTAACATCGCGTAAAGCATATAACTTTTTATCTGCTGGCGTTAAGTTGCCTGATTGCCCCACAACTGCGACTTTATTTTTATTGACTAATTCAATAAAATCTTCTTGTGACAATTCAACATGGAAACCTGGAATGGCTTCTAACTTATCAATGGTTCCGCCAGTATGTCCCAAACCGCGTCCACTCATTTTTGCAATGGGAACTCCTAGACTCGCCACTAACGGAGCCAAAACTAAAGTTGTGGTATCTCCTACTCCACCAGTGGAATGTTTATCTACTTTTATGCCGT
>NZ_DAMDAK010000067.1:903-4771 GCF_032094055.1 Carnobacterium sp.
TACCATGCTCATGGTTAAATCACTGCGTTCTTGGTCATTCATACCTTTGAAGTAAATCGCCATCGCCATGGCACTCATCTGATAATCCGGTATTTCCCCAGTAGTAAACCCTTGAATCATAAATTTAATTTCTTCTGTTGTCAAAGCTTCTCCGTGTTGTTTTTTGGCAATTAAATCAACTATGCGCATATCTTCTAATCTCCTTTATGTTCGCTATTGTTTCATTTTAACATACCTTCAATTGATAACGGTTTCATTAATCAAAAATTTAGAATTCTCATCTGTCCCTATTCTAACTGCTTCAAGGCTTTTATTAACGGGCTGACACTTCTTCGATACCATTTTCATGACCAATGATCACAGTATTCACTTGGTCCAAAAATAAACCATGTTCTACTACACCAGTTAATCCATCAAGCCATGCAGCTAATTGATGTGGGTGTTCGATCAACTTTAAATGCAAGTCAATAATGTAATGCCCTCCATCTGTTACATAGGTTTGTCCATCGTCTCCTAAACGCAGCTGAGGCTGATAGCCTTTTGATTCAAATAAGCGGAATAACTGTTGATATCCAAAAGAAACTACTTCGACTGGCAAAGGAAAAGCGCCTAACTCCGATACCATTTTACTGTCATCTACGATCCAAATAACTCGCTTTGAATGATTCGCTACCATCTTTTCAAAGAGTAATGCACCACCGCCGCCTTTGATGCCTTGGTAGTCTTTACTGATTTCATCTGCACCATCGATCGTCAAATCGATTTGCATCACATCATTCAAGTCAGCTAAAGGTATCCCGACTGCTTCTGCTTGTGCTTTTGTTCGCGAAGAGGTGGTCACTCCTACTATCCGTAATCCTGCTCTCACTCTTCTGCCAAGAGCTTCAACTAAATAATAAGCAGTTGAGCCTGTGCCTAATCCTACGATCATACCATCTTCTACATACTCTGCTGCTTTTTCTCCAACCATTTGTTTGCTGTTCATCCTGCTCTCGCTCCTTCTGTCTTTTTTTCCTATTTTATTGATAACCATTTATGTTAAGCAGCATAGACTAACTCAAATTGAATACAAACGACTTCTATTTTTGTAGAAAAAGAATGTTGTTTTGCTTTACATTGCTGCTGAAAATAGAGTTGGTAAAATTCACGCCATGTTGACAACGTCCGGTCGCCTTCCCCTTCTTCATACGCGATCTCGTCTGTGACTTCATCGAAAGGAATGACTCTGACTTTTAGTATTTGGACAACTCCGATCGCTTGATGGCGTCCGTCCAAAATGATGGCATAGTCTCCTTTTTTGGGTATGGATTTGTTCTCTTCTTGGTATTCCAATAATAGTGTTGTTTTTGCCGTTTTCAGCCCTTCCAATACTAATGCAGCAGATTTATTCGCTGCTGATTCAGTCTGGCCGAATGTTAAAAATTCATAATGATCTGGTAAGTTAGGATTCTGAAGCTTAAAGTTTTCCCATAACTCTTCTACCGATTCGTTTATCATTGTTCCACCCTTACTTCTCTCAATATTTTCAACTCATTATTTTCAAATGATTTAACAGTGTTTTTTTCCTTTTTCTGATTAAAATAACGTATTTAATCAACTAACCGTCAGGAGCTATTGTACCATAATCTACTATTTTTTGTGTAAAAACAAGTATTTTAAACAGAATCTTCCTTTAGCTGATCAACCATAAAAAATAAGCAAAGCCGGCTTTTAAAAAACCAGCTTTGCTTACAGTTCTGTCTCTATTTTCGATGCATCTTAAATTCTAAAAATAAGTCATTGTAGCGTCCAATATAGTGTTTGCCTAAATCTTCATACACTTCTAAATTTTCTATCGTCTTAGAATCAGGATAAAATTGCTTATCTTCTGTTATTTCAGCAGGTAAGATTTTCATGGCCGCTTTATTGGGTGTTGAGTAGCCGATATATTCAGCGTTTTGTGCTGCATGTTCAGGCTCCAGCATAAAATTAATAAACGCATAAGCCGCTTCGGTGTTTTTAGCGGTTTTAGGAATAACAAAATTATCGAACCAAAGATTTGATCCTTCTTCTGGAATCACATAATGCAAATGCTCATTTTCAGACAACATTTCAGCTGCTTCACCTGAAAAAGTTACCGCAACAGAGCTTTCTTCTTGGATCATATACATCTTAATCTCATCTGCTACGATTGCTTTAACATTAGGTGTTAAACTATCCAGTTTTTCTGCTGCTGTTGACAACTCAGATGTGTTTTTTGTATTCAACGAATACCCTAGGCTGTTCAACGATAACCCTAATACCTCTCTAGCACCGTCTATCAACATCACATTATTCCGTAATTTAGGCTGCCATAAGTCATCCCAATGCTGAATGTCCTCTTTCGAAACAAACTTATCGTTGTAAATAATGCCTAATGTTCCCCAAAAATAAGGAATGGAATAATTGTTGCCAGGATCAAATGATAAATCTAAAAAGGGTTCATCAATATTTTCTAGCCCTTTAATTTTTTTGTGATCCAATTTAATCAATAAGTTTTCTTTCATCATTCGCTGAATCATATACTCACTGGGAACAGCTAAGTCATAAGCTGTTCCGCCTTGTTCTATCTTCGTATACATAGCTTCATTGGAATCAAAAGTTTCATAAGATACACGATAACCTGTCTCTTTTTCAAACGCTGTGATCAAGCTAGGATCAATGTAGTCGCCCCAATTGTATAAATTGAGTGTGTTTTCTGTCGTAATCCCTTGCGACTTACTTAATTGATGAACCGAGAAATACAAACCTGCACTCACCATTAAAATAGCAAAAATTAAGATTGTTAGCCGTTTCATCGTATGTTCACCGCCTCAGTTCCATAGCGTTTTTTGGATTTTTGTTTTTTTGAAAGATTGTGTTGTTGAACAAAATAGTAGCCGATCACTAACATCAAAGCAAAAATAAACATCAGCGCACTTAACGCATTAATTTCTAAACTGACTCCTTGCCGTGCCCGTGAGTAGATTTCTACGGCCAGTGTTGTGAATCCATTGCCGGTAACGAAAAAAGTTACGGCAAAATCATCTAATGAATACGTAAACGCCATAAAAAAACCGGCTAAAATTCCTGGCGTAATACTGGGTAAAACAATTTTACTCAATACTTGCCAGTTATTTGCTCCTAAGTCACGAGCAGCCATCAGCATGGAATCGTTCATTTCTTTTAATTTAGGCAAAACCATCAATACGACAATGGGAATACTAAAAGCAATATGTGAAAGCAAAACAGAAGCAAAGCCAAGACTAAAACCGATAAAGGTAAATAAAATTAAGAAGCTTGCCCCAATGATTACATCTGGCGACACCATTAAAATATTATTCAAACTCAATAAAGCATTTCGGGCTTGCCTTTTTTTAGTATAGTAAATAGCCAATGCACCGAAAGTCCCGATTATGGTGGCAATCAAGGATGACAGTAGTGCAATCAGCAAGGTATTTAATACGATCGTGATTAAGCGGACATCTTCAAAGACTGCTCGGTAGTTATCCCATGTTGCTCCACTGAAACTGGTCATATCTCCGCCAGCATTAAAAGAATAAAGAATCAAATAAAAAATAGGAGCATATAGAATAATGAAAACAGCTATCAAATAAAGATTCGACCATTTAAACCGTTGCTTTTTCATTTGTGCATCCCTTCTTTCTTCTTCTTTTCACCAGTTATCAACATAATAATCAACATGGCTGCTATTAATACAACGCCAATCGTGGAACCCATACCCCAGTCCTGTGTAACAAGAAAATGCTGCTCAATAGCTGTACCCAAAGTAATCACGCGGTTTCCGCCAATTAAACGTGTCAGCATAAACAAAGAAAGAGATGGAATGAAAACAGCCTGCACTCCGCTT
>NZ_DAMDAK010000067.1:4781-6895 GCF_032094055.1 Carnobacterium sp.
TTTTTACGCCATTCAATGTCAATGGGAAAATCACGCGTCGAAATGTTTCAATATTATTAGCACCTAAATCACGGCTGGCACTAATGTAAGAAGGATTCAATTCTTCCAGTGCATTGAAAATCGGCAAAATCATAAACGGTATTTCAATATAGGTTGCCACTAACAAAAAGCTAACATCTGTAAATAAAATCTGCTGCCTGCCAATTCCAGCAAACGCTAGAAAATCGTTAACTGAACCGTTAATACTAAAAATCCCGATAAATGCATAGGCTTTTAATAACAGATTGATCCAAGTCGGCAAAATAATCAACAGCAGCCATAATTGCTTATGCTTCGTTTTATTCAGCAAATAAGCTGTTGGATAACTGATCAATAACGTTAAACAGGTAATTAAAAAGGCATACCAAACAGAATTGAATGTCATCGTCAAATAAGTGCTGGATGCAAAATAAGTTCCATAATTAGCAAGTGTAAATTGACCATCAATAGTAAAAAAAGATTGATAAAAAATCAGCAACAAAGGAGCGATCACAAATAAAATCAACCACATGCTGTACGGCACAAAATAAAATACTTTCGATTGTTTATTCATTTGGACTACCTCCTTTACTCTTCTTCATAGCTTTCAAGCCGCGCATCAAACTCTTTTTCAGATTCACCAAACCGCATGACGTGTACGTCTTCTGGTTCAAAATAAAGACCGACTTCACTGCCTACTTTAGCCTTTTTAGTTGAATGCACCATCCATTCATTTTGGTCACGGTCATATCCTATGATTTCATAATGAACCCCTCTGAATAATTGCGTATCCACTTTGATAGAAATTTTACCTTGTTCAACTGTTGTCAGGACCAAATCTTCAGGACGTAAAACGACTTCAACTTTTTCATTTGGCTTCATACCTGCATCTACGCATTCAAAAGTATGTCCTACAAAAGAAACCTGATAATCAGCCAGCATATGTCCGTCAACAATATTGCTCTCACCAATGAAATCCGCTACATAGCGATTAATGGGTTCATCATAAATATCAACAGGTGTCCCGCTCTGAACGATTTCTCCGTCTTTCATCACAAAAATTTCATCGCTCATAGCCAAGGCCTCTTCTTGGTCATGCGTTACAAAAACAAACGTGATGCCCAACCGCCGTTGCAATTCGCGCAACTCATATTGCATTTCAGTTCTTAGCTTCAAGTCCAATGCCGATAAAGGTTCATCTAGCAATAAAACTTCTGGTTCATTCACTAACGCGCGAGCAATCGCTACCCGTTGGCGCTGTCCGCCTGACATCTCACTAATATCTCGTTCTTCATAGCCGGATAAACGGACCATTTTCAATACTTCTTCAACTTTTTCTTGAATCACTTTTTTCTCCATTTTTTTAATGCGCAAGCCAAACGCAATATTCTCAAAGACATTCATATGCGGAAATAATGCGTAATCTTGAAAAACAGTATTCACCTTCCGCTTATTAGCCGGTAGTTCATTGACAACTTTTCCATCCAATGTAATGGTACCTTCAGAAACTTCAGTAAAACCAGCAATCAAGCGTAAAATCGTTGTTTTTCCGCAGCCGGAGGGTCCTAGCAAAGTATAAAATTTCCCTTGTTCAATATCAAAATTAATATTTTTTAAAACTGGTTTGTCGTCATATATTTTTTTGACGTGTTTAAACCGAATAATTGTTTTTTCAGCCATTATTTACGCTCCTTTTTTGTTCTTAGCTTATTACTATTATCATAGATTTATCCTTACGATAATGCCATTATTCTGTTTCCTTTTTACAGATAAGAATCTGTTACGACCATTAATAAAATACTCTCTCCTTGAAAAGCATTCGCTATTTTATGCTTTTCAGTCGCATGAAAATAAAGAGAATCGCCTTTATTTGCAAAGTAGCGTTTCATTCCAATTTCTATACAAACTGCTCCTTCTTGGACATAAGCAAACGTTTCAGCTAATGAAGGACTAAACTCTTTAAATTCCCCTTCTTTTTCTAATTTTAAAATAATCGGTTCCATCTCATTTTCATTGGCCTCTGGAACAAGCCATTCAATTTCATAGCCTTTTTCCAGATCTTCAAAGCGTGTCATCTCATCTTTTGGATACACGAC
>NZ_DAMDAK010000067.1:6905-14149 GCF_032094055.1 Carnobacterium sp.
AATCTTTAGGACTGCATCCCAGCACTTCTAAAATATCGAAAAAGACTTCCATTGAAGGCATACTCAAATCTCGTTCTACTTGAGAAATGTATCCTTTACTCAAATTAGTCCGTTCCCCTAATTCCTCTTGTGTAAAATTTTTCTGAATACGTAAGTTTTTAATCCGCTTGCCGATTTCCATCTTTTTCCGCCCCCTTTTTTAACTTTAAATAAAGCGTTTTTGCGATAGTTAAGAATTATGAGTTTACTGATAGTAAACAACAAGCCGTTAAAGTTATCTAACAGTAAACATTAAGTTTACTAATACTTTTCTATTATAATTTTTTTTTTAGTAAAAGCAATAAAAAAACCAAAAACAGCAAAACTGTTTTTGGTTTTTCACTAACTTATTTTGTTTCCACCCATACATCTTCTCCGATGATCCGAACTTCCGGTACTAACTCAACACCTGTATTCTCTAAAATAACTTGTTGAATGTAAGCAATCAGCTCAATATAATCGGTCGCTGTCGCATGGTTGATGTTCACAATAAAGCCGGCGTGTTTTTCCGAAATTTGAGCGCCTCCCCAAATTCTGCCTTGCAGACCAGCTTCTTGAATCAGCTTTCCTGTAAAATAACCAGTGGGTCGTTTAAAAACACTTCCGCAAGAGGGATATTCTAGTGGTTGTTTGGATTCTCTTAAAAATGTTAGTTCAGCCATGCGTTTCTTGATCTCAGCTGGTTTTCCTTTTTCTAATTGAAATTCAACTTCCAACACGATATCGTGGGTTTCTTGAATGGCACTATGCCGGTAACGAAAATCCAACTCTTCGTTTTTCAGTTCTTTTATTTCTCCCTCACGCGTTAAAACCGTTACAGTCTGAATAACTTCGCTAACCTCGCCACCGTACGCTCCTGCGTTCATAAATACGATCCGATGTTTAGAAATCGTGATTTCATTCATTTCTGTCAGTACCATTACGACTCCATGAATACCGCCGTCCTTGACAATTAAATTACTGGCATTTCCTAATACAGTTAACGGCAATTCATGCTGATTGATCCACTCTACCAATGCAATGACTTCTTCTTTTTCTTTAGGTAATACTAGGATATCAGCTGGCCCACCTGTTTTTGTGTACGTATAAAGCGACAATGGTTCATTTTCTTTAATAATTGAATTTGGAAATTCTTTTTTTATTTGTGCTATTGCCATTATATAATGATCCTCTCACTGTTGATTTACTACTGCATATTCTAACATGTTACTTGCTCATTTGAATAGCATTTGCTTCAATTCTTACCTCAAATTTATCTTGCAACTCCTTAAAACTACAAAAAAAGATTATCCAGCGTAATAAATATACTGGACAATCCATTTTTATTTTAATTTGTTCAGGTAATCGTACCGTTCAAACACTTCAGATTCAGCAATTCCTACGATAATATCGGTCTCTTCAATAATGTAGGAAGGTCCAAAAGAAACGTCTAATTTTTTTTCTGGTTGTCTTCTAATTCCGATCACGTTCATTTCGTAGCGTTTGCGTAAATTCAGTTCCTCTAGTGTCCGTCCTACCCATCTTTTTGGTGGACAAAATTCAATTACCGCAAATTGGTCATCTAAATCCACGATATCTGTAATGTGACGTCTTAGTAGGTTTTTAGCTACTCGTTCTCCCATTTCTTTTTCAGGACGAATAACAGTAGTTGCTCCTACAGCATTTAAAACTTCCATAAACATCTTATTCTTAGCTTTTGCAATAATTGGATTGATTCCGATCTTTTTGCAGTTCATTACAGCTAAAACACTTGCTTCTAGACTGGTACCGGTCGCCACCACTACAACGTCACAATTTTCTAAACCGATATCCTTAAGAAAATCTAAATCTGTGATGTCTCCTTGAATGGCTTCTGTTACGTAAGGCTCCATCCGTTCAACGTTATTTAAATCTAAATCTACTGCGATCACTTCGCAGTCAAACTCACTTAACTCTTTGGCGATAGAAGAGCCAAAAACTCCTAACCCCAATACACCAATTGTTTTTGCTGCCATTTTATAACTTCTCCTATCCAATTAAAATATTTGTTTTGGCATAGACTTGTTCTTTTCCTTTTCGTTTCCGTCTAACCAGGCTTAAGAAAATCGTGATCGGTCCTATCCGACCGATAAACATCAATAGCATTAATACAACTTGGCTGATTTTTGAAAGCTCCGGTGTTAAATTCACACTAACACCCACCGTTGCCAAAGCAGAAACTGTTTCAAATAGTAAATTTAGAAACGGCTGGTCTTCAACCAAAAGCAAAATGCTGACTCCTACCATTAGACAAGTAAAGAAACTAACTACAACGATTAACGCCCGACGAATGGTATCCTCTGGAATAGTATGTCTCGCATAATTAATAGAACGCCGTCCTTTAAGCTCATTATGGATCAACAATAATACTAGTGCAAAAGTGGTGGTCTTGATTCCTCCAGCAGCTCCGCCGGGAGATCCTCCGATAAACATCGTAAACACAAAAAACAACAGTGAAAAAGGCAAGACGTTTGCATAGTCAAGGGTAGCAAATCCAGCCGTCCGCATGGTAATCGTTTGGAAAAAAGCTGCAAGTACTTTTTGTCCAACCGTAAAGGTTCCAATTGATTTAGGATTATTCCATTCTACTACCATAAACATCATCGTTCCGATAGCAATCAGCAATAGTGACATGTTGATAGCCAGTCTTGTGTGGGGTTTCAACAGGCGATACATCTTTTTAAAATTAAGTCTTTTTTTGTTTTTAATAATAGAATGCACATTGTGCGATACATCGAACCAGACTGAAAATCCAATTCCGCCCAAGATAATTAATGAAGCAATCACTAAGTTAACTAGAGGGTCATGAACATAATTTTGCAAACTTACAGTTCCCATATTATCAAATCCGGCATTGCAAAATCCTGAAACAGCCAAAAATAAAGAGGTAAATAATCCCTTGGCCCAGCCAAATTCGGGGACGAAACGCAACGATAATAATAACATTCCGGTTCCTTCGATAATAAAAGTATACTTAACAATAGACAACAAATACGTCTTAAAGTCTCCTAATTGATCACGGTTCAGTGCTTCTTTTACTGCCATGGTATCAGAATAACTGATTTTCTTTCCTAATTGGATGACCATAGTTGCAATGATCGTCATCAATCCGAGTCCGCCTATTTGCATTAATACAATACAAACAATTTGTCCAAAGAGAGTATAGGATTCAGCTACCGAGGAAGTAAATAGCCCTGTCACACATACCATTGATACCGATGTAAATAAATTATCAAAATAACTAGATTGTGATGTTGCTAAACTACTAATCGGCAAAGACAAAAATAACGAACCAATAAAAATAACTGAAGCAAAGCTCAAAGCTATTCTGGTCGATATCGACAATTTTCTGAATTTATCTAGCATGATTTAATACCTCTTCCTCTAAATTCTTAGATGCATGAATGTATTATAATCTCAATCACTGAAAAGTAAAGAGAAATTCATGAGTTTTCTGCTTTTAAATGAAAGAAAAAGAAAACTCGTCAAGCCTTCTTTTCCAACCTATTACTTACTAGTTTTCGTTCTGCTTTCTTTCTTATTTACTGATAAAGATTTGCACTTTCCTCTCCTTTAACGATTTGGTCGCATAGCTGATGTGACAACAAGGCTGATTGAGGAGATACAGGATTTCCACCTAATTGAACGGCATCTAAAAATAAACGGATCAAAGAAGCAAATCCTCTTTTTTCAAGCGTAGGCTCCCAGTCGCCAAAGGTTTCATTTGTTTTAACACCCGCCACATCCTTTTGGTAGTCGGTTAAATTAATAACACGGTGCATTCCAGTCGGAGAATGGACTTCGACAGATTCATGGTTCGCTCCCGATACATAGTTCATCGAAACAATACAACTGGTGGTTTTCGTTGTTAAGTGTGCTACGCAGTTTTTTAATTCGCCATTTTCTTCTGTTACTTGATAAGAAGTTTGAATAACGGGTTCATCCAGTAAATACAGTGCCGTATCCACTACATGAATAAACATATCATAAATAGCAAATTTTACTGTTCCACTGCTGTTCGGTTTTGTTTTTTGAACAAACAACATGTTTTTGTCCGGAACCATTTTTAATTTTTGGATCATTGGAGCAAAACGACGGTTAAACCCTGTTGTGAGCAAAAGGTTTTTCTGCTTCGCTAATGCCATTAGTTCTTCTACTTCTGTCAGTTCTTCACTAATCGGTTTATCGACATACACATGAATGCCATGTTCTAACAATTGTTTGATGATAGAAGCGTGTGTATGAGTTGCGGTATGTACAAATGCTGCTTTGATCCCGCTTTCTATCAACGACTCAATAGAAGGATACAAATTTGAAACACGGTATTTTTCGCCAATTATTTGCAGCTTTTCTTGATCGCGTGTATAAAGGTGCCATTCAACTTTGTCCTGCATCGCCATCATAACCGGCAAGTATGCTTTTTGTGAAATACTCCCTAACCCAATGATTCCTACTTTTAACATGTTCATTCCTCATTTCTTTCTATTATTTATCAGTTTAACAAATACTCAACAAGCTCAGCAAATCTTCTCTCTAAATGTACTATCTTTTCTTCTTCGTGTACAATAATAGTGTCATATTATTTTTAGAGGAGTGGTAGCAATGAAATTTATTTCCTGGAACGTGAACGGTCTGCGTGCCATCGTAAAAAAAGGTTTTTTAGATGTTTTTAATGAATTTGATGCAGATTTTTTTTGTTTACAAGAAACCAAACTGCAAGAAGGCCAAATTGATTTAGAATTACCCGGTTACTATGATTACTGGAATTATGCTGAAAAAAAAGGGTATTCTGGAACGGCTATTTTTACTAAGCACAAGCCTCTTGATGTTTTTTATGGGATTGGAAAAAACGAACACGATACAGAAGGCCGAGTGATTACGCTCAGCTACCCTGATTATTACGTCGTCACTTGTTATACTCCTAATTCTCAGAGCGAATTAGCTCGTCTAGATTACCGCATGGATTGGGACCAAGCTTTCTCTGATTATTTAAGTGAACTTGACAATGAAAAACCCGTTATTTTTTGCGGCGACCTAAATGTAGCTCACGAAAATATTGATTTAAAAAACTGGAAAACAAACCGTAAAAATGCAGGATTTACTGATGAAGAACGTGCTAGTTTTACAGCTTTATTGAATAGAGGATTTATTGATACGTTCCGGTACTTTTACCCAACCGTCGAAGGCGTCTATTCTTGGTGGAGTTACCGCTTTAATGCGCGTAAGAACAATGCCGGTTGGCGGATTGATTACTTTTGCGTTTCTGAACGACTTAAAGATCAACTAGTAGACGCAAAAATCCATACAACTATTATGGGTTCTGATCATTGTCCTGTTGAATTGATTTTAAATAAATAAATAAGCAAAAGTACCTCAATCATTCATATAATTGGTTGAGGTACTTTATTGTTTAGTTGCTTTTATTGATATCTGAGATAGTATAACTGCGGGTATCATAACGATGTCGGCTTCTTGAGTATTCAAAAGGACGTCCATCTTTTAAATAAACAACTTGTTCTACTTCTAATACTGGATCATCTGATTTACAATCCAAATATTCTTGATCGTATTTAGAAGATTTATCCGCATGGATTTTACGGAACGCTCCGCCAAAATACAAGTTCAGTTCTTCATGAATATATTGATAAATAGATTTTTCAAGAATTTCTTCTGTTAGTCCTACAGCTAGATCCGTCGGCATATAGGTGTGTTCTAATACATATGGCTTGCCATCTACGATCCGCAAGCGAATCAAGTTATACACAGGTTGATTTTTTTTTAACATCAAATGTTCCATAATTTCTTCTGATGGAAATTCTACATTAAATTCAATCACTTTACTCGTAACAGCGTGTTCAGTTAATTGGCTAGTCAACCCTTCATATTCATTCACGAGTGCATCTTGCCGATTCAGTAAGGCTGTTTTCATGACGTATGTACCCGAACCGCGTTGTCGATAAATCAACCCTTCCATCGCAAGAATATCGAGCGCTTTTTTCATCGTCATACGACTCACACCAAATTCTTTAGCTAAACTAATTTGGTCAGGAATAAGGGATTCAATGGGGTACGTACCTTTTAGTATTCGCTTTCTTATTTCGTTGGCAATGGTTTCATATTTTACCATCTGAACACCTCCTAGGTTTCAAAGAGTATCATACCTCATCCTTTCTAAAAAGACTAGTCTTTTCCCCACGTTAATTTGATTATTTTAGCGTTTATCCTTCCTTCGATCGCTGCATAACAAAAAATAAGCAACCAGTCTCTCATGACTGACCGCTTATTTTTTTCGTACGCTTAGATTAAGCTTGTTCAGGTTCGTTCATGTTAACTTGGTTTAAGTTAGTGCGGTCAACCAATTTCAAGAATGGGAACCAAATAACACCAATCAAAGCCATATCAATGATTTGAAGCACACCGCCCATGAAAGAATTGGTAGCCATGATTCCATTGATGATCACTGGTACCGTCCAAGGAACAGAAACCCCTGTTGGTGTTGGGAAGATATGTGTGGCCATCATGACGTAGTTAAAAGCAGTCACAACCATTGGAGCTAACACCCATGGAATAAAAATAGAAGCATTTAATACCAACGGCATTCCAAAGATAAGCGGTTCATTTACATTAAAGATTCCAGGTCCTAAAGCTAAGCGGCCGACATCTTTCAATTGTTTACTCTTCATAATGAAGGACATCAATAAGACAACCATTAAAGTGCTGCCAGATCCGCCCATTCCTACCGTATAAATTTCCATAAATGGTTTTGTAACGATATGCGGTAAAGCATCTCCTACTTTAAATGCATCTAAATTATCTAACATCAATGTATTCCAGATTGGATCCATCACTGAATTGACAATGATTTGTCCGTGAAGACCAAAGAACCATAAGAATTGAACAAAGAAAACAGCAATGGACTTGGGTTGTATATCGTGGGAAATTTATTAAATAATTACAAAATCGATGCAATCATTGAAACACAAGAAGAAAACGTAACATTCAAAATCAAGTTATAAAGGAGAACAAAATGTATATTTTAGAATTGAATCAAAATGGACAAGCAACAGAATTAGCATTATTTGACACAATTGAAGAAGGAAGAGAATTCATCAAGAAAACAAACTGCTACGAAATTACAGAAGAAGATGGATTTGTATATGAATATATCATTCCTGAAAAATTAGATG
>NZ_DAMDAK010000068.1:0-14123 GCF_032094055.1 Carnobacterium sp.
TTTATTACAGGGAAAAAGGTAGAAGAAATCGTTGAAGTTGCAATGAATTTGAAAAAAATTCAACTACCAAGTGAAGATTTGATTATTCCAATTGAAAATATTGAGAATTATACAGACGCTGAAATCGTTATTTTAGAAACAGGCACAACAGGCGAGCCGATCAAGACTCTTCAAAAAATGTCGTTGGGTAAACATGGCCAAGTAAACATTAAAGAAGGCGACTTGGTTTATATTGTAACGAGTCCTTCTGCTAGTATGGAAGTAACCGTTAATAAAACTAAAAATATGATTTACCGTGCTGGTGGTGAAGTTAAACAAATTTCAGATAATTTAAAAGCATCAGGACATGCTACACCTAATGATTTAAAATTGATGATAAATTTAGTTAAACCAACTTATTTTGTTCCTGTCACTGGGGAGTACCGTCGCTTAGCAGCTCACGCTCAGTTAGCTCATGAAGTGGGCATCCCGTTTAAAAATATTTTTATCCCTGGAAAAGGCGATATAGTTGAATACAAATCAGGCCGGATGCATATGTCGGGACAAGTAGAAGCAGGCAACACAATGGTTGACGGCATTGGTATTGGCGACATTGGAAACATTGTCTTGCGGGACCGCAAATTGCTTTCAGAAGACGGAATATTTGTTGCAGTTGTGACGATCAGTCGTAAAAAAGGGAAAATCATGTCTGGCCCTGAAGTAATGACACGAGGGTTTGTTTACGTTAAAGAAAATACCGATTTAATTAAGGCAAGCAATGAAATCGTTAGAGAAGTGGTAGAAGACAATTTAAACCATAAAGAGTTTGAATGGAGCCGCTTAAAACAAGAAATCAGAGATGCTTTAAATAAATAAAAAAAGGCTTGAATCGAAATTTCGATTCAAGCCTTTTTTGAGTGCAATGGAATAAGCGGAATTAATAATCGTTTATTTTGTTACACCTTTTGTCCATTCAGCAACACGATCTGGATTTTCTTCGATCCATGCTTTAGCAGCATCTGCTGGATCTTCACCATTACTGATGTTCAACATAACTTCTTCCATCTCATCTGTTGTCCAGTGGAATTGGTCCAATACTTGATAAGCTTCTGGCATATCATCTTCTAAGCCTTCACGAACCATCGTATTAATTGTTTCAGCTTCTCCAAATGAATTTTCAGGATCATCTAAATATTTTAAATCATACGTAGCAAACATCCAGTGAGGAGACCAGCCAGTGATAACAATATCTTCTTGATTAGTAATTGCTTGTTTTAATGCAACCGTCATTGCTCCAGATGAAGATGTTTCTACATTCCAATCACTTAGATTAGAATAATCTTCAAGTGATTGTTCAGCTGCTCCAACAACACCAGCACCAGGTTCTATTCCGGTGATTGTTTTATTGGCTTCGTCTTTTAGATCAGCAATAGAATTAATATCCATATATTCAGGGACAACTAAACCGATTTTAGCGCCTTCTAAGTTTTCACCTAAATCAACAACTTGATCACCGTATTTTTCAAATTGAGAACCATGAGTACCTGGCAGCCATGCAGCTACCATACCATCAGCCTCGCCTGTTGAAACTGCTTCCCACATTACAGCGTTATCTAGTGGAACGAGGTTAACATTATAACCAAGATCTTCTAAAACAGCTCCAATAACGTTAGTAGAGGCAACTTCAGTATCCCATTCTACATAGGCTAACTCAATTTCTTTCCCTTTTCCAACAGTATCTTCTTTTCCTGTATCATCAGCCGCACAGCCTGCAGCAATCAATGATAAACCTAGTCCAGCTATTAAACTCAGTCGTTTCCAATTAAATTTTGACATAATTGATTCATCTCCCTTTTCATAATGATTAATTTTTATCCATAAGATTTTTCAAATTTAAACGTATTTTTGAATTAAGCTCTCTTTTTATTAAACAAACAATTAAGCTTTTTTGTTTAATTTTTGTGTGATGCGATCAATAATGATTGCAAGTACAACTAAACCAATACCAGATACGAAACCTGTACCGATTTGAGCACGTTGTAAGGAAGAAAGAACTTCTCTTCCAAGACCAGGTGCACCAATCATAGAAGCAATAACGACCATTGATAATGCAAGCATGACCGTTTGGTTGATACCAGCCATGATGGTCGATTTAGCTAAAGGCAATTCCACTTTAAATAATTTCTGAGATCCGGTACTACCGAAAGCTTCTGCAGCTTCTGCAAGTTCACTTGAAACTTGACGAATTCCTAAATTGGTAAATCGAACAGTAGGGGGGATAGCAAAAATCAAAGATGCAAATACTCCGGGTACCATACCGATACCAAAGAAGGCAACAGCCGGTATCAAGTAAACAAAAGCCGGCATAGTTTGCATAAAGTCTAAGACAGGCGATAAAATGGCATTGGCAATTTTGCTTTTAGCCATTAAAATACCAAACGGAACTCCGATGATCACTGATAATAGACTAGCAACTAACACTAAGGTAACTGTATTCATTAAGTTGTCCCAATGTCCTTGATTATAAATAAACCATAAACCTACAAGAGAAAAAGTTGCTAAGCCAAATTTTTTGCCAGATACAAAAAATGCTAGAATAGCAATCAGAATGATAAAAATAACCGGCGGGATAAATAGTAAAGTATTCGTAACAGATTTCATAAAGATCTCTGAATATTTTTGAATTGGATTAAATAGAAACGCAAATGTTTGAGTAATCCAAACGGTTAATTCTTCAACAGCATGAGCAACGGGTAATTTTGGAATAAAGTCTAGTATATTATTCATTTTCTGAATCCTCCTCGCTTTCACCAGCTAGGGCAGCAATAACAGCCCCTCTGACAATAATTCCTACCAATTTGCCATTATCGACTACTGCAACTGGAGTTGTTGAATCATAAATCACTGAGAAGATATCGTTCATTGTAGTAGTTCTGGTAACAGTTGGGATATCTGTTTTAAGGATAGTTTGAATACTTGAGATGCCTTCTTTACGTGCTGTAGAAGCATCTTCAGCAGTAATGTATCCTTGTAAGTTTCGATTGCTGTCAACCACTAAAATACTAGATAAGCCTTCACGCCGCATTTGTTCTAAAGCTACACGAGGACCATGATTTTTAATATTGACAGTTTCAGGCCGTTTCATAATGTTTTCAGCTGTCAATACTTTAGACCGATCCACATCCTCAACAAAACGTTCAACATAGTCGTTCGCCGGATTCATTAAAATTTCTTCCGGAGTACCAATTTGAACGAGTGCGCCGTCTTTCATTAGAGCTATACGGTCACCGATTCTTAAAGCTTCGTTTAAATCATGTGTGATGAAAATAATTGTTTTTTGAACAGAAGCTTGTAAATCAACTAATTCATCTTGCATTTCTTTACGAATCAAGGGGTCTAAAGCGGAAAAAGCTTCATCCATTAGGAGAACTTCTGGATTATTGGCTAACGCTCGAGCTAATCCAACACGTTGCTGCATTCCTCCGGATAATTGTTTAGGATATTGATAAAGATAATCACCTAAACCAGCATTGTTAAGAGCTTGGATTGCTTTTTCTGTCCGCTCTTTTTTATCGATGCCTTTAATTTCTAAGCCATATTCAGTATTTTCTAAAATAGTACGTTGTGGAAATAAGGCGAAATTTTGGAAAACCATACTTAATTTATCACGGCGGACTTGGCGTAGAGCCTTCTTGTCCATTTTCGATAAATTCTCACCGTCAATATAGATACTACCTTCAGTTGCATCGATCAAACGATTAAACATGCGCACTAGAGTAGATTTCCCACTTCCTGATAGTCCCATGATGACGAATACTTCTCCTTCTTCAATCGAGAAGCTGACGTTGTTGACACCGACCGTTAAGCCAGTCTCTTTCAAAATTTCTTGTTTCGTCTTATTTTGTTTCAATAATTCTAGAGCACGTTCATTTCTTTTACCAAAAATTTTAGTAACATTTTCAACTTTTATTTTTGACAAACTCTCATCTCCTTTTTTATTTTTTTGTTCTGTGATCAGAACTAATTAATGATGGAAAAATAGCAGTTTGCTTAACCTGCAAATGGCTACAAACAAGCTTTTCATAGCAAGAAAACAACCCGCGCCGAAGTGAACACAAAATTCAGTGTAACATTTTCTCTATCAAATGAAAACAAAAGTGGTTTTCAATAATGGCCAATAATAGCTTGCTTTCATTGATACAGCAGAGCTATGAGAAAAAAGTAAGAAGTTGATGAGAATTTTTTAACTAACAAAAAAACCGTTTATTATTTTTACTGAAAAGTACTTTAAGATAAGAATAAAAAGAATAAATAAAGTCACGTTAATGACAGATAAAACTTGTGATTTTAGAAACTGATTGATAAACTAAACTAAGCAATATAAAAGTAACGAGGAGGCTGCTAGATGTTGTCTAACCGCCAAAAGGAAGCAATAAAACAAACTGAGCACTTTGTTTATCATTTATTGAAAGAAGACGCTAGCGGGCATGACTGGTGGCATATTCAACGTGTCCGAAACTTAGCCGAAACCATCGCAGCCCAAGAAAAAGAAGCTGCAAATCCATTTATTTATGAAATGGCTGCTCTGTTACATGATGTTGCCGATGAGAAAATAAACCGAAATAGTGAGTCTGGCGAGAAAATATTATCTGATTGGTTACATACTATTAAGTTAGAAAAAAAAGAAAAAGAAGCTATTTTGGAAATTATTTTGAATATCTCTTATAAAGGAGGAACGAATAAAACGAAACTGGCTTCAATAGAAGGTAAAATCGTTCAAGATGCTGATCGTTTAGATGCGTTAGGAGCCATTGGGATTGCTAGAACAATGGCATATACAGGTGCACGTGGACGTTTGATACATGATCCGGATGCTTCTTATTCGCGAGAGAATTTGACTCTTGAACAATATCGTTCTGACGAAGGTACAGCAGTTATGCATTTTTATGAAAAACTATTCAAATTAAAAGATTTGATGAATACTTCTACTGGAAGAAAAATAGCTTCTAAACGCCATGACTATATGGAGAATTATTTAAAAGAATTTTATGAAGAATGGGAAGGCAACCGTTGAACTGATTTAGGGAAAGAAGGGTGCAGCGACTTCCCGCATCCGAAAAACTAGATACACTAAAAAGATACTAGGCGGTGGCAATGATATGGCAGCGATTCATGAAATTAAATTGAAAGAAGCAACGATAGAAGCTACTTTTTAGAAGATGATCAGTATACAGCTATGCCGATAGATGCGATGACAGAAAGTCTCCATGAAACTCAAAAGTATCCTATTTTAATAGTAAAAGAGGAAAACTTAGTAGGATTTTTTATTTTACAAAGAGGCAAGTTGATTAAAAATTATCCCCTTAGCGAAGAAACACTGTTTTTGCAAAATCATTCAATTGATCAACGTTTTCAAAAGAAAGGCTATGGAAAGTTATCAATGGAGTTATTGCCTGCTTTTATTCAAGAAAAATTTAAAGACATCAATGAAGTAGTTTTAACAGTTGATTATGATAATTTAAGCGGGCAAATGTTGTACTTGAAAACAGGATTTAAGGATACAAAAAAACGGATAAAGGAAAAGGATACATACAAATTTATCTATGCAAAAAAGCTTGACAGGACTATTTAAAAAGGTTTTCGATCATTAAAATAGCTATTAAGAAAAACAAGAAAAGAGGATTTATTCAGTGAATAAAAAATATATAGTTCTTGCTACCCTTGCTGTACTGACCGTTATTACCATTTGGGGCGGCGCTCACTACCACCGTTCTGTCCAAGCAGAAAAAATGAAGAAAACAGAACAAAAAATGGATCAAACTAAAGAAATCGAACAATTAGTCAGTGCTTTGTTTGAAAACGATAAAAAAGAAAAGCTGGCAGCCGACGTTACAGAAGAGCAAATTTCAGAAGCAGCAACAGAAGTAACAAACCTATCAAATGAAGCAGTGAAAGAAGATCTTTTAAAAGACGTCAAGCGAGCACAAACGTTTTATCAAGTGCAAACCCAGATTGAAAATGTAATAAAAAACAAGATCTTAGCGGATGATGTAACTAAGGAGCAACTTGAGGAAGCCGAAAAAGAAGTAAAAAAAGTTGAATCAGCGTCTTTGCCTTTATACAAAGAATTAAAAATAGAACTAGATGAAGCAGCAAAACAATATAAACAACTAGAAGAAACGCGAAAAACCGTAACGGGTCTTTTTGAAAATTTAAAAGACGGTACCGTTAAAGAAACAGTTACTCGAGAACAATATGAAGAAGCAGAAAGCAAAGTCACTAAAATAAAAAACAAAAAGGCAAAAAAAGAAATGCAAGATTTATTGTTGCTGATTGAAAAACAGGTGGTTCTAAATGAAGAACAAGAAAAGCTGTTAGAAGAAGAAAAAATAGCTGAAGAAGAGCGGTTACGTGCACTAGAAGAAGAGGAAGCGATTCAAGCTGAAAATGAACAGCAGGAAGAAGCTGCAGCAGGATCTTCCTCAACGCCTTATGAAAACAATGGTACTAGCAATCAAGGGACTTGGAAACCCAGTTATAATCCGTCAAGTGATTATCAAAATTCAGGAAACTCAACAACTACTGAGGATGAAAAAGCAAGCTCGGAAAGTGGAGCAACTGAAGACTCAGAAGAAGTTCTAGAAGAAGAACCCGATACTGAAAATGCTGACAGTGGATCCGATTCAGAAAAACCAACAGATTCAGACGTGCCTAATTCGGATGAAGCAAAAAATGAAGGAGCAGATTCTGTTTCAAAAGAAAATCAATAGCAGCTGATTTGATAGGGAAAATAAAAACGAGTTACAGAAAGAGGCTTGACACTAAGTGAAAGATTAACTATAGTGAATGAAGGTAAGAGTAAAAAACAATAGAACAACCATCACAAAGGGGTGCTGTAAAAAGCTGAGATTGAATCATTGATTCTGACCCTTCGAACCTGTTCGTTAGTACGAGCGTAGGAATTGTGACGGGGCACTTGATCGTAAAAAAATCATTTGAGCTCCTCCTTTGTTGTGTGGCACTGTTCGACACATCAAAGGAGGATTTTTTTATGGAAAATACACGATTACGTGTAGGAATAGAAGGAACGATCGTAGCAGCCCTAGCCATCGTGCTGTCAATGCTGCCAACAAATATAGGAACAGGTTTCACAGTATCGTTAGGAATGATACCGATGATTCTATATTCTTTCAGAAGAGGGACTGCAGCCGGAATAGCGGCTGGATTTTTGTGGGGAATATTACATTATTTAGTCGGTAATGTTTCTATTTTGAATTTAGTACAGGGGTTTATTGAATATTTTGTGGCGTTTATGTTTACAGGGTTTGCCGGATTGTTTGCGCAGCCTATTCAACGAGCCATACAGAAAAAAGCGTCAATTCAATTAATAGGGTACATTATTTTGGGAACAATAACGGGCACGCTTGCTCGCTTTTTCTGGCATTTTGTAGCTGGGTATTATTTCTGGGGCAGTTATGCACCAGAAGGCATGAACCCATTATGGTATTCTTTTATCGCTAATGGAGGAAGTGCCTTAGCCACCATATTAGTTACCACTATTGCGTTGCTATTACTCAGTAAAACGGCACCTTTATTATTTACACCAAAAGACACAAAACAGTGAGAAATAGTTGTTAAAAAAGAGAACATATCAACCACTTTACTTTTCTTAGAGGTAAGTGGTTTTTGTTTAGGCAGAAATAGTCTCCTATTTAATTGAATAATGCTAGTAAAAGAAAAAATAACATAGTAAGATAAGAGAAGAAATTATTCTGAAAGGATTACTTTATGCAAATTTTTTTAATAAGCTTAATTGCTATCATTCTTTTAAACACCGTTTTTGCCATCATTACAGTGTTCCGAGAAAAAAGGGATATCGCGGCCACTTGGGCTTGGCTGCTTGTTTTGGTGTTATTGCCTATCGTAGGCTTTATTTTTTACTTATTTATTGGAAACAAATTATCACGTAAAAAGATTTTTGATATCAAGGCACAAGAAAGCATCGGAATGCCTGAACTGGTTCAAGCACAAAAGGAAATGCTGGCAGATGATGAGAATTTATTGTCTACTAAGCAAGCAACAGAAAACGCTAAGGAAATGGCCAGCCTATTTCTAGAAAGTGATGAATCGATTTTAACGAAAGGAAATAAGGTTCAATTATTTACTGATGGTGCCGATAAATTTGATGCACTACTCAAAGACTTGTATGCTGCCCAGCACCATATTCATTTAATTTACTATATTTTTAAAAAC
The DNA here is from genome assembly GCF_032094055.1 of Carnobacterium sp. GTDB lineage: Bacteria > Bacillota > Bacilli > Lactobacillales > Carnobacteriaceae > Carnobacterium_A. The sequence continues at coordinate 8,233 of NZ_DAMDAK010000068.1, forward strand.
GATAAAATTGGCAATCGTGTTTTAGCGGCACTTGAGGAACGAGCAGCAGCAGGTGTAGAAGTACTCGTTATTTATGATGCTTTAGGATCCCGTTCTTTAAAACCGAATTTCTTTAAGAAGTTACGCTCTCTTGGAGGGCACGCTGAGTCTTTTTTTGGTTCGCATTTTAGTTTCATTAATTTAAGATTTAATTACCGTAATCACCGTAAAATTGTGATTATTGACGGAAAAATCGGCTATACTGGTGGATTTAATGTAGGCGATGAATACTTAGGAGAGTACAAGAAATTTGGTTATTGGCGTGATACTCATATGAAAATTGAAGGGAATGCTGTCTTGCCCTTGCAAAGTCGGTTTTTAATGGATTGGAATGCGACTGTTTCTCATCATAAGTTAGAATATCAAGAAAATTATTTTCCACTGATAAAGAAACAAGGAAAAACAAATATGCAAATCGTATCAAGCGGACCAGACACTGAAACGCAGCAAATAAAAAAAGGCTATATTAAAATGATCAGTATGGCAAAAGAATCAGTTTTTATTCAATCACCTTACTTTGTCCCAGACGATTCTGTGTTGGAAACAATTGAAATTGCTGTAATGTCTGGGATCGATGTTAAAATCATGATTCCAAACAAGCCCGATCATCCGTTTATTTACCGTGCTACGGTTTATTATGCAGCAGAAATGGTGGCGGCTGGAGCAGAAGTATACATTTATGACAATGGATTTTTACATGCCAAAACAATAGTGATAGACGGAAAAATTTGTTCGATCGGAACAGCTAATTTCGATTTTCGCAGTTTTAAGTTGAATTTTGAAGTAAATGCTTTTATTTACGACCCAGAAGTAGCGAAACAACAGCAAAAACTTTTTTATAAAGACATTGAGAAAAGTTACCTGTTAACTCAAGAACTATTAGACAACCAATCTTACTGGTTGAAGTTTAAACAAACATTCTCTCGATTATTTTCTCCTATCCTATAAAATTAATAAAAAAAGACTCAAAAAAGAAGCGAAAAACATTCTTCTTTTTAAGTCTTTTTTTAATTATTTTCTAATCAAAAGTGTAGAAGGTTGATAATATGAGCTATTTAAGAGATAATTAGAAAGAATAATGCGATTTTTTTTCGTAACGAAATGAAAATTAGATAAGAGGGTGGAAACTGTGATTGAATTTAAAAATGTTTCAAAAGTTTATAAAGGCGGAAAAGTAGCAGTTGAAAATATTAATTTGTCCTTTGATAAAGGGGAATTTATTGTATTTATCGGTACAAGTGGAAGTGGAAAAACAACTTCTATGAGAATGATCAATAGAATGATTGAACCTACTTCTGGACAAATTTTGATTAACGGGGAAGACATTATGAAAAAAGACCCGGTTAAATTGCGCCGGAAAATAGGCTATGTCATCCAGCAAATCGGGTTAATGCCTCATATGACGATTTTTAATAATATTGTATTGGTTCCTAAGCTAATGAAATGGCCAGAAGATAAGCAAAGAGAGATTGCAGAGGATTTAATCAAAAAAGTAGATTTGCCTTTGGAATACTTGGATCGTTATCCATCCGAACTTTCCGGTGGACAGCAACAAAGAATTGGTGTCATTCGAGCATTAGCTGCTGACCAAGATATTATTTTGATGGATGAGCCTTTTGGAGCATTAGATCCTATTACAAGAGATTCCTTACAAGAATTGCTCAAAGAACTTCAAAAAGAATTGGGAAAAACGATTGTTTTTGTTACTCATGATATGGATGAAGCGCTAAAACTTGCAGATCGTATTGTCATCATGCAAGAAGGAAAGGTCGTCCAATTTGACACTCCAGATAATATTTTATCAGCACCGGCAAATCAATTTGTTGAAGATTTTATTGGAGAAGATCGCTTGATTCAAGCACGCCCAACTATTCAAACCGTTGAACAGGTAATGTTGAAAAATCCTGCTTCTGTTACTCCAGGAAAATCGATTACTGATGCGATTAAAATCATGCGCGACAGACGGGTCGATACCTTGTTAGTAACGGATGATGCTGGCATCCTTAAAGGGTTTGTCGATATTGAAAGCATAGATTTAAACCGTAAACGAGCTACGAGTGTCGGCGACATCATGTCTACTAAGGTTTACTTTGTACGAAAAGGTACTTTGTTAAGAGATACTGTTCAACGGATCTTGAAACGTGGATTTAAAAACGTACCAGTTGTTGATGATCATAATCGATTAATAGGCATTGTTACGCGTGCTTCTTTAGTGGATATCGTATATGACACTATTTGGGGCGATGGGGATGAATCAGAGACACCAAACGAAAACCCATTGGAAACCACTGTATCAAAAGAAAGTAAAGAGTAGGAGGGAAGAAACATGGCTGATTTTTTTGCAAGCAATGGTTCTGATCTGTTGCTAAAAACTTGGGAACATCTTTACATTTCTGCTGTCGCCTTAATGCTTGGAGTGATTGTGGCTGTTCCTTTAGGAATTGTGTTAACACGTTTTAAAAGAGTATCTTCTATTGTTATGGGATTAGCGACAATTCTGCAAACTGTCCCTTCGTTAGCTTTGCTAGCTTTGATGATTCCTATTTTGGGAATTGGAAAGTTACCTGCCATTATTGCTTTATTTATTTATTCCTTATTGCCTATTTTAAGAAATACATATATTGGCATACAAGGAGTAGACCCAGGATTGAAAGATGCTGGGAAAGGAATGGGAATGACAGATATGGAATTGATTCGTTTAGTTGAATTGCCACAAGCTGCTCCTGTGATCATGTCAGGCATACGTCTTTCAGGCGTATATGTTATTGCTTGGGCCACTTTAGCTTCTTATATTGGAGCAGGGGGATTAGGAGATTTTATTTTTAATGGACTAAACTTATTTATTCCTGAGCTAATCATTGGTGGGACTATTCCCGTCACCTTGTTAGCCTTATTAGCAGATTTTTTGTTAGGGAAATTAGAGAAAAAATTAACGCCCGCCAGTGCATAAAAATATAGGAGGTTTCAAAATAATGAACACAATCAAAAAAATTAATAAAATTGTGCTCCTTCTTTTGGCAACAGTAGTGTTAAGCAGTTGCTCACTTCCAGGCTTAGGCGGAGGGTTTGATAAAAAAGGGATCACTATTACCGGAGGCACAACTTCGGAACAACAAATTTTAGGCTTTATTGTTGAAGGTATGGTTGAACATTATATGGATATAGATGCTCAACTCATTAATAATTTAGGTTCATCTACTTTAAATCATCAAGCTTTGATAGGCGGAGACGCAAATGTATCCGGTTCTCGGTATACAGGAACTTCTCTAACGGGTGAACTAGGATTAGAACCAATAACGGATTCTGATAAAGCTTATCAAGCTGTTGTAAAGGGATTTGATCAAGAATTTGACCAAAAATGGTTTCCTTCTTACGGTTTTTCTAATACCTATGCTTTTATGGTAACGAAAGAAACTGCTGAAAAATATAACCTTAAAACAATCAGCGATTTAAAAGATATTATTTCTGATTTGAATTTAGGTGCCGATAATTCTTGGATGGAGCGAAAAGGAGACGGTTATCAAGCTTTTGTGAGCACATACGGTTTCGACTTTAATCGTGTCTACCCGATGCAAATTGGTCTAGTGTATGATGCCTTATCCGCTGATAAAATGGATGTAGTTTTAGGTTACTCAACGGATGGACGAATAAAGAGTTATGATTTGGTTGTTCTAGAAGACGATAAACACTTATTCCCAGCTTATGATGCCAGCCCTGTTGCAACGCATCAAGTATTAAAAGATTATCCAGAATTGAATGAGGTTTTATTAAGATTAGAGGGTACAATTTCAACAGAAAAAATGCAAGAGTTGAATTATCAAGCTGATAACGATCTTTTAGAACCAAAAACTGTTGCACAAAATTTCTTGAGTGCAAACAATTACTTCGAAGATAAAGAAGTAAATACGAAAGGAGATGAATAACTAGTGGATATTTCAAAAATGGGACTTTGGGAACAGTTATGGTTTTATTTTAATGAAAACGGCTTTTATATTTGGGAGCAGTTTTTGCGCCACTTTTTAATCTCTATCTATGGCGTTCTTTTCGCAGCGGTCGTTGGTATACCGATTGGATTTTTGATTTCTCGTCGCGGGAAATTAGCGGATTGGGTTATTGGAATTGCTAATGTGATTCAAACTATTCCTTCTTTAGCTATGCTCTCTATTTTGATGCTAGGTCTTGGTTTAGGCACAAATACAGTTATTACTACCGTTTTTCTTTATTCCTTACTGCCAATCATTAAAAATACTTATACTGGAGTACGGAGTGTTGATCGCAACATCTTGGACTCAGGCAAGGGTATGGGAATGACGAGATTACAATTAACTTATATGGTGGAGTTGCCTTTATCCTTATCTGTCATTATGGCAGGTATCCGTAATGCATTAGTTGTAGGAATTGGAATCACTGCAATCGGCACATTTATTGGAGCTGGCGGCTTAGGAGATATTATTACACGTGGTGTCAACGCCACAGATGGAGGAGCCATTATCTTATCTGGAGCGATTCCGACGGCATTGATGGCTATTATTAGTGATTTGGTTTTAGGGTTTATTGAAAAAAAAATGGACCCAACCAACAAAATCCGAACTTAAAGGAAGCGTGGAAAAAGCGTTCAGGCCGAAACTTCTATCTCACATGTCGTATCTCTAAGTAACTAAAGCTGCAAGAGTTAAGGCAACTGGGACGAATAAATGTAAGATAAAGGGGTATCAGAACTGCTTTTTGGAATACGTTCTTGAATAAATAGTTGGATAGGCAAAAGAGGATGAGACTTTTGTCTCATCCTCTTTCTTACTTATTGTCTTAAGCTAAACGTACATGTCGAATATCATCAAATGAGAGCATATAGGTCATTTGTTGATCCGAGTTTTCTAAAATAAGTAATTTTTTTTGATTTGGTGCATATCTTAATAAGCCTTTTTGTTCTTGTACAGTTAAAACATGCTTTGTTTTGTTGGTTTGAAGAATAATAGGTTTACGGCGTTCATAGGCTTGAGTTAAAAAATATAGAACTTGGTGCTTTGGCATTTGAGGAAGTACTTGCAGCGAATCCATTTCTTTAGATAAAACTACTTTTCTACTAAAAAAATTAGGTTGTTTTTCAGCAAAGTTTTTTTCCATGTTTATTCCTCCGAACATTTGTTTGATAATTTTATTATACGAACAAACGTTCAGATGTGCAAGTCTTTTTCAAAATATTAATAATAAAGTTTTCTTTTCAAGGATTTTCTGTCTATAATAAGAATTGAAGAATAAAAAAGAAAAGTTTGTTTACTAAGGAGTTTTGGTATGAGTTATAAAATAATGGCTGATTCGTGTTGTGATCTACCGATAGAGTTTGTTGAAGAACATAACATTCATATTATGAATATGATCGTTAATATGGAGGGAAAAGAATACATCGATGACTTAGGGAAAACTTTTGATCGAGAAGCCTTTTTTCAAAAAATAAAAAATGGAGAAATAGCAACAACTTCTCAAATCAATATAGGAACTTATTTAGAAGTGTTCAAATACTATATTGAAGAAAACATACCAGTACTTTATTTAGCTTTCTCATCAGGACTAAGTGGTTCCTATAATAATGCATTAGCAGCTGTGGAAATGTTAAGAGAAGAATATGAGACTGTTGATATCACAATTATTGATACTTTAGCTGTTTGTTTAGGAGATGGACTACTTATTTATGAAGCAGTACAACGAAAAATAGCAGGGGCATCTTTAGAAGAAGTAGCTCAATGGGTAGAAGAAAATAAAACTAAACTGCATTCTTGGGTAACTGTCGAAGATATCAAGCATTTAGAACGTGGCGGAAGAATTTCTGCAGTTTCTGCGACACTAGGGACATT
>NZ_DAMDAK010000069.1:0-3604 GCF_032094055.1 Carnobacterium sp.
CAAACGAAGCCTAACCGCTTCGTAATTCGCATTGAATCCTTTACATGGCTGCAAGCAGTCACTATTCCTCCAAAAATTTCAAGATTGTGGAATAGATTCATTTTGTTTACCAACATCAAAAATGACAGAGCCTAAAAAATGAGCACCGATTAGTGAAACAAAATCGGCGCTCATTTTTTTATTTTAGTTGGTCTTTTTAAACACGCGTTGAACGGGAAGCAAAATATTCCGAGTCTATTCCGCGGGCTTGGCACCAATCTTTTACATTACCTGTTAAAATCAAATCAGTCTGCTGCAAGTCTTGCAGTGATTTTTTTCCAAGTAAAGTCATGATTGTTTTGAGATTCTCTTTCCAATCATTTACTTGGTGAATGGTTTCATCTACACCTTCTTTGATGATCAAATGTAAAAGCAAACCAGAGATCCCGACTGACTTTGAACCTAAAGAAAGAGCCTTGATGATATCTAAAGGATGGCGGATTCCGCCTGAAGCTAAGAGATCAACAGATGATACATAAGGCTGGGCTTCTAATAAAGAAATAACAGTTGATTGTCCCCAACTTTCCAAATAATCCAACTTATTGCTTTTTCGGCGATAATTCTCGATCTTTGCGAAATTCGTTCCGCCTGTGCCGCTAATATCAATGGTCTTTGCTCCGGCAGTTAAGAGCAAATCGATCGTTTCACGGCTCATTCCGAAACCAACTTCTTTGGCAATAACGGGCACATCAACTGCTGCAGTAATACGAGACAGTTGTGTCAGCCAGTTTGTAAAATCGCGGTCTCCTTCTGGCATGATCAATTCTTGCGGAGCATTGATATGCAGTTGCAGAGCATCAGCTTGTAACAAATCGATCGCTCTTTTAGCATTTTCAACCGTCTGACCCACACTTAGATTGGCAAAAACCAGGCCCGAAGGATTAACTTCGCGGATTACCGTAAAGCTGTCTGCTACGGTGGCATCTTTTAAAGCGGCACTAACAGAACCTGAAGCCATTGCGATACCTGTTTCACGGGCAACTAAAGCTAATTTATGATTGATTTTTTTAGTCCACTCGCTACCGCCCGTCATTGCATTGATATAAAAAGGAAATTCCATTTGGAAATCAGCAAACGAAGTGGAACAATCTGCATCTTTGACAGCCATTTTTGGAAATGAATGGTGAACATAATGCAGCGCGTCAAAATCAGACGGTGAAGGTTCCTGGGAAAATTTCATCGCTAATGAAACATGTTCGTTTTTTCGATTGTTTGCAGGATTCATCTCTATCCTTCCTTTCATATAAGTAGTTCACGTTACTTCTTTCATTCAGGAGCGATTATCTTTTTCAGCTTTTATTATAAACATGTAGTGGGAGATTGGTAATGCCTTTCTCTTCCCATGCGGTCATTAAAGGCAGTAAACCTTCTTTGCGGTCAAATAAGACGATTCCGCAGTCACCGCCGCCTGCTCCAGAAGATTTTGCAGCACCACGATAAGCTTCAGCAACTTCGCATAACTGCGATAAAGCAGGAGTTTCTATCACAACTCCTGTAGCCCGGCTCATATTTACTAATAGTTTTCGATTTTGCCGTATTTGTTGTTGAATCGATTTGATATCTTTTTCTTGAAAAGCTTGAATCATTCGATCCACACAAGCAGAGCTTTCTTTTAAAAAAGTCGTATAAGCTTGCTGGTCTCGACTTCTTTGACTCGTAACTTCATCGACTAAATGAGAAGTGGAAGCCGGTGAACCAGTCCATCCAATCACTAAACGCAAGTCAGCTGGAGGAGTCAGCGGCGTGATGGAAAGATAAGGCCATTCCATTTCCACTAATTCTTTGACTGATTGACCTTTTTCTTGTTGAGCAGCTACCCAATCACGATCAAAAGTAGTAAAGGCTAACCAGCCACCATAAACGCTGGCAGCCACATCACCACAAGAGCCGTTGCTTTTAACGGAAAGATGCGCTAAAGCGGCTAATTTGAATACTAGCTCATCCGTGTCTTCTAATTCGTAAAACTGGCACAAGGCGCGAACTGTTGCCACGGTTACGGCGGCACTGGAACCTAAGCCGTATTTTCGGCCATTCGAACTATCCAGTTCGCTATCAATCGTCAAATTGAAAAAATCAAGTTGTTTATTGACTTCTTTAGCATAACTTTCAGTTACATTGATAGCAGCTAAAATATAATGAAACGGGTTTTCCCGTTTATCAAGAACAAGTTGATCATTGTGTCTTTTCCACAAAATCGGCAAATTGCCATACTGAAAAGAAGTGATACTGCCCATATCTTCTGTTTTTTCAAGCGAGACAGTGATGAATTGATCAACCGCTACTAAAATAGCAGGATGACCAGGCTCCACAACTGCATATTCACCTGCAATGTACAATTTTCCAGGTGCTGAAACTTCAATCATTCAATATTTCCTCCTTATAAACTACAGTGTCAATTGCTTGTTAGTACCTGTAATCCCGGACCGGGTTTAGCAACAATCAATTGATCTTTTTGAAAAACTTCTGCAAATCTCGTTTTAATTTTAGCACTATCTGATAAACGGCATAAGACTTTCACATTTGGTCCTGCATCCATTGTGAAATAACAAGGAATACCTTCTTTTCGCAATTGGCGTACTAACTGCATGGCGACAACGCTGTCTGGCTCCCAATAAGAAAGCGGCGGGTTAGCACCTAACATCGTTCCATGCATTTTCATTCCATTGCTTTCTGTTATTTCGCCTAATTTTTGAAAGTCTTGCGAACGGATTGCTTCCTTTATTTCAATCAGATCCTTGGCTGTGCTTTCTAGCCAACCGGCATAAAAAGGAGAAGTAGCTACCGTGTTTTTCATTCCTTCACGGCTGGATACGGACTTCTCGTGGTGGTTGACAACTACAACCCCCATGCCAATATCCCAAGAGGCATCATCGATAGGAACAGCATAAGAATCTGCAGAAGTAGTTCCCATCTGCCATTCAACAAAGCCGCCGTATATACTGCGGGTAGCTGAACCAGAACCGCGTCGTGCAACTAAAGATAAGTCGCGCGGATTTAGATCTAAGCCGCTCGCTAGATTCGCAGCTCCTGCTAAGGCAGCCATACCTGAAGCAGAAGAAGCAAGCCCAGCAGCTGTTGGTACAAAATTTGTACTTTTAACCAAAGCCGGAGATGAAATGCCAGCTGGTTCTCTAAAGAGCTGTAAAAAACGACTGACTTTTTGAGTAGCTGCTGTATCCTGTAAGTTATCATTTAAATAAAATGTATCTTGTTTAACATCAGCGTTAAAAGAAACAGAAGTTTCTGTGTAAAAAGCATCCAGCGTCAAAGATAAGCTGCTGCTTGTCGGTAAAATCAATTCTGCATTACGTTTGCCCCAGTATTTGATCAGAGCAATATTGGTATAAGCTCGTACTTTTTTTTCAGTCATTCCATTAGTCCTCTCCCATGTTGTAAATCCATGTATTCACTGCTCCGGCTTTTAATAAAGCAGCAGAAATACGGTCAGCACTCGTTTTATTATCGGCCAAAGCAATCATACACCCGCCACGTCCGCCGCCGGTCAGCTTAGCGCCTAAAGCATCAGTTGCTAAAGCTGCAGCAACAAGCTGATTTAACTCTTTAT
>NZ_DAMDAK010000069.1:3614-4877 GCF_032094055.1 Carnobacterium sp.
ACACCTAAAAAATCCAAAAGACGATGCGCTTCATTCATATAAAAACCTAGATCAGCCGGCCGGTTCTGTTCAATGGCTGATTTTGCTTGTCGCGTCAGTTTGCCGAGAGTATGGATGGCAGCTGTTGTTTCTTCAGGAGAGCTTTGAGATAAAAGAGCGATACTATTTACCGCTTCTTTAGTTTGGCCGGTAACTCCTGTATCTGCTACTACTAAGTAAGCTGATACGTTTAACGAAAAAGGAACAATCGGCTGTCCTTTAATGAAAAAAAGAGGAGATTGGCTGCTCGTCATAGCTGTATCTAAACCGCTAGGATTTCCGTGAGCAATCTTTTCAGAAATATCGGTCAATCCCATTAAACAAGCAGCGGGCAACTCTTTTTTAAAATAATTAAAAAGTGCACGGATAGTTGCAGCCGCAACAGCAGCACTAGAACCCATTCCTCGTTCCGCCGGGATAGTACTTTTAATCGTAATACTAAAATTTTCAAGCGGTTGTTGTAGCTTTTCAAGAGTCTTCACAATAACGGTTGTTAAATTCAATAATCGTTCTGGTGCCTGAGAAAATGGACCTTGATAGAAAAAACAATCCAGTGTAACAGGACCAGTTATTTTTTTAATCGTTGTTTCAATTGAAGTAGCAGGAAAAGGTATGGCCACAGCAGGCTCGCCATAAACAACGGAATGTTCCCCCATCAAAATAATTTTTCCATTTGCTGTACCTGTTGCTTTCATGAAATTACTCCTTTTTTATTCATCTTTTTAATCATAAACAAGAAGGCCATCAAAAGGAAAGGAAAAAAGCCGAATAAACTAGCTTTCTATCCTTTCGATTTTGTTATTTTTATAAAGCAGCCAACTTTTCAACGATCCAGGGAGCGGCATAGAGAGTCATAAATTGAATCCCATAGTTAACTCCCATTTTATTTAGTGTCCCGCAGATAATACCAATCAATAAAACACCAAAGATATTAATTAACCCTGCATCCATGTAGGCCAATAATAGGATAAATGAAATGAACAACCCTAAAACCGCTTCATGAGGAACTTTGGTCAGGACAAACTGAGAAATGCGTCCTGCATAACGAATGATGATAATATAAGAAATTAAGCTGGAAATTACTGCTCCTACTAAAATAGCCCAAACAAATTCGCCTCGGCTCAACAAATGATGCAAATTATGCGTTACTGTGAAAACAGGCGGTGCATTAAATAAAGCACTTCCTGGTCCGATAGCAGTTGGAGATAGTGGGATACCTAAAGC
>NZ_DAMDAK010000069.1:4887-10593 GCF_032094055.1 Carnobacterium sp.
AAGCAATCAATGGAATAATAATACCTGATAAGTAAGTTGAATGAGCCAATGCACTCATCGTTGTGATGGTCGTTGAAGCTTTTTCAACCGGATCTTTTTTTCGATTAGCAACTGCTTCGCCAAATAAAATAATCAAACCGACAGGGCTTAAAACAAATAAAAAATTCGAAATAAAAGAAACCAATGAAGCTGATTTTATCTCTTGTTTAGATAAAATTTTAAAGGGATTCAAACTCTGTTCTTTATTTAATTCTTTTGGAATTGCAATAGTTTTCAGTTGGTCCGTCAACATATTGATCCGATTCTCTTTATTTAACAAAGATAAAAGAGAGATGATCAGTGGTCCGATGGTGATACCTAAGAAAAAAGAAGTTGTGATATTGGTATCTTTTGGAACTACGCCCATTCCCCAATAAAGGTGACGCAAACTTTGGAATAATAATGCTAAGGGCACGATACTAAGCAGTGCTAAAGATTTGTGTTTTCCGATCACAGATAAAAAAACAGCACCAATCACAAATAATAATGAAGCATAAGGTTGAATGAGTGTAGCAAAAGGAGTTAGCAAATTAGCTAACAACAAAGAAATAGGTACAGAAACAACCGTACCGATCAAAGAACCGGCAGCCATTTTTTTTATTGTGATCGTAGATAAGCCTCGATTTTTTAAGTATAGAGCATGTTCAATCATCGGGCTGGATAAAACTCCACCCGGCAATCCCACAAGAGCAGTGGGCATGGCATTAGTTAAATTTAATGTTATGATAGCAGAAATAAAAAAGGTCAAAATAATAATCGGAGCTGTTCCTGCTAAAACGAGCGCCAACGAAACCGGTACAAGAACGGAAGTCTCATCTGTTCCAGGAATAAAACCGATAAAGGTATACAATACAACAGCCGATAGTGAAGCAACAACCATTTGAAACAATAAGAAGATATCCATTAGTCTGATTCTCCTTGTTCGCTAGTCTGTTGGCCATCCAGCACGACTATTCGTTTAGGTTTAATTAAGACTGCAGAAATAATAAATCCAATGACGGCACCTGCTAAACCATAAAAAAGTTGTTGGCTTTGATTGCCGCCGGGCGCTAGAAAAAAGGCTCCCATTGTCGAGATACTTGAAATAAGAATAGCCCCTACCAAACTATTCAATGCAACAACATCTCCCCAAATTTCAACCAGATCTTTTTTTTCTTTCATATCTAAACTCCTTTTTTATTTATGTAAGTCTTTTTAAACTAATAAGAGACCCTTAATTCATAAAAAAAGTTGAGACTACTCCTATTCCCAACAAAACCATATTACACTAAATTGAACAAAAAAGACTAGTTAAGTTTCTTTAAAGATGAAAAAGCTTAGTAAAGGTTTCATTCAAAGGCTATAAAAAGAAAGCATTATTTGGTACAATGATGCGGAAGTTGAAAGAACTTGGAGGTCCGCCGGATGAAAGAATCAGCAACGTATCATATTATTGAACGGAATGAATGGAAAGAGCTAAACAAAAACACAGTCGCACCGTTGTCTCATCAAGAGTTGGAAGAACTTACAGGCTTAAATGACCGGATTTCGATAAAAGATGTAGAAGAAGTATATGTACCAATCATTCAACTATTGGATGTGTATATACGTCAATATGAACAACTACAAGCACAAAAAAATAATTTTTTGGGTAAAAAAACAACAAGTAAGCCCTACATTATCGGGATAGCAGGAAGTGTGGCCGTAGGAAAAAGTACAACTGCACGCTTATTACAGACGATGCTTTCTCGTGTTTATAAAAACAAAACAGTAGATATGATCACAACCGATGGTTTTCTTTATCCTAATGCGGTATTGCAAAAAGAGCAGATTATGGACCGCAAAGGATTTCCGGAAAGTTATGATATGCCGCGTTTGATTTCTTTTTTAGGAGACGTAAAAAACGGCAAGGAAAATGTGACCTCACCGGTTTATTCTCATGAAATTTACGATATCGTTGAAGGAGAATTTCATGTATTGAACAAGCCGGATATTTTAATAGTAGAAGGGATCAATATTTTACAATTGCCTGCTAATGAACAAATTTATATCAGTGATTTTTTTGATTTTTCGATGTATGTAGACGCTGAACCAGCACAAATCGAAAAATGGTATTTAGAACGATTTGGAGTGCTGCTTGATACAGCTTTTACCGATCCTGATAACTATTATTATTCTTATGCACAAGGCAACCGGGAAGATGCCTTTGCCATGGCCCGCGAAGTTTGGAAAAAAGTCAATTTGCGCAACCTGATGGAATTTATTCTGCCAACGCGCAATCGAGCGGATTTGATCTTGCATAAGAGCGGAAATCATGTAATCGATCATTTATTGTTGCGAAAATATTAAAAAAAGACAGAAAAGCGTTTTCGTTGTGTTGACCTGTTTCATAAGAGCCGATACAATAAAGCTTAGTAGAAATGACAGATTAGTCTGCTTTGGAGTAGAAAAAATTAGATGGGGTGAACTGTATTCGTGAATTTGGTGTGTTTTCTGAATTAATTTCTCACAAAGTAACAGCTGAAGAGTTAAGCAAAATGAATGCAAAAGGAATTATTTTCTCAGGCGGACCAATGAGCGTTTATGACGAAGGAGCCTTTACCATCGATCAAAAGATTTTTGAATTAGGTATACCTATTTTAGGAATCTGTTATGGTATGCAGTTAATGACAACTGCATTAGGCGGAAAAGTAGCAGCCAGTTCAAATCGTGAATACGGAAAAGCCGGTATTGAAATCACCAATACGGCTGCACCTGTTTTTGATCAGCTGAAGACTGAAGAGACAGTTTGGATGAGCCATGGAGATTTAGTGACTCACGTACCAGAAGGGTTTGAAGTAACAGCAACCAGCCCTCATTGTCCAATTGCGTCAATGTTCGACCCAGTAAGAAACTTCCATGCTGTTCAATTCCATCCGGAAGTACGCCATACTGAACAAGGCAATGCTATGTTGAAAAACTTTGCATTTAATATTTGTGGATGTAAAGGAACTTGGAGCATCAGCAACTTTATCGACATCGAGATTGCAAAAATCCGTGAAACAGTAGGCGATAAAAAAGTCTTACTAGCCTTATCCGGCGGAGTCGACTCAAGTGTTGTAGGTGTCTTGTTGCAAAAAGCGATCGGCGACCAATTAACGTGTATCTTTGTTGATCATGGTTTGTTGCGTAAAGATGAAGGCGACCAAGTAATGGATAGTTTAGAAGGTAAATTCGGCTTGAATGTTATCCGTGTGGATGCGAAAAAACGCTTTATGGATAAACTAGCTGGTGTCAGCGATCCTGAACAAAAACGTAAAATCATCGGAAATGAATTTATTTATGTTTTTGATGACGAAGCGACAAAATTAAAAGGCATTGAATTTTTGGCACAAGGAACGCTTTACACGGACGTGATCGAAAGTGGAACCGATACGGCTCAAACGATCAAATCACACCACAACGTGGGCGGACTGCCTAAAGACATGCAATTTAAATTGATCGAACCGTTAAACACGCTGTTTAAAGATGAAGTTCGTGAATTAGGAATCGAATTGGGCATGCCAGAAAGCTTAGTTTGGCGTCAACCTTTCCCAGGTCCTGGATTAGGTATCCGTGTTCTTGGTGAACTGACAGAAGAAAAATTGGAAATCGTGCGTGAAAGTGATGCTATTTTACGTGAAGAGATTGCAGCAGCAGGTCTTGACCGTGACATTTGGCAATACTTTACCGTTCTTCCAGGAATCCGCAGTGTCGGAGTTATGGGAGACGGCCGGACATATGACTACACAGTCGGTATTCGTGCTGTAACGTCGATTGACGGCATGACAAGTGACTTTGCACGTATTCCATGGGATGTCTTGCAAAAAATCTCTGTGCGGATTGTAAATGAAGTAGCACACGTTAACCGTATTGTGTATGACATTACGAGCAAGCCTCCAGCGACTATCGAGTGGGAATAGAAAAAAAGCCTTAGAAACCTTTAATTAAAAGGTTTTTAAGGCTTTCATTTTGTGTCCTTATCAATTTGATACCTGTTACCTAGTGTTGTATACTAATTATAAATAAGCTAATAAGGAGGATGGAAATGAAATCGATTTCTGATTATTTAGGTATTGACGCAATAACTATTGAAAAAACAGGTGCTTTTAATGCAATACTAGGTGTTGATAGCAAACTTTTTGTTGATCCACCTCTTATTTATAATTCGACAATTAAGGAATTTTCTGATGCTAAAAATAAGATTCATAAACGATTCAAAGATATAATGATTTTGGTTAGAGCATCTAGACAGGAAAAAGATAAGTGTTGGAACAGTGCCGTCAAGTTAATGACAATACCTGAAACTAAAGGAATATCAATTGGTTATTCTACTACAAGAGGTAATGGAAATGGGATTGGAAGGGATCTTGCAGAGACTATCATACGTGATGCTCATCAAATAAGTGAGTATGCAAAAAAAGATAGTTATTTTTTTGAGTTATTAGGCTTGTTTGAAAAAAATATAGGTTCAGACAGGATTAGTGATTTAGTTATAAATATTTTAGAAAACGAATTCATTTCTTATACTAAACGTATATTTGAAGAATTAGGAAAAAATTATGAAGAAGATTCCATTCTTCCTACTGGCGAAAATATGATACTTATTCCAAAAGTATTTTTATCTAATTTACCACATGCAGATTTTACTTTCAAAAATGAAATTACAGATGAAAGTGTTAGAGCGCATTTTAATGCTGGTATTAGTGCTTCCTGGAAGGATGCATTTGATAAAGAAAATGAAAATTTCTCAAAAAAAGATGTTTTAACGACGTTTTTAACGTTTCCGGATATTTTCGACTCATTTATAGATGATTATTTATCAGCACAAGTACATTCTTACAATTTTAAAAAAGATCCTGATGGTGAAGTTATATGGTACGAAAAAACCAAACAAACTATCTATGATACTAAAGATGATTACATTTCTTTAGTTAATAAACTTAAAGACAGTAGAAAAAATATTCTTGAAAAATCTCTCATTATGTGTCAACTTTTTAAAGACCTAGTAGAAAATAATAAATTGAGTAATTTATTTTATAAGGAATCTTATATAGATCCTAAAAGAGAAGATGCTATTCAACTAGTTTTTTATGGAGTATGTTATTTTTTTAGTCAAGTACATGGCATTGATTTAACACCTGAAAGTAATACTGGAAGAGGTCCTGTTGACTTTAAGGTAAGTACTGGTAATGACAAAGTTCTTATTGAAATAAAAAAAACACTCCATTCTAAACTTCAACATGGTTATTTTGAGCAATTAGAAGAATACAAGATTTCCGAAAAAACTGATATGGCAATTTTTCTAATTATAATTCTAGAAGGTGATACTAGTGAAACAAACCTTAAAAAATTTAAAGATAGAGTTGCCAACACTTCCTCCTCAGAATTAAAATCTGAAATAGTATATGTTGATGCTAGAAAAAAAGACTCTGCAAGTAAATAAAAGAAAGTTATATAAGTCCCTAGAAATTGGTTATTCAAAAAAATGGCGCATTTGAACCTTTTGATTTATTAAAAAATTAACCAATTTTTTTCAACGGACGCAGCGAAAATAATATTGATAGGTGAATATGTTCATATTTTTATCCATCCAATAAGAAGAAGGAAGTTGATAAAATCTTTTTCTATTTATTTCGAGATAATGGTTTAAGAAATAAAAAAATTTAG
>NZ_DAMDAK010000069.1:10603-14071 GCF_032094055.1 Carnobacterium sp.
GAGAACTCTGAAAACCAAAATTTGTTACCACATACAAAGCAATTAATTGGAAATTATATTAAACGAAAAAGATCTTATATTGTAAAGTGGCTTCCAAGCTATTTTTTATAAATTATAATAATACCTGAAGAGAAACCATTAGAAAAATATAGAAAAATTTGAAACACACTATTAATTAATGAATGTGTAACCTCTTGGGTTATTCATAGAGCTATACTAAAAACTTAGAAGTATACTCCCGCATAGAATTAGAAGTTTTTAAATAACGCCTAATGTACAAGTCTGAATTTTTTTTATTGTAGTTTATAACCATTTAGATTTCCTATTAAAAAATATAATAAGAGACTATAAAAAAACAAAAAACTTGTAAATATTGGTATCAATATTTACAAGTTTTTTTGAAGGAAATAGATAAAAATCACGATCAATGAAAGACTATAAAACAAAATTATTAGGGTTTAAAAATGGAAATAATAGCTGTTCAATAAATAGTCACTCTCATATTTTACGGCCATTTTTAATAATAAATTTTTGACAGCCTTGATGGAATAGGTTCCTTTTTTAAATGATGCGAGATAGGAATCATACTTTTTCTTTTCTGACTTTGTGGCTTTATTCTTAAAATATCCCCAGACATGAGCTGCAGCATTCAGTTGATTGCCTTCAGTTGGTTCTGTCGCAAGTGCTTGGTCGATAAGCGCATAAAATTCTACCACCGGGTAGCCTGCTTTATCTTTTAATAAGCTGCGAATTTCTTGGTAACGGTTTGGAT
Source organism: Carnobacterium sp. (assembly GCF_032094055.1). Classification (GTDB taxonomy): domain Bacteria; phylum Bacillota; class Bacilli; order Lactobacillales; family Carnobacteriaceae; genus Carnobacterium_A. The sequence continues at coordinate 11,376 of NZ_DAMDAK010000069.1, forward strand.
CGTGTTCCAGAATGTTGTATTTATATCGAGCCCATTCTTTTTCTATATGGCTTATTTTTTTATCATCGGCAATCAGATTGTTAGCTTTCACAGCAGAAAGATTTTTATCCTTTACTTCAAGCATGATATCAACATCAGGAATTGATTTTAAAAATTCGTTGAATACTTCTAAGTCGATCGTTTTAGAATGACTGCCTGCTCTTTTCAAAGGAGCACCTTGAGAATAATGGATTTTTTGCTGGCCATCATCAGCTTGCCAAGTCTGGTTTGCTAAAGTGATAAAATAGTTATCGTCTTTTGATACGTCAAAAGGCAAAACCTGGTTATGCAAGTTGTCATAGACTACAGGAATACGGTTAGTTGTTCCTATTTGTAATACATCACCTATGCTGTACGATTTATCATCATTTTCGATGACCAGTCTATCTTTAACTTCCTGACTCAAGAGTTGATAGTTTTTTCCAAATCTCGCAATGGCTGCTGTTTTATCACCGTATATACCGCCGATATGCAAAATGATTTTACTGGATTTCTCTGTCCCAAGTGCAGTTAAAAACCGGTTATGGTAATTTAAATCTTCTATCGCTCTTTTCACAACTTCTGTGTTGGGTGAATTTAAAACCGTGTATTGCCCAGGGTGCATCGACACCCTAATGTTCTCAGCCTTTAATTTTTCACCGATCATTTGAAACTTTTCTTGGAAAATCTCATCCCAAGGAAGATCATTAATAGGACTCGAACCAAATGGAATGATATCCGAACTGATTCTAAAAAGTGTAATGCCTATTTTGATGTTGTAATCTAGAATTCTATCTAATGTTTCTAGATTGTGCGCTGTAATGTTCAATAGGTTTTCTTGTGTTGCGGTTTTAAGTGTACAGGTTTTAAAATTTGTATTGTAGACACCGAGAGTCAAACATGCATAACCGATCTTCATAAGCATCTCCTTTTAATTTTATTTTATGAAAACTGTAAATTTTTTTGGTACTAGGCACTAGTTATTATTCACTAATTTTTCGAAAAAGCTCTAAAAAAGTTTCTCTTTCTTTTTGTGAAAGAACTTTAAGTAAATCAGTGTTGATCTTAGCTTCAGTAGTCCGTGCTGCTTCTACTAGTTCTTTTCCTTGTTCTGTAATGGCTAACCGTGTAATGCGACGGTCCTTTTCATCATAAACGCGTTTAGCATAGTTTTTCTGAACGATCATGTTGGCTATATTAGTCATTGCTCCTGGTGTTATTTTTAAAAACTGAGCCAGTGTAACTTGTTTTTGCGGTCCTTTTGTTTTTAATTCACCTAGGACTAACAACGCTGAAATACTAATGGGATAAGGAAAGGCAGCTGTCCATTTTTTCATAACAGTTTGTGTATATTGATTGACTGAATAGAGCAATTCCATATTTTGATGCATCATCCGTTTCCTCCCTCTGTTTATTATAGTGATTTAAGTTTAATTTCTTTTAGTTTACTTATCAATAGTTTAACATTAAACTATTAATGAGCTTTTAATGAATAGAAGGGTGGAAATTTACATGTTACTAGAGAATAAGGTCGCCATTATTACAGGCGGTGCGGGTGGTATTGGAGCAGGTTTGTCAAGAGCATTAGCTGCAGAAGGCGCCAATATTGCAATTGTCGATTTGAATGAAGAAAAAGGGGCAGAACTTGTTAATGAATTAGAAGATATGGGTGTTGAGGCATTATTTTTAAAAAAGGATATTTCACTAGAAGAGAATGCAAAAGAGATAAGAGAGACAGTAGTTAAGAAATTTGGCAAAATTGATGTTTTAATCAATAATGCGCATGCAACTCGGCAAGCTGCTTTTATGGAAACGACAAATGAGATGTTCGAATTATCCTTTAAAACTGGTTTTTTGGCAACATTATTCTTAATGCAGGCTTGTTATGAAGATTTAAAAGCAACGAAAGGCGCAGTAATCAACTTTGGTTCAGGTTCAGCTATGAAGGGAATGGAAAAACAAGCTTCTTATGCAGCAAGTAAAGAAGCTATTCGTGGTCTGTCTCGTGTCGTGGCAAATGAATGGGCGCCAGAAGGTATCCGTGTGAACCTTATTTCCCCAATTGCAGAAACGGAAGGCGTAAAAAGCTGGAAAGAAAATTTTCCTGATGAATACACTGCAATGGCTAATCAAATTCCTCTTAAACGTTTGGGAGATCCACAAAAGGATATTGGTCAAGTTGCTGTTTTCTTAGCAAGTGATATGAGCAGCTTTATGACTGGGCAAACCTTAATGGTTGATGGTGGTTCCATTCAACTATATTAAGTTCTTAGATAGATAAAAAAATAGATTCGCCAAGCTCGAGCTTCGGTGAATCTATTTTTGATTGAGATGAATTTTTTAAGCAAACCAAATGGCCCGTTCTCTGTCAGCACTTTCTGGTGAATCAGAGGCATGTACTGTATTTTCAGATAAGCTAAGTCCATAAAGAGCACGAATAGTATTATCTCCAGATTTTTCTGGATCTGTTGTTCCATTCAGTGCTCGAACTCGTTCAACTGCATTTTCGCCTTCTAAGACAAGCGCAACTAATGGGCTTCTTGTAAGATAAGAAACTAGTCTGTTAAAGAAAGGTTTTTCTTCATGTTCCGCATAATGCTTTTCTGCCATTGCTGAAGAAGCTTGTAACAGTTTCAAGTCAATGATTTTTAAACCGTTTCTTTCATATTCTGTTAAAA
>NZ_DAMDAK010000070.1:0-6511 GCF_032094055.1 Carnobacterium sp.
CAATCCCATAAACGCTAATAATGCGACCGGTAACATAAAGGTTTTTCCTAATCCTTGAAAAAATTCCCAAAAACTTCCTTTTTCTTTTTTCATGGTTTTCTCTCCTTTGCTTTTTTCTATCTCTAAGATACCGTCTCTGCCACTCTTTAAGCAAGCGTTTCCATATTTTTGAAAAGCCTTACACAAAATGTAAGAACATACAAAAAAGGATTGTTTTTAATGAATACGTTGTTTAATGTACTCGATAATGATTAAATCCATCAATAAATTAACTGTAAATCTGGAAGTCATATCAATTTCTCCATAGTAATGGCTTTCAGAATAAGCTATAAGGGTTAAATCAGCTAAAGATTCTAAGTGACTTCCGCGAGTACCGGTCAAGAGAATAAATGGTACTTGTCGTTGCTTTAAAATCGTAGCATATTCTATCAAATGCAAAGTCTCACCACTATGAGATATTAAGATAGCTAGATCAGATGATTTTAAATGACTTGCAACAACTCTCAGCTCATCCCAATCACTTCTAGCAGAAGCGATTTTCCCGGAAAAAGTAAGCTTTCTAGCAGCATCGCTGCAAAATGGAGAAGATGCCCCCACTCCAAAAAACTCAACCATTTGACTCGTGTTTAGTAATTCAACTGCTTTTTTTATATTTGCCGTATTTAATTCAGTCATTGTCCGTTCCATTTCTTTTTGAAACCGACTAATATGTCCGCCAATCTCTCCTATCTGTTTTTCCTCGTGGTCTTGTTCCTCTGTTGATCCTTTATATTGATCTAAAGCATACTTTAATTGTTGATAACCTTTAAAACCCAGCTTTTTACATGTTCGACTAACGGTAGCAGTTGACACATAGATAGCATTAGCAAATTCATCTATCTTTAATTCTGAAACCTTATTTGGGTATTTCAACATGTATTCCAAGACTTGTGATTCCAACGTACTTAATTCTTTTCTCTTTACTAATATTTTTTTGAAAAAGAGGTTAACCTCTGACATACTCTTCACTCTCCTGAAATTACTTCATACTCTGTTTAAAGAAACCCAATGTTTATTGCTCTATTTAAAAGTATAGTTAAAAAATAATTCATTTATCAGTGAACCTGTTTTTACATTCCTAAACTTGTTCAAAATCCCGCTAACCGTATATGATACCGCTTCAAATCCTGTTATGATATTTTTATCAGCTGATTGAACGTTTTAAATAAGCGCTTAGCAAAAGTTCAAATACTAGTAGAACAGATCCATAAAATAAATGCGGCTCATAAGGCGCACTGGAGAATTGGACATCGTCATGAGTGGCGACAGATAATCTTGAATAGTGAGCTATTCCTGAATTCTCATTGCCTACAAAACTCAAGACTTCCACCCCATTTTCGTGAGATTGTCTAACGAGTTCTTTCAAGCGGGAAGTTTCGCCTGATTCAGTGACGACCACCAATAACACTTTTCCAGCATATTCTTCTCGGATCAACTCTAAATGAGAATTGGTAATGCTGCGAAATCCATTCAGTATCAGAGATTCATTGATGTAGTTTGCGATGATCTGAGAAAATCCAGAACCGAGTATCATAATGGTTTTATCTCGGTAATCATTCAAAACCTGTTCGAATTCAGTTAAGTAACTATCGGCCAGCTTTTGATAAACAGGCAAAGCCGTCTCTTCAGGAAGGTCGCTATCGTTTTCTGACAACGCATTTTCTTTTATTTTAAAAACCAGTTCACTGTAACCTGAAAAATGCATCTTTTTTGCTAAATTGACAATCGTAGCCGGCGAAGTATAACATTGCTTGGCAACACCGCGGATGCCCAATTCTTTGATACTTTTGGCATGTTGTTCGATAAATAAAAGGATATTTTTTTCAGTTTCATTTAATTGATATTTGTTTGCTAAATTTTGGATATTCACGTTTATCACCTCTTCAATCCTTATCATATCATAAGAAAAAGAAATGGAGACTATTCAAATGGAAAAAAAATATATTGCCGACCCTTGGGCTAGAACGACAACCAGAAACAATTTAAATGGAGACGAAGTCATTTCTAGTTTACAAAAATGCATTCGTCGTGGCTTAACAAAAGAAGCTTGCGAGTTCGCTTATGAAATGTACATCACTTCTCCGCAATTCGAAGAAAAGATGTGGCGCAGATTATTGGCTATTTCAGTAGAAGACATCGGAATGGGAAATCCGAATGCAGCGATTATGGTGAACAACTTCAATCAAATGCGCAAAGAATTTGCTTATAATGAATCAGACCGTGCGATGTTTTTCTTTCATGCGATTCGCGTCTTGACTGAATCAGAAAAAGACCGTTCAACAGATTTATTAAAAAATATCGTCATTAAAAGCTTTGCGATGGGATACGTACCAGAAATTCCTGATTTCGCTTTGGACAAACACACTACCCGTGGAATGGAAATGGGTCGTGATTCTTTCCACTTCTTACATGAAGCTAGTAAAGTGATCCCGCAAATGGAAGTGACAAACGATTATAAAGAACAATATGAAGAAATTTTGAAAAAATATGATCCAAACAATACTGCACCTAACGCGTTTAAATTTAACAGCTGGCAAATTTAAAAAACGAGGAGAAAAGCCATGAAAAAGAATGATACTTTTCTAGAAAAATTAGACCGTGTTTTAAGTCCAATCGGCAACAAATTGGGCAACCAGATTCATTTAAAAGCTATTTCTACAGGAATGATGTTCGGATTGCCGTTCATCGTGGTCGGTTCTCTATTCTTGATTTTTGCCAACCCACCGATCAATCTGGAGTTATACAATCCAGAAACAGCCAACTTTTTTGTCCGGTTCTTAGCAAGCTGGAAAGAATTTGCCGTTGCAAATTATGACCTGCTAACAGCTCCTTACAATATGACAATGGGCATTTTTGGTTTGATTTGTGCTTTTGGCATTGCCTATTCATTAGCACGTGACTATCAATTAAATGCCGCGATGAACGGAATGATGTCCGTTTCCATTTTCATGTTAGTGGCTGCCAACAGTGTCGAAGGACAAATCTCAACTGAATTCCTTGGAACCAACGGCTTATTCGTAGCTATTATTATCGGATTAATTGTCGTAGAAGTTACTCGAATGATTGATCGGCTGAACTGGAAGATCACGATGCCGGATTCTGTCCCAACTGCGGTGACTGCTTTTGTGAACTCATTGCTTCCTTTACTTTTTAATATCATTCTAATCTATGGAGCAAATTTGATTATTATTGCTTTAACCGGCAGTACTTTCCCAGAATTCATTATGTCGATTCTTACACCTGCTTTAGGGTTTGCCGGCAACCTTTGGGGCTTTATCGCTATCGTTACATTCGGCAACTTCTTATGGTTGTTTGGCATCAACGGCTCTTCTATTATTTTTCCGATTCTTTTCTCAATTGGAATCGCAAATACCGGTATCAACAGCGAATTAGTTGCTAATGGGCAACAACCAGATGTGGCGATGAACCTGCAAATGTTCCGGATTTCTGTTTTAGGTGGAGCTGGCGGAACATTGGGCTTGATTATTTTAATGATGCGCAGTAAATTAACTCATCTTAAGACCTTAAGTAAAATTTCGATTGTCCCAGGAATCTGCGGGATCAATGAGCCGATTATCTTTGGATTGCCGATCGTATTTAATCCCATCTTGGCTATTCCCTTTTTGATCACCCCAATCATTAACTTGGTCTTAACGTATTATGCTCAATTAAGCGGAATTATTTCAATGGGGTATATCATTGATCCTTCTTTCACTCCATTCTTCGCTCAAGCTTACTTGGCAACAATGGACTTCAGAAACATTCTCTTTTATTGTGGTTTGATTATTTTAAGCATCTTCATTTATTACCCATTCTTTAAAATTTATGAAGGGGGACTCAGCAGAGAAGAACTCGTTCATAATTAGAAAAGAATATGAGTTTCAGTTATCTATTTAGAGATAACTGAAGCTCATTCGTTTTTTTTGATTTAATTATTATTTATACAGTACTTTTATCTTTCTTACCACTTCCATATGGACGTAGGTTACTACATAATGTAACCAATCATTTCTACATCATCAAGAATAGCTTCTTTCATTTGTTCTGCATACTGCTTCAAATAGTTAATGCAATAGGCATCATGGATAGCATCATCTTCTTCGGTTTCATCATGAGCACCAAGTCCATTTTCTGCAATAAAAATAGGCAATTGATAACGAACATACATTTGATTTAGCAGAATTCTTATAACTAAATTCCTACTTGTTTTTTTCCAATTATTGTTAGTAGTTGTTACTATGGACATATAATAAGAAAAACTAATAAAATCAACTGTATATTGTTTTAGGATTTCATTATCTCCATCCTCTTTATAAGTAACTACATTTTGTTCTTTGAAGTATCTTTTTATATAAGTTGGATATTCTCCTCTAGCCATTATATCTGTATAAATAATTAGAACATTGTTCATTTTGAAGAACTTTCAATACATCCCAGATTTACAAGTAGCAGGATAAGTAGTAAAACGAGGTATCATTTCACCAAATTTTGTATTAGGAAGCAATTCATGTCCTAACTTAATGCTGAGCGTATTTGCAATAAATTGATGATGCAGGTATTGGTACACTGTTTGTTCATAGTTTTTTCTTAATCTTGATAACACCGATATCATTATTTGGAGTAGGACTCTCGATATATTATTTTATTCAATTTCATATATTGGAACCAAATAATTACTCATATACTCCTTTAAAAACTTTTAGTGTTTACTTCAACTTTTCAAATTAATTTAACTACATGGAATCACTTAAATTTTCATTAACATTTTTGGCTAACTTATCATAAGTATTTTTTTTGATCCAATAAATTTTGTCAGGTATTGTATTACTATCACATCTTTTTAAGTAGATATAATCCTGATACTGCCTACATTTTTTTGTAATATCTTCTTCACCTAGACGGGACAATTGTTTTAAATCGTAATCTGTAATTTTTGATGCAATAATTTCTAATGATTGGTGTTTTTTTTTGTGGGAATTAGATACTTCGAATAAATGTAATACTAATGGTAGCGAAGGTACTAATAGTGAAAAGGTGAAAGTTTGGAAAGAAACATTTTAAAAAAAGGCACATATGAATAATACTAATACATAGAAAATAAATTCAAACATAAGCAATTTACTATAGAATTTCCTGAGATTTTTATCCCAAATGATATTTGTTCGCTGTGCTAACAAAACATTAGAGAAATGATTTGGTGCTTTTAGTCCCTGATACCATCCTTTTAAGCCATCTTTATTACCTTTAAATTTTTGACTTAGCATTAATACATCCTCAGTGTAAGGTTTATCTCCTATCAAAACTTCATTCCAACTTATTTGAAATAAATTTACATCTAAAACTTCTTGAATTTTTGCAGCATATTCAGTGCGCATTTTTTCGGCTTTTTGGAAGATAATTTGGTTAAGTACTAACCAGACAGAGCTACAGAAAGACAATATTAATTCCATTGACGGAAAAAATTTAATGCTAACTATGCTAATGATAGGAAAGAGTAAAGTTATACTAAGTCGGCTTAACCTAATGAATTTTGCTTGACTATACATGTATCGCATTGCAGCTAAAAGAGTTATTGATTCGGGAAGTTCTTGTTGTATACTTATAAAATCTCTATTCATAATCTGGAAAATCCTTTCCAAAAACTTTTCTCCACTCAGCATGTGCCATTTTATGATTATCGTTAATTGAATAACTAATAGCTTCAATTGCATGGGATTTAGCTAATGAAGCTGCAAATGAAATTTTTTCCTTTGTATCCAAATCTAAATCATTTAAGTCTCCCTGTATCCCTTTAGGATCAGGACAAGTACGGTAGATAAATGTACTCAAATAATCAAAAACATCTTTCAAGGTAGATTGTTCTGTAGCTGAAACTGAATAGTCATCAAAATAATTCAGAATTAAATTCTCTAATAAATACGAACTTATAGTAGGCATTGTTGCTCGTCTATTCCAGTATTTAATTAAGCGTACATATTTAAGTGCTTTTCCATCTCTTTTTTTATTTATTCTAGTTGTTTTATCAGAATCTATACGTGGATCTGTTTTTTTCCAATTACCATTACCATCAGGGATTAAGTAATAAGATTTTCCATCGCTTTCAGGAGCTGTAATAAAGGCTGGTACTATATCAAAGTTCCAACTGTATGACTTTAACTTTAGTGTCACTGCTTCTTGATTTCGTTTTATTTCTGCTTGTTCATAATGAGGAACACTGTTCAACGATTTTTTCAACTGATTTACAAGCTTAATTGAATTAAGTGTTGAATCATCATTCGTAAGTAAGTTTAATCTTTCCGAAGTTACCGGAACATGTAGCTCAAACTTTCCATCAAATGAACTTGCATCATAGGTCGTTCCTTCAGCATTAAAAACTACTATAAAGTCAATATCATCAATTGGCCTAATTTTTGTCCTTCTTCTAAATGATCCCATTTGAACATCATTTTCTGCAGTATATATTTTAGGGAAT
>NZ_DAMDAK010000070.1:6521-13993 GCF_032094055.1 Carnobacterium sp.
TTAGGGAATGAACCATCATTTTCAGAAAATTCTTCAATCTTATCAACTAACCATTTTCTGCTATTTCTAGCTTTTTCTAAATCATTAGGATCTAAATCAACAACTTCTTTTGAAAAGGCATTAATAGACGTATAAATATTTCTTGTCATAAATTATTTATCCTCCTTTTTCCTTGCATTTCTAGGGTTTTATCTAACTCTTGTATGAAAATGACGCAAATAAGTATCTTCAGGTAAGAAATTGACATTTTTATTTTCTAATTGATTACTTAAATATGACTTGGCTTGATTAATAATTATAACTTTAATCTTTTTCTCTTGCTTTTTTTGTAGGAGCATTTCTTTTATTAAATATTTTAAGCATAAATTCGTAATCTTCATTTCCATTAAAAGAACTGTATTCACTATCAAAAACAATTTCTTGATTAAAATAGTCAAGGACATTTCTAGAAAATAATTCAGATAATAATTCAATATACTAATTTCTTCTATAGTAGTAAGTAGTATGATATAGCTTAAATAATTTTTCATAAATAGTTACTTTTGTATCCAAATCAGAACGTTTAAACTTCTTGGTACATGAACTTTCAATAAGATACAATATATTATTATATTTATTTCTTATATAGAAGAGATATCTGGCTTTTTCTTTTCCACATAGGCAAGTAGTTTTCTACATGCGAGTCCTCGTCCTAATCTTCAATTTTCCATTCTCACCCACTACTATCCCAACTATTATGTTCAGAATTTGTCAACACTCTTTCTAACAAATTTTCGTAATAACTACTTGCCATGTATACTCCACCTATTCTAGTTAATAACTAAATACCATTTGACTTTTATACTTCGAAAATATTTTTAATAAGACTATCAAAAATATCTCTTCTTGCACCATTAGATTTATTTACAAAACTTACAGTTTGAACCCAACTCACTAAATTTTGCTCATTAGTTTCATCTACAGTACCATTGAAAGCAAAATATCCTGTTAAGTATAAAATATAATCCATTCGATTAACATAATCTTCCAAGTTTTCTTCACTCAAAAAATTTAAAGCTTTATTTAAACTAATCAACGATAAATCTATAATTTCAGTTAAATCATTTATATCTAAATTTGTTATCTGCGATTCTTTTGTATCTGATGGAATAGGTGCATAATTGACACTATGAATCCCTGATTTTTTAATCATTTCAAAAGCTGGATTGAGCGAAGCTACAGGATAAGATACATTCGTTGTAAAAGGAGAAAATAGTTCATCGTATCCATAGGTCTGGATTTTTTCTTTAAAAGGTGTCACGTAGTCCGAATATATATCAAAATCATGTAATTTTAATTTTGAAAAACTCATCTGTAATGTTGTAACTCTACTTCCAGCATTATTTAAAACTTCAAACCATTCAATTTGTTCATCTTCTGTTAAATGTTCGGCGATATTAATTGTGTAATTGTAAGACATTATTTTACTTCTTATTTGTACTAGGATTGGAAAAAGTGCTTCTACAAGATTCTTTTTTTGTAAAAAAAACAATAATATATTCTCGTCTTCGTTTAATAAAATGCCTACAGGAATATGATAATCCTTCAAGCTGCTTTCTACTAATTTAAATTTAGCTGCGGAGACATCTAAAAATATATTCCTAAAGTCTTCATGATTTATAAATGCTTTATAGTTAGTCGACAAACGCTGTTGACCATCGACCACTGACTGGTGGTCAGCTTCGATCAAGGTAGTATCTACAAGCTCTCTATTAATAAACGAGACTTGTGGAACAACAACTCCAGTACTTGACATTTGATTAATGGATATTGGCGCTACAGGAGCTTTTCCAAATAATTGATAATTTAACAAAGAAATTGATTTAGCTAAACTCCAGCTCAAATCTCTTTGATATAGAGGTAAAGTAATTTTATTTTCTTTAATTTTGCGACACATATCTAAAATACTTAATTGGTGACTTTTTTTTGTAGGGTTAAAACCTACAGCAGCTTTCAGTTTACTATTTATAATCAAACTATTATTCCCCCTAAAAACATATTTTAATATCTATAGATGCTATTATACCAGTTTCTGAATAAAAGTAAATATAAAAAACAAGTAGCTGCTATTTTAAGCAGCTACTTGTTTTTTGTTTTATTATATAAAGATTATTTATTAGATGAAATATTATTTCAATACATTTTATGTATTTATGGAATATTAATTCTTTTTTGTTTGAAATACAACTCATTATTTAATCAGCTTTGCCTAATTAAGTGGTAACATTAACAATTATATCTATAGATAAACACAAACAATCCTATGCGATTGTAAATTGCATAGGATTGTGTTTGTGCCTGTTTTATATTGAAGAAAGTTACTTGTGGACTCTACTTTAACTCATCCATACAATGTTAATGTAGGATGAATTTTCTTATTAACTTTATTTGGCTAAAAAAAGCATTAAGTTCATCTATATCTTCATCGGATATAGTAGTGCCGTAGCCAAATTCCTCTGGTATTTTATTGAAAAGACTTAATGTATCAGCAAATTTTTCTTCATCAATAAGATTATCTTCAAAGTTGTGTAAAATAATTTCAATATTTTGAGCTGAGGTACCCGTAATTTTTGTGATGGTGTTTAATTTGATAAAAATTTCCTTGTTGACAGCTATACCAATTTTAAAATATTCACTATTTAGGTCTCTTTCATCAATAGCATAGAGATGATCCATTTGGTTTTGCGTAATTGCTCTTATTTCGCTTAGTCTTTTAATAAGAGAGTGATAAGGCAGCCAATAGGTACAGTGCAAACGCGCAATGAAACGAAGAAGAGCTTTATCAGAAATATTTTTTAAAGAAGATGCCTTAAAGTTTTCAAGTGCAATTCCTTTTAAATTCTCTTCTGATAATAAAAATTCAGCAGCAAAACGATTTGCTTTTGCTTCGATTATATTACTTTCTTCATCATTTAAACGAGTAAGATGAGAACCCTTTTTTGTATAGTAATGATACAATTCATGAGCAATGGCAAAAATTTGTTTGTCATAGTAATCAGCAGTATTCACTCCTATAAAAACAAGCTCTTTCTCACCTTCTTCTGAATACATAATGGCTGCTGAGAAAGCCGGCTTTCCTTTTTCAGATTCGATAAGATATTCAAGCAGCATAATGTCTAGTTGATCCAATATTGTGAAAATATCATTTGCAATGGGAGCTTCACCCACAAATCCGAGAGACTGACGGCGTTCTTTAGCAAGTTTGCGAATTTCCTCTAACTGTAGTTCATTAAGCATAACAGTTTCATTCATTTTCAATCTTTCTCCTTAGCAGCGTTTGTTGTCTCAGAGAGATCATCATTTTAAAGAGTTGTTCTACGCCTTCTTTTTCATTATCACTTAGTGCTTCGCTTCGTAATGCGACAAAAGAATTTTCCTTTTCTTTTTCAACAAACATATCCGCAATATCAAATTCAAGAGTATCTGCTAATTTTTCTAACTGAGTAACAGATGGAATAAAATCTTCTCTTTCAATACGACTTATCATAATCCTATTGATACCAGTTACCTCTCCTAGATTTTCTTGAGTAAAGTTTTTCTCTTTTCTTTTACTTGTTATTATAGTTGCTAATTTATTTTTGGATAATTTTTTCATCATAAAACCTCCTCTTAGACAGAATAGTGATCTATTTCCACCTCTACGATACTATGAATTACAAAAATAATCACTTTAAAACAAAATGTTATTAATAATTTCAAACTATAGTAAAAAAGAGTGTTTACATTGACATATCCATTAATTATTCTACCTTTTCGTTATAAATTACTTAAAAAAACAATAAAAAAATGAATTCCATAATCCAGCTCATTATTCAGCATCCCAAATACACTTATTATAACAATGGTTATTAGTACAAACAAAAAAGATGTCTTCAGCTTTCCACATCTCCGTACAATAGCTGAAAACCACTTTTTGTTCTTTAATATCCTATTTATTAACCCAATTCACAACTTCCCAATCTAGAACAATCCCAAAAACTTAGCTTGTTTCACAGTCCTTGGTGTTGGTGAGATAATCACTTCTCCGTTAACTAAGTCTTTCGTGACTTGTTGATACTCATTAACTTTTTCTCTGCCGAATTCTTTTTCCAGCTTTCGATAAGCTTCTTTCATATGAAAAGAACGTGAAGAAATATTATGTGCATCTGAAGCAATAAAATGAACTAAATTAGCTTCAACGAGCTGTTTGCTTACTTTCTGGATAGCTTTTCCAAATCCTCCGGTATAACTAGCTGCTGTTAATTGTGCTAAAGCTCCTTTTTCAACAAAAGGCAGTAAAACATTCGGGTCTTTTAACACCGCTCGATTCCGCTCTGGATGAACAATAATCGGCGTAACACCTTCTTTTTGCAATTCAAAGAATAACGATTCTGTATATGCCGGTATAGAAGGTGTTGGAAATTCAATTAACACATATTGATTGCCTTCATCGATGAATTGAATTTTATCTTCTTCTAAATCTTCAAACAATTCGCCGTTGATTCGCACTTCTTGCCCTGGAAAAATAGTCAGTGGAATATCACGTGCATCTAGTTCTGCTTGCAATTCATCTACCAAAAGTAAAATATCTTTTTTTTCATTATCCCAGTGGCCATTTTTATAATGCGGAGTAGCTAAAATATGAGTGATGCCTTCTGCTACAGCTGCTCGCGCCATATCTATTGAATCTTCTATATCCTTTGCCCCGTCATCAATCCCAGGCAAAATATGACAGTGTAAATCGATCATGTTTTATCCCCTTCATCTCGTTTGAGTCATCTCTAACTCCAACTCCGTGTAGTTTACTCTTATTATAGAACAGAATGGCTGTACTATCCAGCTGGTAAATGAATGTATTGAGAAAAAAGCATGTTCGTTTTGAAATACAAAACGAGCACACTCAATGACTTCATTAGCTTCACAAAGATACCTCTAATATAGGTATCATAAAATAGTTGCTTCAAATCCACTTAAATCTACAATAGAATGCTTCGGCTAATACGTTTCTTTAAATAGTAGTGAATAAAATAACGTGAATTTTGTACCTCGGCTTTTTTATTCTTCTGCCGCAAATTGAGCTTCATAAAGCTGCTTGTAATAACCGTTCTGTGCAAGCAATTCATCATGGCTTCCAGTTTCTAAGATATTTCCCTGATCCAACACTAAAATTTTATCGGCATTTCGAATAGTTGAAAGACGATGGGCAATCACAAAGCTGGTTCGACCTTCCATCATTTGTAAGAAAGCCGATTGTATTTTTTGCTCTGTCAACGTATCTACCGAACTGGTCGCTTCATCTAAAATTAGCATGTCCGGCTCAGAAATCATCGTCCGAGCAATCGTCAGCAATTGGCGCTGCCCATCAGAGATTTTTATCCCTCTGTCACCCATACGCGTATCGAGACCTTCTGGAAGACGCGCCACGTAATCGTACATATAGGTCTTTTTTAATGCATCAAAAACGTCTTCATCTGTTGCGTCTTTGCGGCCATAACGTAAATTAGCGCGTAAAGAGCCTTCAAAAAGCCAGGTTTCTTGCAACACCATTCCAAAACTTTGACGCAAACTATCTCGCGTGATTTGGCGAATATCAGTCCCATCAATTAAGATGCTTCCTTTATCCACATCATAGAACCGCATTAATAAATTGATCAACGTTGATTTTCCGGCTCCCGTTTTCCCGACAATGGCAATGGTTTCTCCTGGCTCCACTTCTAAATTGAAATCAGTGATCAAGGTTTGCCCTTCTTGATAAGCAAAGTCGACATCTCGAAAAGAGACTGCTCCTTTAGCTTCGCTCAGGACACGAGCCTTTTCTGCATCTGGTTCTTCAATGGGTTGTTGAATGATGTCATAAGCTCGGTCCAAACCAGCTAAAGCTAATTGGATCTGGGTAGTGATACCAGAAATCTCAATAAAAGGCTTAGTAAATTGACTAGCGTAAATCGTAAAACTGGAAATGACTCCAATCGTTACGCCAGAATGGCCGTTTAAAGCCAACAATCCCCCAACTAACCCAACCGCAATATAAGCCAAATGATCCACCACCCGAGAGAGAGGATTGGTCAATGAAGAAGAGAATTGGGCTTTTTGTCCCTCTACATACAAGCGCTGATTGATTGCTTCAAACAGTTCTTGCGAAGTGTTTTCTTGTTGGAAAGCTTTCACAATTTTCTGATTGCGTATGCGCTCATTGATAAAACCCGACAGTTCTCCTGTAATTTTCTGCTGGCTACTGAAATTGTGTTGAGAAGCCCTTGCTACTAACCACATGACGGTAAAGATAATCGGAGTGGCAACGAGCACCACAATCGTTAACCAGGTATTCAAATACAGCATAAACGCTAAAGCCAACACCAAGGTCGAGACTCCTGAAAATAATTGGATAAAAACAGCTGAAATCGTAACAGAAACATTATCCATGTCATTGGTAAAACGACTGACAATATTTCCATGTGCCGTTTGATCAAAATACCTTAGAGGGAGACGATTTAAATGTTCAAATGTATCTTTCCTGATTTCTGCAACGGATCGATAAGCAATCCGATTCCCTAAAATCTGAATCACCCATTGACTGACCACTGTCAAAAGCAAGATCCCGCCAAATAGCATTAATATATGGAATAAGCCGGTAAAGTCTACTTGTCCTGCGCCTATCAATAGATCAACGGAGACACCAATATAATAGGTCATCAATACGACAGCCGCACCACTGATGATGCCGAACAAACCAGCAGCAATCAACTCTTTCGGATAAGCCCGCAGATAAGACCAAAAATAACGGAACCCTTTGGAAGATAGTTTTTTCATCTTAATTCTCCTCCTGTGATGCGACTAATTCTTGATACTCCGGTGAGTTTTCTACTAATTCTTCATGTGTTCCCTTAGCCAGTAACCGACCGCTATCCATCAATAAAATGTTCTCCGCTTTTTGCAGAGAAGGAATCCTTTGCGAAATGATCATGTCTGTACAATCCAAGTCCCGCTTCAAAGCCTACCGTAAATTCAAATCGGTTTGGTAGTCTAAAGCAGATAAAGAATCATCTAGGATCAATTGTTTGTGGCAGAATAAGAGTACAAAACTATTGCAAAATACATCTGTTAGTTCTGCTAATAGTAGAAAGTGAAAAAATACAATTAATTTATCTTCTACCGTCATATTGACCAAGGATTAAATCATAATTTTATACTATACTGAGGAAGCTTCAACCTTCGTATATAATTCAACTAAGCAAAGTACGATAGAATAATAAGAAAAAATTTAAAAATTCTTCTGGATACAATAACGAAATTTTTCTAACAATAAATTGATACTATTCAATAAATTCTATTCATTTACAAAATGAAATTTTTCGTTTATCCTTATATATATGAACAGTCCTTTATAGTGATTTTACATAAGTCCTCTTATCAGTTATCATAAAATATTTTTAAAAGAAGTTTTAGATTAATTA
>NZ_DAMDAK010000071.1:0-260 GCF_032094055.1 Carnobacterium sp.
CATGATGATAGACGATCCGGAAGAGATGATTGGTCAAGCTATTTCAATTAACGGCTATATGTATCAAGTTATCGGAATCAAACAACCGTATGATTATGAGAGCATTTCATTAGGCGGTGATAATTATATGACAGCGATGACCTCAGATGTACCAAGAGCTTCTTATAATGAGCTGACCAAATTCAAACCGATCAATGCATTAAAAATCAAAATGGAGACAACAGCTGATCGGTACGCTGTTACTGAAGCAGTTATTCAGT
>NZ_DAMDAK010000071.1:270-1279 GCF_032094055.1 Carnobacterium sp.
AAGAAATGCAGCAAGAGATGGAAAGTTACATGTCTGGAATTGTGAGCTTTTTAATGGCTATCACGGCTATTTCTCTGCTAGTTGGCGGGATCGGTGTGATGAACATCATGTACGTATCCGTTACTGAACGTAAGAGAGAAATCGGAATCCGCCGTGCAATTGGAGCTAAGCCGCGGAACATTCTTTTCCAATTTATTCTAGAAGCAGCTTTTATTACATTTATTGGTGGGATATTAGGATTGGTATCGGGTTATGGAATTGCTCTGTTGATCGGTAATTTTATGGAACTGAAACCTGTTTTGACGATGCAGACGATTTTGTTATCTACTTCTGTTTCTGTTCTGACTGGATTATTTTTCGGCATTATGCCGGCTATCAATGCAGCTAAAATGGACCCCATCAAAGCCATTTACCGATAAAACGAAGCAAAGCAAGTGTGTGGTAATGGGGATAAATATTTATACTGCAGTCGTATATAACAGTAAAAACAAGAAGTTGTATTATTTAAACTACGACAGCTGGCCTAGTTAACATACTGTTTAGTAAAGACAAGCCCAATAAAAGAGAATCAAGCAAAACGGCTAATGGCTGTTATTGTTTGGTTCTCTCATTTTAATCTCAAGACAAATTATTTCTCAACAGTCTGTTCTGTAAGGTAAACTGAAGCTATCTATAATCATAAGAGGATGAGGAGGAAACGACATGTTAACAGGATTAGAAAAGCACGTACTGCCATTTTTTTTGAAAGTTGGAGAAAATAAAATCTTAGTAGCTATTCGGAACGGCTTAACGTTAACGATTCCTTTTACGATCGTGGGCAGTTTTTTTCTGATCATCGGCAACTTGCCGATCAAAGCTTGGACAGATTTTATTGCTCCTATTGCCGGAAAATTAAATGCTCCAGTTGCAGTTACATTTGGCTTATTGGGATTGATTTCTGCTATCGGAATTGGCTATAATATGGCGCTGGAATTCGGTGTTGATCCGATATCGAATACGATCATTACCA
>NZ_DAMDAK010000071.1:1292-13004 GCF_032094055.1 Carnobacterium sp.
CGGCAGGGGCAGTGATTGTATTTGTTTGGATTTTTCATGTTCTATTAGGAATTAATTTAAACGAAATTCTGCAGTTGGTTTTTCAACCGCTCGTCTTTGGTTTAAGTACGTTGCCAGGCTTGATGGTCTATACTTTACTAGCTTGTTTTTTATGGAGTTGCGGTATCCATGGACCAAATGTTTTAGCGGGTATTGCTACACCGATTTTTTTAAGCTATTTAGCTGCAAATACAACTGCCTTTCAAAATGGCCAGCCCATTCCCTATGAAGTAGCAGATGGTTTTTGGATTTTATTTATGAGCATTGGTGGATCTGGCGGCACGATGGGATTAGTGTTGGCTATGTTGCGCTCAAAAAGTAAAATGTACAAGTCGCTTGGAAAAATGTCTTTTCCTTCAGCAATTTTCTGCATCAATGAACCGGTTATTTTTGGATTTCCCATCGTAATGAATCCGATTATGATGATCCCTTTTATTGCTACTCCTATGATTTTAGGGGCTAGTAGTTACCTCCTAATGAAAGCCGGTATCATCGGAAAAATTGTTTTTCTTGTTCCATGGACAATTCCGCCTATTATCGGACCTTATTTAGCGACTAATGGCAATATACCAGCTGCTATTTGGTCTGTTTTCACGATTCTTATTTCTTACCTGATTTATCTGCCATTTTTCAAAATAGTTGAAAAAAGACAATTGCTGATCGAAGCAGGAGAAATTGAAAAACAAGCTGATACGGCTTTGCATGTAGAGTCTTAAAAAGCACACAAGCCAGTCTGAAACATAAAAGAGCAGTTGGTTATTTAATTTACCTGAATCAACATAATTTTTTGAAAGAGATTGTATTTAGCAGAAAGAGATTGTAGTATAGAGAAAAGATGTAAGAAAGAAAAGAGGTGGAAAGATGTCAACACCAACAATGAAAGATGTTGCTGCTTTAGCAAAAGTTGGAGTGGGAACAGTTTCAAGAGTTGTTAATAATAAAGGTGCTGTGAAAGAAAGTACACGAAGAAAAGTAGAAAATGCAATTAAAGAATTAAACTACCAGCCAAATGAATATGCACGCGGTTTAAAAACGAATCAAACTAATACGGTTGCTTTAATTTTACCTACTATTTGGCATCCGTTTTTTTCTGAATTTGCTTATTATGTAGAAGCAGAATTAGAAAATCGTGGTTATAAGTTGTTGCTTTGTAATTCAGAAGATAATTATGAAAAAGAATTAGAATATATCCAAATGGTGCAGCAAAATAAAGTGGATGGCATTATTGGAATAACGTATAGTGATTTAGACAAATATGTTTCAGCTAATCTTCCATTTGTTAGTATTGATCGCCATTTTACAGAGGATGTCGTTTACGTAACAGCTGATAACGAAGCAGCAGGCCGTCTTGCTGTAGAAAATTTAATTGAAAAAGGCTGTACTACGCTTGCTTATATAGGTGGTTTTTCTAAAATACCCAATGAAACTCGAAACAGACAGAAATATTTTTCAAAAGAAGCGGATAAACGCAAAGTTACGAATTACAGTTTAGAAATGCCAGAACCCGTTCATGCATTAAAAAAAGAAGTGATGGCCTTTATTACAAAACACCCCACAATTGATGGCATTTTTACGATTAACGATTTTATGGCTTTAGATGTCATTGAAATTTTAGCTGAAATGGGAAAAAAAGTTCCAGAAGATATTCAAGTTATTGGATGTGATGGCATAAAATTAGGAATGCATCGGCCTTTAATCGTTTCTACTATTCAACAACCAGTTGAAGAAATGGCTATCTGTTCCGTACAATCCTTAATGAAGATTATCAAGCAGGAACCGGTTGAATCACGTATTGTTTTACCAGTAAAATATATTGATGGAAAAACGACAAAATAATTATTGACAGTAAACGCTTACTGTGTTAATTTTAAATCAATAAAAGTTTAGAAAAACTATTTTTTTAAAAAGGATTGGAAACGTTTCAAAAAATAAATGCAGTTTCTGCTTTTATTTTTTCTCATTTATTTGAAACGTTTCCAATTATTAATAAAAGTTTTTTGGAAACGTTTCTAAAATAAATAAGGAGGGGTTTACTTGGAGGAAACAGTTGCGAAAACGGCTGCAATGAAAATAGAAAGGACAAAGAAGAAAAGCAAATGGAATTATATCAAAAAGAATAAGAGTTTATACATCTTATTGATTCCAGGATTAGTTTTGACATTGGTATTTAAGTATTTTCCGATGTATGGGACATTGTTAGCCTTTAAAGATTACAATCCAATGAAGGGAATTATGGGCAGTGCTTGGGTAGGAATGAGACATTTTGAAAGTTTTATTCATTCTCCAAATTTTAGTATTTTATTGTGGAACACAGTAAAACTAAGTGCATATGGATTAATATTAGGATTTTTGCCGCCTATTATCTTAGCTTTAGCTTTAAATCAATTAATGAATAAGAAAATGAAGAAAAGAATACAATTGATTTTATACGCACCAAATTTTATTTCTGGTGTAGTTATTGTTGGGATGATCTTTATTTTTCTATCTGCCAGTGGACCAATTAACCAAATTATCGGTAGTTTAACTGGTAAGAATTTCATGTTTATGAGTAATCCAGATTACTTCAGAAGTATTTATATTCTTTCTGGAATTTGGCAAGGGATGGGATGGTCATCCATTTTATATACAGCTACTTTGGCTAATGTGAGTCCAGATTTAATTGATGCAGCTACTATTGATGGAGCTAATATTTTCCAAAAGATTAAGAATATTGATTTGCCGGCTTTGAAACCCGTTATGGTGATCACTTTTATTCTAGCAGCAGGAAATATCATGAATGTGGGTTATGAAAAAGCTTTTTTAATGCAGACCTCAATGAACTTGCCGGCTTCTGAAATTATTTCTACTTATGTCTATAAAGTTGGGCTGCAATCAGGTGACTATGCTTATTCAACAGCAGTAGGGCTCTTTAACTCAGTAATCAATATTATTTTACTTTTTGCAGTAAACAATATCGTTAAACACATTAATGATGGGAAAGGCTTATAGGAGGAAAACAAAATGATGAACTTTACTAAATTTGATAAAAGGATGTTAGTCATTAATCGAATTATCATCGCCTTTCTGGTGTTGATTACTATAATTCCATTAGGCTATGTTTTGATCGCTTCTTTTATGGATCCTGCTGTATTGCTGGCAAAAGGAATTAGTTTTAATCCAAAAGATTGGACGTTGACAGGTTACCAAAAAGTATTTCAAGATGATTCAATTATTCGAGGTTTTATCAATTCCTTATTTTATTCATTTGCATTCAGCGTAATCACTGTTTTTATTACCATGATCACTGCCTACCCCTTAGCAAAAAAAGAGTTAGTTGGTAAAGGTCCAATTATGACATTTTTCTTAGTCACCATGTTTTTTGGTGGAGGATTAGTTCCTACGTATTTGCTGATCAAAAATTTAAATATGTTAAATACGGTTTGGGCCATTATCATACCGGGTGCAGTAAACGTCTGGAATATTATTCTCGCTCGAACCTACTATCAGGGATTACCGGATGAATTAACTGAAGCAGCCATTATTGATGGAGCTAACGATATTCAAATACTATTTAAAATTATGATGCCATTAGCGAAGCCCATTATGTTTGTACTGTTTCTATATGCTTTTGTAGGGCAATGGAATTCTTACTTTGAAGCTATGATTTATATTAAGGACCCTAAATTAGAACCGCTCCAACTCGCTTTGCGTAAGATATTGATTCAAAATCAACCTTCGCAAGATATGGTTGGTTCACAAACAGAAATGGCTGAACTGAAACGAATCGCAGAGTTGATCAAATATGCCACCATTGTGATTTCTAGTCTTCCGTTGTTAGTTATGTATCCATTCTTCCAAAAATATTTTGATAAAGGAATCTTAGTGGGTTCAGTGAAAGGATAAAAAAATAAAGAGTAGGAGAGAAAACAAAATGACAATAAGAAAAATGATAGGGACTATTTTAATTTCTAGTACGGCTTTATTAACTTTAGCAGCTTGTGGAAACGGCAGCGGCAAAGCGGCAACAAAAGATTTAGGGTTAGAAAATATTGAGTTTCCTTTGAAAGAAGAAGCAAGTTTAAAATTCATGACACAAAGTTCACCAATTTCGCCTCAAGATCCGAATGAAAAGCTGATTTTCAAACGGTTGGAAAAAGATACAGGAGTGCATATTGACTGGACTAATTACCAAGCAGATTTTGGAGAAAAACGCAATTTAGATATTTCGAGCGGGGATTTACCAGATGCTATTTTTAACGCTGCAGCGGGAGATTACGATTTATTAAGTTGGGCAAAAAATGACATTATTGTTCCTGTAGATGATTTGGTTGATCAATATATGCCAAACTTAAAAAAAATCTATGAAGAGCATCCTGAATACAAAGAGTTGTCTACTGCTCCTGATGGAAAAATGTATTCTTTTCCATGGATTGAAGAATTAGGTGCAGGTAAAGAATCGATTCATACGGTAAGCGATATGGCGTGGATAAATGTGGAGTGGTTAGATAATTTAGATTTAGAAATGCCGGAAACAACAGATGAATTAATGGAAGTTTTGGAAGCTTTCAAAACACAAGACCCTAACGGAAACGGAAAAGATGATGAAATTCCGATTTCTTTTATTAATGGAGCAGGAAATGAAGATATGAAAATGTTGTTTGGGGCTTTTGGTATCGGTGATAATGATGATCATTTAGTTGTTGACAATGATGGGAAACTAGATTTTACTGCAGACAACCCAGAGTATAAAGAAGCTGTAGCATACTTTAACGAAATGCAAACGAAGGGATTAATTGATAAAGAAGCTTTTGAACAAGACTGGAATACATTCTTGGCTAAAGGAAAAGACGAACGCTATGGTGTGTATTTTACTTGGGATAAAGGCAATATTTCTGGCATGAATGATAAATACGATGTTTTACCTGTTTTAGCTGGACCTACAGGCGAAAAACATGTTACCAGAACAAATGGTATGGGCTTTAGTCGGGATCGATTTGTTATTACTAGTGCTAATGAAAACTTAGAATTAACAGCTAAATGGGTCGATAAGATGTATGAACCGCTTCAATCTGTTCAAAACAACTGGGGAACTTATGGAGATGAAGAGCAGCAAAATATTTTTGAATTTGATAAAGAAAACCAAATGTTAAAACATTTGCCTTTAGAGGGGACAGCGCCTGGAGAATTGCGTCAAAAAACTGAAGCAGCAGGTCCGTTAGCGGTTTTAGATGAATACTATGGAACTGTAACTACTATGCCGGAAGATGCTAAATGGCGTTTAGATTTAATGAAAGAAACTTATTTACCGTATGTTAACAATGACAATATCTTCCCGCGTGTCTTCTTATCACAAGAAGATACTGACCGAATCAGTAAAATTGATGCCGATATGCAAGATTACATTTACCGCAAACGGGCAGAATGGATTACTAACGGTAAAATAGATGACGAGTGGGATGACTATTTAGCAGAACTAGAACGTATGGGCTTAACGGAATGGTTAGATATTAAACAAAAAGGATATGATGAGTTTACTAAAAAACAATAATAATATGGATGAATAAGGAGATTTACTCAATGAAAACAGCCAATTACACTTTAGAAAATGCAAATGAATTTATAAGACAAAAAGAAGAAGACGTTATCACAACATATAGTCCTAGTTATCATTTAACAGCGCCTGTAGGCTGGATCAATGACCCAAATGGATTTGTTTATTATGAAGGAGAATACCACTTATTTTATCAATATTATCCTTATAAAACCGTTTGGGGACCTATGCACTGGGGACATGCGAAGAGCAAAGATTTGGTTACATGGGAAAACCTGCCAGTAGCGTTGTCGCCAGATCAGTACTATGACGAAGGAGGGTGTTTTTCAGGGAGTGCTATCGAGAAAGATGGCAAACTATATTTGATGTATACTGGACACTTGCCTCAATCAGACGAAGAACAATCTCGTCAAATTCAGTGTATGGCTGTTTCAGAAGATGGTATCCATTTTGAAAAGATCAGTCAAAATCCTGTATTGGATGAAAAGGATTTGCCGGATAACGCTCGTGTTCAAGATTTTAGAGATCCAAAAGTTTTTGAACGCAATGGAGTTTACTATAGTATCATCGCCTCGCAAACGAAAGAATTCACTGGACAAATTTTATTGTATCAGTCAACAGATTTAATTGAGTGGGAATTTAAATCTATTTTACTGGAAGGCACAAAAGAACAAGGTATTATGTGGGAATGTCCTGATCTATTTGAATTAGATGGAAAAGATGTATTGGTTACTTCACCAATTCAAATTCCTAAATCAGGCAATGAGTTTCATAACGTTAGTTCATGTGTTGTATTTATTGGAAAAGTTGATTGGGAAAAAGGAATATTTGAAGTTGAATCTATGGAAGAGATCGATTATGGATTGGATTTTTACGCTCCACAGACAACTATAGATGAACAAGGAAGACGAATTATGGTAGCTTGGATGCAAATGTGGGGACGAAATATGCCAACACATACTGAAAACCATGGCTGGGTTGGAGCGATGACTTTGCCGCGCGAATTACGCATTAAAGATGGCCAATTGTTACAGCTGCCTATTTCTGAGATCTCTAATTATTATCAAAAGAGTGCTGAAATCAAAGAAGTTGTATTAGTAGATGAAACAAGAGAATTTGAAGGAGTAGCAGGCAAAGTTGGTGTACTCGAACTAGTTGTTGACCTTAAAGAAGCCACTCGTTTTAGAATTGAATTACGTGCAAGTGCAACAGAACGGACCTTGCTAACTTACCATACAGAAACTAATGAGCTGGAATTCGACCGTTTCCAAAGTGGCATTCCTATTTCCGGTGAAGAAGCGGAACCTTTAAACAAACGGAAAGTTTTGTGTTCATTAAATGAAGGTAAATTAAAATTGAAGATCTTTCTAGATAACTGTTCTATTGAAACTTTTGTCAATGATGGAAAAGAAACGATTACATCAACCGTTTATCCATTATCGGCTGAATCTGAAAAAATCTATCTGGAAGCAATAGGGAAAGCCAGAATTGATTCTTTAGACATGTTTGAAATTGATGTGATTTAGATCAGTAGAGCGAGAAAGAGGCAATAGGGTTTTATTAACGGAAGTAAGGCTGATAAATCAATAGCTAATTGAAATAGAAACAAATAAGAGACGCGACTCGTCGATTATTTGTTTCTATTTTTTATGTTTTATGAAAAGGTGAAATGAGAAAAAGAGGTTACTTCATTTGTTAACAGTTTATTAATAGAGAGGGGATTTCTCAGATAAAAGGGACCAAAATTGAGGCTGTTCTTCAATTATTCTTAAGAGATACAAGATCAATCGATTTTAATAAGTGAAGACTTTGTTTTAGTCTTATACTTAAATAATTTAAAAACGATGGTAGCAGAATGTTGTTTTTGAAAGAAAGACACAGTCTTAATGTAAACTTAGGGTTTCTTTAGTATAATTAGAAATATAATAAAATTCATTTCAATTGAAACTTTTTCGAGCATTCAGTCATTTTGATTCTATAAGAAGAGGAAAAAAAGAAGGTGTAGAAATTGAAAAAACAGCAAACAGTAACGAACAGACCCTATGTCAAGGGCCTTGACGGTATTCGTTTTCTTGGCATCGTCGGGGTTATCATCTATCATTTAGCTCCACAACTGATGCCAGGCGGTTATTTAGGTGTAAATTTGTTTTTTGTATTATCGGGTTATTTAATCACAGATAAATTAATACGCGAAATAAAACAAACAGGGCAGCTACATATAAGATCATTTTATCAAAAACGAGTGAAGCGTTTATTGCCTTCAACGTTGTTTATGCTGATATTGGCGTTAGCTTGGATTACGTGGTTTAATCGAGAATTACTGGTCAATTTAAAAGGAACCGTTGTCAGTGCCCTTTTGTTTGTTAATAATTGGTGGCAAATTATCCAAGGCGATTCTTATTTTGATCGGTTTACAACGCCGTCTCCTTTTGTCCATTTATGGTCACTAGCAGTGGAGATGCAGTTTTATATCCTCATTGTTTTAGTGATTTGGGGTTTATTTACCTTTCTACCTACCCAACGGGCACGTTTAATAGCAATCGGGATCTTGACACTTTTATCTGCTGGTTTAATGGCTTGGTTGTATCAGCCGGGAGTTGATCCAAGCCGTGTTTATTATGGAACAGATACCCGATTGTTCTCATTATGGGTAGGAACCGGATTTGCGGCAGCCTTTCCGTTAGCGACTTTACAAATAAAGCAAGTATCTCAAAAATTACGACAATGGCAGGAAATGATAGGACTAGTGGCGCTATTTTTGATAGGGATCATGATGAAATATGTGACTGATCAAAGCCCGTTTAATTATTATGGCGGGATGTTGTTGTTTAGTTTATTAGCGGGTATATTGATCATTATCGTTGCTCAGCCAACGGTTAAGTTATCCTTTCTTTTTCGTTTTAAGCCAGTTACATGGCTGGGTAAGCGCAGTTTTGTTTTATACTTGTGGCATTATCCGCTCAATGTTTTAATCCAACAACAAGCAAATGGGCAACCAACTTCTGGTACACGACAACTGCTTTTAGTGTTGGTTCTTACGTTTGGTTTAGCTGAAGTAACGTATCGGTTTATTGAAATGCGCAATTGGCAGGGAATGTTCCAAAAGGGAGTAAAATGGCTGCAGCAATTATGGAAAAGCCCACGTAAAGCTCATTTAAAAGAAAAAGGATTTTTAGCAGTCAGTGCGGTAGTTGTTTTATCAGCTTTGACTGGTTTTGCAATTTCACCGTCTGATCCTGATCATGCTTCGCAACAAGTCAAAAAAGTGATTGAAAAGAATGAACAGTTGTTGCAAGAAGCACAGTTAACTGGCATTCAAGCGGAAGCTTTAGCAAACGGCGTTTTTAACACAGAAGAGTTGAGTGAATTAGCCAATAAAAAAGTCACTTTTATTGGTGACTCCGTTTTGTTGAGTGCTTCAGAAGAATTGGTACAATTTTTCCCAGCAGCAACGATTGACGGAAAAGTAGGACGTCAATTGTATCAAACGGTTCCTGTTGTCCAACAATTAAAAAAAGATCGGCAATTGAATAAAACGGTCGTGATCGAGTTAGGTTCTAATGGGGACTTTACGAAAAACCAACTGGAAGATTTAGTGGGAGCTATTGGAAAAGATAAAGAAGTGTATTTTCTGACAACTCATGTTCCGCGTTATTGGCGTGAAAGTGTCAATCAAAAGCTGGTATCCTTAGCGAAAAGCGAGCAGCGTATTCACTTGATTGATTGGAGCACCACGAGTACAAACCAAGCTAACTGGTTTTATGAAGATGCAGTTCACCCAAATAAAACCGGCGCAGAACAGTATGCCGTCTTGATAGCTAAAAGCTTATTAAATTAAGAAAGTTCAGTCTCTTCCATAAAAAGAGACTGAGCTTTTTTGCTATAAAATTTGCGTTAGATCAGACAAAATCTCATTTATTTTTAATATAACGGCCTAAAGAAGGACATATTAAAAAAATAAATTATTTATAAAAACTGTATAAAATAAATGAATATACAGTATAATCACTCATTTTATTAGGGATATACTGTATAGAGAATATATATGAAAAGAGGGTCGAAAAATGTGGTGAAATCGACATTTCGTTTGCGGCATACTATTTTTCTTTTTCGAATGTTACCGTTATCATAAAGGTGTAAATAAATCAGAGGAGGAAATACTAGTGGATAAACCGATTCATGTCATGTCAGAGATTGGAAAATTAAAGACGGTTTTATTGAAGAGACCCGGTAAAGAGGTGGAGAATCTCACTCCTGAGATTATGGAACGTTTATTATTTGACGATATACCGCACTTGCCTGTTATTCAAAAAGAGCATGATGCTTTTGCTAAAGTGCTGGAAGATAATGGCGTGGAAGTTTTGTATCTTGAAAAACTATCGGCTGAAGCAATTGATGCCGGCAATGTCAAAGAATCGTTCCTTGAAAAAATAATGAGCGAGTCAAACATTCAATCACCAAGCGTATACGAAGGATTAAAACAGTATTTATTGAAGATGGATACTCAAGAAATGGTCAATACGATTATGGCCGGTATTCGTAAAAAAGATGTTGAAACTGCATCACAACATTTAAGTGATGTATCAGACGATGGCGGAGACCCAGCACAATCAAGAACAGAATCGCCGGATTCTTACTTTACAGAAGATAAAACGCAACACTTGGGAGAAGTTTCAAATGATGAAGATTACCCATTTTACATGGATCCTATGCCTAACTTGTACTTCACAAGAGACCCGGCTGCTTCATTAGGCAATGGTTTGACGATTAATCGTATGCTGTTTGAAGCTCGTCAACGTGAATCTTTATTTATGGAAACCATCATCAACTACCACCCTCGCTTTGCGGGCAAGGACGTAGAAATTTGGCGTAATCGCGACCATACTTCAAATATTGAAGGCGGAGACGAACTCGTATTGAATGATAAAGTTTTAGCTATCGGGATTTCGCAACGAACATCGGCACAAGCCATTGAAGAATTGGCCATTGAATTGTTTAATCGCGGTGCAACGTTTGAAAAAGTCTTAGCCATTAAGATACCAAATGTAAGAGCGATGATGCATTTAGATACTGTCTTTACCATGGTAGATTATAATAAATTTACTATCCATCCTGGAATCCAACGATTGGGAGGGTCAATAGACACCTATATGCTTGAAAAAAGCGATGAACCTGGAAAAGTTAAAATAACGCATAAAACCAACTTGCAAGAAGTATTGAAAGAAGCTTTGGAAGTAGAAGAACTGACTTTAATTCCTTGTGGAGGTGGAGATGCAATTGCAGCGCCGCGTGAGCAATGGAATGATGGTTCAAATACATTAGCGATCGCACCCGGAGTAGTTGTCACTTATGACAGGAACTATGTTTCAAATGCATTGCTGCGTGAGCAAGGGATCAAAGTGATTGAAATAGAATCAAGTGAATTGTCTCGCGGACGTGGGGGCCCTCGCTGCATGAGTATGCCGCTTATCCGGGAAGATTTACCTAAATAAAATTAAAAAGCAACATTCTAATCAAAATAATCTTATTGGAGGAAATCAATTATGACCACATCGAAATTTCAAGGGCGCAGCTTATTAGCCGAAAAAGATTTTACTAAAGAAGAATTAATGTATTTGATCGACTTTTCTGAACATTTAAAAGATTTAAAGAAACGCGGTATTCCGCATCGGTATTTAGAAGGAAGAAACATTGCTTTGCTGTTTGAAAAATCGTCTACACGTACACGTTCTGCATTCACTGTTGCATCGATCGATTTAGGAGCACATCCGGAATATCTTGGAAAAGATGATATTCAACTAGGGAAAAAAGAATCAGTTGAAGATACCGCTAAGGTTTTAGGCAGTATGTTTGATGGGATTGAATTCCGAGGATTTAAACAAGCCAACGTTGAAAAACTAGCAGAATTTTCTGGTGTGCCGATTTGGAACGGTTTAACAGATGAATGGCATCCAACTCAAATGATTGCTGATTTCTTGACTATTAAAGAAAATTTTGGACACGTGGAAGGAGTAACACTAGCTTATGCAGGAGACGGGCGTAACAATATGGCCCACAGCTTACTTGTAACAGGAGCAATTTTGGGTGTGAACATTCGCATCGTTTCTCCTGAGTCTTTGTTCCCGAGCCAAGAAATCATTGAT
>NZ_DAMDAK010000071.1:13014-13676 GCF_032094055.1 Carnobacterium sp.
ATGGCCCAAGGATTTGCAGAAAAATCCGGCAGCCAACTGATGATTACCGATGATGTTCAAAAAGGCGTGAAAGATGCCGATGTATTGTATACAGACGTTTGGGTATCCATGGGCGAAGAAGATAAATTTGAAGAACGGGTGAACTTGCTAAAACCTTATCAAATCAATATGGATATGATCAAGTCAACTGGAAAAGAAGACGTTATCCTATTGCATTGTCTGCCAGCTTTCCATGATACCAATACGGAATATGGCGAAATGGTTAAAGAAAGATTCGGCATTAGCGAAATGGAAGTAACAGATGAAGTTTTCCGCAGTTCCTATGCCCGTCAATTTGATCAAGCTGAAAATAGAATGCACTCGATCAAAGCCATTATGGCAGCAACTCTAGGCAACCTATTTATTCCGAAGGTCTGAGCTTTAACACCATGCGTTATCGTTATCAGAGCATTAGGAAATAGATCGTCCTAATGCTCTGTCTTTATTTTAAAAAATAAAGCGGGTAGGAATGGAGTAATTATCATGGAAGAAAAGAAATTAGGATTAATACCATTAATGAGTTTAGTTGTTGGTTCTATCATCGGTGGCGGAATTTTTAACTTGATGTCTGATATGGCATTAACCGCATCTCCTGGACCAGTCATTATCGGATGGCTGATCAC
>NZ_DAMDAK010000072.1:0-1296 GCF_032094055.1 Carnobacterium sp.
TACGACACTCACTCAAACGGAGATATTATGTCGCGTGCTGTTAATGACATGGACAATATTGCCAATACATTGCAACAAACCTTGACTCAATTTGTTAACAGTTTCGTCTTGTTTTTTGCCGTATTATACATGATGCTCAGTATCAGCTGGCAAATGACCTTGATTGCTTTTGTAACAGTTCCGTTGAGTGTAATTGTGATTAGTTTGATTGCTCCACGTTCACAAAAGCTATTTGCGAGTCAACAAAAAAAATTAGGCTGGTCATGTAATTATTAAAACCTATAATCGTGAAGAAGCAGAAATAGAAAACTTTGAAAAACAAAATGAAGAATTGTATCAATCTTCATGGAAAGCTCAATTCTTTTCTGGCTTCATTATGCCTATGATGAATTTTGTTAAAAATATCGGCTATTTACTAGTAGCTGTAGTAGGGGGTATTAAAGTAGCAAATGGTGGAATGACCTTAGGGGACGTTCAAGCTTTTCTACAATATACCAACCAATTTAGTCAGCCAATGAGCCAAATGGCCAACTTGATCAACACTATTCAAGCAACTGTTGCTTCAGCTGAACGGGTATTTGAAGTATTGGACGAAGAAGAAATGACAGAAGAAAAATCGAATGTCACACCTATTCCAAATTCACCATATAAAATCTCATTTGATCATGTTCAATTTGGTTATGGCGATGACAATGAAGAATTGTTGATGAAAGACTTTAACTTAAATGTTAAAGAAGGTCAAATGGTTGCTATCGTTGGGCCAACTGGAGCAGGTAAATCGACCTTGATCAATCTGTTGGAACGTTTTTATGATGTGAAAGGCGGAAGCATCAAATTTGATGGTGTAGATACCAGAGATATGACTCGTGACGAATTGCGTTCGCATTTTAGTATGGTATTGCAAGATACTTGGTTATTTAATGGGACCATTCTTGATAATATCAAATACGGTAGTGAAAAATATGGACAAGACGAAGAACGTGTGGCTGCAGCATCAGCAGCGGCTCATGTGGATGATTTTGTTCATACATTGCCTGATGGTTACGATACGATTCTAAACGAAGAAGCCAGCAATATTTCGCTTGGGCAACGCCAATTGATCACTATTGCTCGTGCTTTCCTAGTTGATCCTGAAGTCTTGATCCTAGATGAAGCTACATCAAGCGTAGATACACGGACAGAAATTTTGATCCAAAAAGCCATGCGCAAGTTATTACAAGGCAGAACAAGCTTTGTTGTTGCTCACCGTTTGTCCACTATCCGTGATGCGGCTAACATCATTGTGATGAACGAAGG
>NZ_DAMDAK010000072.1:1306-3691 GCF_032094055.1 Carnobacterium sp.
CGTAATGGAAACTGGTACCCATGATGAATTAATGGCAAAAGGCGGTTTCTATGCCGATTTGTATAACAGCCAATTCGCCGAACAACCAGCTATCTAATAAGATAAAATAAGAGACTGACTTAAAAGTATCAGTTAGTTAGAAAAAAGTAGAAAGTGCCAAAATTATTTGGCCGCTTTCTACTTTTTTTGTTTGATTATGGACTCTTCCTATTTAGACGAATTAGTATTTAAATAAGTGGATTGCTTAATTTGAAATTCAGAAGCTTTAACAGTAAATCATTCATAATTAAACGCTGCTTAAGGCCAGTCTTTTATTTTCTACACAAAAAAACCATCTTAGCAGGAGTAGCTAAGATGGAAAGGGTTGGGTTCTTTTAAACCTGGAGGAGGTAAAAGAAAAAAATAAAAAAGTTGGTTGTTTTTGGTATGTCTTTAGTATAGAAAGAAAATGTGAAGAACTTGTGATGAAAGATAAGTTATTTCGTGAAACTAGTCAAAATGCAAGAAGAAATAAAAATAGGTAAATAAATAACCAACGTGTTAAACTAAAAGAAAAAGAAAATGAGGGAGAGTAAAATGACTGAATACAAAATAATGCCGCTTGATCAATACAAAGAAATGTTAGACTTAGCAAGTTATGCCTTTAATATAGAGAAAACAGAAAAACGCGAAAATGCATTTAAAGAGCTTTGCTCTGTTTCGGTATGCTATGGAGCTTTTCAAGATGAAACATTGATGAGCCAACTCATTGTTCGGCCAATGGAAGTTTACCTACACGGAAAAATCTTTCCAATGGGAGGGATCGGCTATGTATCAAGTTACCCTGAAAATAGGGGTGGAGGAGATATCGCTCAGTTAATGAAGTTGTCATTAGAAAAGATGAACGAACAAGGCCAGTTGCTCTCTTACTTATCGCCTTTTTCTTATCCGTTTTATCGCAAATACGGCTATGAACAAAGTTTTGATGATATCCAATATACGATTGATGTCAGTGAATTGCCGAAAATGCAAAAAACATTGGGAACAATTCGGCGTGTCCAATGGGAAGATACAAAAGCAACAATAAAATCACTTTATAAAAATCGCTATCAAACCAGTATTGGTCCGCTTAAACGCAGTGAATGGGATTGGGAATTTTTAATGACGTCACGAGAAGAGTCTAAGATTGCGTTATATTTGGATGAAAAAGGCGAAGCCCAAGGCTATTTAATCTATTCTTTCAAAGGACAAGATGCTAAAACGTTTGTCTTGCAAGAAATGGTTTATTTGTCTCATACAGCCTTTAGTGGGTTATGGAATTTTGTGGCTTCACATAAAGCCACTTTCTATACCTATCTTTATAAAACGGGTGAATCCGAAAAAATAGCTTACCTGTTAGAGAATCCAAGAGTTAAACAAGAATTAGTTCCTTCAATGATGGCGCGAATTGTGAATATGGAACAATTTTTGTTAGCTTATCCATTTAAAGAAAGAGCTCCTCAAACTGTTTATTTGAAAGTTGAAGATCTAGTAGCCCCTTGGAATGCAGGAGTTTGGAAGTTAGAATTATATTTGACTGATAGAAAAGTTTCTCGGGTAACCGATGAACAAGAGCTTTCTCAAGTTTCTCTTTTATCCGGTACCATTCAAGCTTGGACGCAAGTTTTTATGAACTATCGGACGATTGAAGAATTGCACTTCTTTGAACGGATTCAAGGAGATGAGCAAACATTGGCTGATTTTGCAAAACGAATTCCAGAAGGAACGCCGGTTTTATATGATTATTTTTAGTTGAAGCAGTTTACTCCTTCTTCTTCTTGCAAATTATTCCTTTTTCTTATACACTTATTAAAAGTAAGTTAAACGCATAAAGCGAATTGAGAAAGGAATGAAACAAATGCTTAGCTTAAATGAAAAGACGCATATTGGAGAAGTTGTTTTAAATGTTGAAAATCTACAGGAGATGAAACAGTTCTATCAAACTGTTATGGGCATGGACATAAAAGCTGAAACACCATCAGTAGTTTCTTTTGGAGCAAAAGGAGATAAAACGATACTGTTGACACTGAAAGCCGTTCAAGCAGGAGGGCCTAACGTTCGTTCGACAGGATTGTATCATTTGGCTCTTTTGTTGCCTACTCGACAAGATTTAGGTGAGATATTGTACCACCTCCTCATTTCGGGATACCCGCTGACTGGTGCCAGTGATCATGGCTATAGCGAAGCTCTATATTTGGATGATCCTGAAGGAAATGGAGTTGAAATCTATTGGGATAAACCTAAATCTGAGTGGGATATTCGTCCAGATGGCCAAATTGCTGGCGTAACAGATCCAATGGATGCAGAGAGTGTGATCGCTGAAGCTAAAGGAACGTTTAGTCAATTGCCTTCGGGAAGTTCTATAGG
>NZ_DAMDAK010000072.1:3701-13003 GCF_032094055.1 Carnobacterium sp.
TTAAATGAGACTGAAGCTTTTTACAAGGGTTTATTGGGCTTCGAATTGAAATTTGATTTTGGCGCACAAGCAAAGTTTTTTGCAGCTGGTGAATACCATCACCAAATCGGAGCAAATACTTGGGCGGGAAAAGGAATCCCAGCAGCTGAAAAAGGAATTCGCGGTTTGGCTTATTATACGATCGTAGTTCCAGTTAAAGAGGACTTCGCCCGCATTCAAACATCTTTAACGGACAAACAATATGAATACCAGTTAGATGAAGAGAGTGGTGTTCTTTCATTGGAAGACCCTAATGGAATTGTAGTAAAAATCCTACAAAAATAATTCATTTTAACGACCAGAAAAGGCTTTTGCTTTTTCTGGTCGTTTACTTTTGGTTTTATCAGTAAAAAACTAACGAAAAGTTGCGGCTTTTATTTCTTTAACCGAAATGTCTATGCTATGATCAAGCTAAAAAGCTGGTCTTAAAAAGTAGCTAATATCAATAAGTAAATTTAAAAAATGAAATAGTGCTGATGGATAAACCACCCATGAGCGTTTTTCTTTTAAAAATGTTAAGCAGAAGTCGAAGAAAGGAAGAGAGCCATGTACGACAACACTAGGAAATTGATCCGACACTTTACCGAAGACGGCACATTGCCTGGAGCAAGTTATGCTTTTATCAACCAACAGGAAATCAGGCAATACCGTGAGGGTCTAGCAGCGATGATTCCTCGCAAAGAGCCCATTAAAGAAAACCAGCAATATGATGTTGCTTCTTTGACAAAAGTCATGCTGACGACAACTGTTATTTTGCAATTATTGGAGAACAGGATATTGGCTCTAGATGCCTCCGTTCAAACTTATTTACCGGATTTCAGTGCCAGCCAAGTAACACTTCGTCATTTACTGACGCACACTTCTGGGTTAAATGGATTTATTCCCAATCGCAATGCGTTATCAGCTAGTGAATTAAAAGCTGCTCTATTGAATTTGCCCGTGGAAGACATATGCGGCACAAAAGTGAAATATACGGATACAAATATGATCTTATTGGGTTATATCATTGAAAGCATTGAAAATGAAACGCTAAGTGTTGTTTTTGAAAAACGCATTATGGTTCCTTTGAATTTGCTTGATTCAACCTTTCATCCAGCAGATCCGGCACAGTGCGCTCCAACAGAAAGCCAGCCGGACCGTGGTGTGATCAGAGGAGAAGTTCACGATCCTAAAGCATTAGTATTAGGCGATCATTGCGGTAGTGCCGGATTGTTTTCTACATTGAACGATGTTTTACGTTTTAGTCAGATGCTTCTTCAAAAAGGTCAGTTAGAAGGTGTTCGCATCTTGCAAGAATCAACTGTTGAACAATTAACACGGGATTGGACACCGAGCGGGAAATTAGAACGTTCTTTAGGCTGGGATTTAACAATCAGAAAGCAAGGTCGTTATCTATTCCATACCGGATTTACAGGAACGTTTATATTATTGGATATAAAAAAGCAAACAGCTTTTGTTTTTTTGTCTAACCGGGTACATCCAACAAGTGATACACCAACCTATCTTAAGAAAAGAGATCAATTAATCGAAACGTATTTTTCAGAAAAAGAAGTAGAATGGCTGTAACTTTTAAATGAAAGCAATGTAAAATCGTTTTCAACTGTGGTAAGATAAGAAAGAAGTATGCATATGGGAGGAACGTAAAAATGAACGAACCATTATTTTTAAAAGCTGTTTTACAAGAAAAAATTTGGGGCGGCACCAAATTAAGAGATGTCTTTGGATATGATTTACCCAGTGACAAGGTAGGCGAGTGTTGGGCTATCAGTGCTCATCCAAACGGACCCAGCACAGTATTGAATGGTCCTTATCAAGGAATGACATTAGCAGAAGTGTGGAAAGAACACCGTGATGCTTTCGGCAATGCCAAAGGAGACGTCTTCCCATTATTAACTAAAATATTAGATGCGAACGATGACTTATCGGTCCAAGTGCATCCAGATGATGCTTATGGAATGGAACATGAAGGCGAGTTAGGAAAAACAGAATGTTGGTATGTGATCGATGCCGACGAAGAAGCAGAAATCATTTACGGACACCATGCTCAATCAAAAGAAGAATTAGAAACCATGATTCGTGAAGGCAAATGGGATGATTTATTGCGCCGTATCAAAGTAAAAAAAGGCGATTTCTTCTTTGTTCCAAGTGGAACGATCCATGCGATAGGAGCAGGGATCATGATCCTAGAAACGCAACAATCCAGTGATACAACTTACCGGGTCTATGACTATGACCGTAAAGGCGATGATGGAAAGCCAAGAGAACTGCACATTCAACAATCTGTTGATGTGACAACCGTTCCGCATGTGGATGCAGCCACAGATATTCAAACAGAAAAGCGGGAAAATGTCGAAATCACAACGTATGTAAAAACTGATTTCTTTGATGTATACCAATGGGATATTACAGGAAAAGCAGCATTTGAAGCTACAGCGCCCTATACTCTAGTGAGTGTTTTAGAAGGCGAAGGAACGCTATCTGTTGAAGCGGGCGATTATCCATTGCACAAAGGAACACATTTCATTTTGCCAAATGAAATCAAAAACTGGACAATTGACGGCACATTGCAAATTATCGCATCCACACCAGGAACGAAACTTTAAGAGAAGCTAAAAAACCACCGACCTAAACGATTTTCGTTCAGGTCGGTGGTTTTTGGTTACGCGAATAAGGCTTCAGCCTCTTGAGGAAAACGTTTCTTAACGGCTTCTTTTAAAATACGATCAGTTAAAGACACATTGCGCACTAAGATAGGCCCGTGAAGATAAGAACAATAAGTTTGTTTGTAATGGGCGCCTTCCGTTTTATCCTCGCCATTGTTGCCTTGACCGATTTCAACGATGCCTAACGGTTTGACATTTTCGCCTAAGAAAGTCCGACCGTTGTGGTTTTCAAAGCCTTTATAAGTTTCATCAAATTCGTCATTTTTAATAATGATATCGCCGATGAAACGGTTATTTTCTTGATTGAGCGTGTAGTGATCTAGAGCACCAGCGCCTTCAATTTTATTGCCGGCAGCATCCACATAATAATGGCCTAGTAGTTGGAAACCGCCGCAAATACCGACCATTACACCATCGTTTTCAATATAAGTGGCGATGTCTTCTTTTTTATTTTGCAAATCTTTTGAAACAATGCGTTGCTCAAAATCTTGACCGCCGCCAAAGAAAACTAAATCATATTTAGTTGGATCAAAAGCTTGATCTAAACTGATGATTTCCGTATCAAAGGTAATGCCGTACTGTTTTGCACGGTGCTGCAGCATTAATAAATTGCCGTTATCACCATATGTGTTTAGTAAATTCCCATAAAGATGACAAACTTTCAATTCAACCATCTTACATGCCTCCTTCAATATAATGTTGATTGGCAAGCTCTTTGCGCAATTGCAAGACAGCTGTATAAGTTGCTAAAACGTGAATTTTCTTAGTGGGCGCATCTTTGAAACTCTTGATCAAGTCAGTCAATTCAGGAATGACTTGCAGTTCTTCTGCTGGTACACCGGCAACTTCTATCCGAGTTTTGATATCTTCCACTCGCTCACCGCTCACTGTAAATTGTTTGATATTCATATCGGTGATACTTTCGTAATTTGCATCCCAAATCCAACTGATATCCGTTCCATCTGCAGCATTCGCGTTTAGAATAGAGACAAAAGAAAATGGTTCAGGATCGCGGGCAATCATATCTAAAACTTGGTTTAACCCAACTGGATTTTTCACTAAATTGACCGTAATTTCTTTATCTTCAATATTAATGATTTCTTGCCGGCCAAATACTCGTTTAGCAGACTGAAATCCGCTTCTTATCTGATCAGGCGTTACATCAAAAATCCGGCCAATGCTGTAAGCAGCTAAAGCATTATAAATGTTGTATTGGCCGCCAATGTTGATTTCAAAAGGTTCACCATCAATGATAAAGCGCGAAGATTGGTGATCCATCTCTAGAATATCTGTCATACGGTAAGTCAGTTCAGGACGTTTAAATCCACAATGCGGACAATAATATTTTCCAAGGTTGCTGTAAGAGATGAATTTGTAATGTAGAATATGATGACATTGCGGGCAAAGGACTCCATCAGTATTATAATGAGCTTGCATTTCCCCGTCAGGCAAATGATCAAAGCCAAAATAAACTCGTTTATTGACCGTTTCTTTTGAATTAAAGATCGGAGCATCACCGTTGCTGACGATCAAAGCCTCAGGGGCTAGCGCAGCACCGTCCAACATCAATTGATAAGTGGTATAGATTTCACCATAACGATCCATTTGATCGCGGAAAACATTGGTAAAAATAATTGCTTTTGGTTTGACATATTTAGTAACGTGAACCAAACTAGCTTCATCGACTTCTAAGATGGCTACTTTATTTTTTTTATTAGTTGTATAAGTGTGGTGTGTCAAGAAAGTAGAAACAATCCCTTGCTGCATATTTGCACCTGTTGGATTGGTAATGATATCTGGGTATTTTTGTTTCAACACTTGATAAGTCAAAGCTGTTGTTAATGTTTTTCCATTTGTGCCAGTCACGATTACGACTTCGTAATCTTTAGACAATGCGCCTAAAACAGTAGGATCCAGCTTTTGTGTTAACATACCTGGATAACTGCTGCCTCCTTTAAAAAAGGTATGGAGTCCCCATCTAGTTGTTTTTCCTACCATAATGGCAAATGCGTTACGTATACTCAATTGAGTTTCCTCCAATAAATAAAATAATGAGAACAAATAATTTGCTGCTACTTTGTCATTTTAGCACAATTTTTTTGAAAGAATATTAAAATTACTTAACTTGTTTGATTCTATAGATAAATTTAATGAATTTGATAGCCAAAAAACGGAGAATCTGATGTTAAGGGAAGGGAATTGATAAGTAGGGCTGAGAATTTCTTTGTCTTGAAAAACAGAAAATATGGGAGCCGTTCTGTTGTAAATAAGCCTCTTTCCATTTTTCTTTTACAAATTTAATGCAAAATTCACAAAATTACCGTATAATTCTAAGAGATTCCTATGAAAGAAAAGAGGATGTAAAATTATGGCTCAACTTTTTTTCAAATACGGTGCAATGAACAGCGGAAAAACCATTGAGATTCTTAAAGTGGCATATAACTATGAAGAACAAGACAAGCCCGTTGTTCTTATGACGAGCGGTTTGGATAATCGAGATGAAGTGGGCATTATTTCTAGCCGGATCGGTTTGCGGCGTGAAGGGATTTCGATTTTTGATGATACCAATATTTTTGAAACTATCCAAGAACTTGATTTCAAGCCTGCTTGTGTATTAATTGATGAAGCACAGTTTTTAATGAAAACACATATTTTTCAATTAGCTCAAATCGTGGATGATCTTGATATTCCAGTTATGGCTTTTGGTCTGAAAAATGATTTTAAAAATGAGTTGTTTGAAGGTTCTAAATACCTGTTGCTTTATGCAGATAAGATTGAAGAGATGAAAACAATCTGCTGGTATTGTCACAGAAAAGCCATTATGAACATGCGGATGATCGATGGCAAGCCTGTCTATGCAGGTGAACAAATTCAAATCGGTGGAAATGAAAGTTACTTCCCCGTTTGCCGTAAACACTATATCCACCCCCCACTTTAGCAAAGATGCGGAAAAACAAGGATGCGGAGTGACCCTGGTAGACACACAGCGATTTTAGGAACTTTCTAAGCAAGAGCATCCTGCGCATTGCTGAAAGTTATCTAAATTGCCAAGTGTCTGGGTCACACAGCTCAACTAAGAACAGGATGCGGAGTGCCGCATGGGAGTTTCTTAAATAAAAAAACAGCAGCAGTAAACCATGAAAAAAAAAGGAGAATTTCAGTATGTTTGATAGATTAGCTAGCGTTGAAGGACGTTACGAAGAACTGAATGAATTGTTAAGTGACCCTGAAGTAGTCAGTGACACAAAACGCTTAATGAAACTGACGAAAGAAGAAGCTGGACTACGTGAAACAGTGGCCACTTATCGCCGTTATAAAGCGGTTGAGCAAGATATTGCAGATACAGAAGAAGTCTTAGGAGAAACTTCTGATCCTGAAATGACGGAAATGGCTAAAGAAGAATTAGCAGAACTAAAAAATGAAAAAACTGAAATTGAAGAAAAAATGAAAATCTTGATGCTGCCTAAAGATGAAAATGATGATCGTAATATCATTATGGAAATTCGAGGAGCAGCCGGCGGAGACGAAGCAGCGCTATTCGCAGGCGATTTATTCGGCATGTACCAAAAATACGCTGATGCACAAGGCTGGAAAACAGAAGTACTAGATGCCAATATTACAGGAATCGGCGGATACAAAGAAGTTACTTTAATGATCACCGGAGAAAATGTATATTCAAAATTAAAATACGAAAACGGAGCGCATCGTGTTCAACGTGTTCCATCAACGGAATCACAAGGACGGATCCATACTTCAACAGCCACCGTTATGGTAATGCCGGAAGCTGAAGAAGTAGAACTGGATATTGCTGATAAAGACATTCGGACAGATATTTACCATGCCAGCGGAGCAGGTGGACAGCACGTTAATAAAACAGCTTCGGCCGTTCGCTTAACCCATTTACCGACAGGAATAGCTGTTGCCATGCAAGATGCTCGTTCACAAATTCAAAATCGTGAAAAGGCGATGAAAGTCTTGCGAGCCCGCGTCTATGACCATATTCAACATGAAGCGCAAAGCGCGATCGATATGGAACGTAAATCAGCAGTAGGTACTGGAGATCGTTCAGAGAGAATTCGGACCTATAACTTTCCGCAAAGCCGCGTAACCGATCATAGAATCGGCTTAACGATTCAAAAATTAGAACAAATTTTAAATGGTAAACTCGATGAAATCATTGATGCATTGATTTTGCATGATCAAACAGCCAAAATGGAGCAGTTAAAAGATGAAAATTGATGAAACGTATCGTGAAGTCCTGAAATGGGCTTCTTCTTTTTTAGAAGCTGCTGGTCAAGAAGAGTCAGCAGCGGAGTTCTTGTTAAGAGGACGGTTGAATTGGTCTAAAACGGATTTTATCTTACATTTAGAAGATCCGGTTCCTATTGAAACAAGACAACAGTTTATTGAGGACGTTAAGCAGCACAGTAAAGGAACTCCCACTCAGCACATATTAGGCTATGAATGGTTTCATGATTATCGTTTTAAAGTGACTAAAGATACATTGATCCCACGTCCTGAAACAGAAGAAATTGTAGATAAGTTCTTAAAGCAAGCGTCTAACCGTCCGTTAACTGTTTTAGATATTGGTACAGGAACTGGTGCGATTGCTATCGCCATAAAAAAAGAACGGCCGCAAGATGAAGTGACGGGAATTGATTTATCAAGTGCAGCATTAGCAGTTGCTAAAGAAAATGCAGAGCAATTACAAGCAAATGTTCGCTTTTTAGCTGGTGATTTGACAGCTCCGGTAACAGCAGAGCAATTCGATGTGGTTATTTCTAATCCGCCTTATATTGGTGAAAATGAAAAGATAGATATGGATGAGTCTGTTTTGAACTATGAGCCGCAAATGGCCTTATTTGCCGATAATAATGGTTTGGCCATTTACCAACGATTAGCGGAAGAAATACCGGCAATTTTGAAACCAGACGGACAAATCTTTTTAGAGATTGGATTTCGTCAAGGAGAAGCAGTCAAAGCTATTTTTCAAGCTGCATTTCCAAACGCAAAAGTAGAAGTAGAAAAAGATATGAGCGGACATGACCGGTTGATAACAGTAAAACAAGTTTGATTTAAATAAAATGGAGGTGAGCCTGTGGAAACTAAGATATTTCAATTGAATGAAATTGAAAAAGCTGCACAATTGTTGAAACAAGGAGAATTAATAGCCTTTCCTACTGAAACAGTCTATGGGTTGGGAGCTAATGCACAAAATGAAACAGCCGTAAAAAAAGTTTATGCTGCTAAAGGACGGCCTAGCGATAATCCATTGATTGTCCATGTCGCTTCAATAGCAGAAGTAAAAAAATACGTAGCAGAAGTTCCGTTTGCTGCACAAAAATTGATGGAAAAATTTTGGCCGGGACCGTTAACCATTATTTTCCGTACAAAACCGGGAGCCTTTTCTAAAACCGTAACTGGCGGTTTAGACAGCGTAGCTATGCGTATGCCGGATAATGCAGCAACACTTGCGCTAATCAAAGCAACAGGAAAACCGCTAGTAGGACCGAGTGCGAATACTTCAGGAAAACCAAGTCCGACAACCGCTCAGCATGTTTACCATGATTTGCATGGAAAAATTGCCGGTGTACTGGATGGCGGTAAAACAGGAGTTGGATTAGAATCGACTGTTTTAGATATGACAGATCCTGAAAAGCCCATTATTTTAAGACCAGGCGCAATGACAAGGGAAGTAATAGAAGCCGTTATTGGCCCGATAGATACGGATCATCATCAGGTTTCTAAGGAAGAACAACCTAAGGCACCAGGGATGAAATACAAACACTATTCACCAAACGAACCGGT
Source organism: Carnobacterium sp. (assembly GCF_032094055.1). Taxonomy (GTDB): domain Bacteria; phylum Bacillota; class Bacilli; order Lactobacillales; family Carnobacteriaceae; genus Carnobacterium_A. Next base: position 12,212 of record NZ_DAMDAK010000072.1, read on the forward strand.
AATTATCGTTAAGGGGTCAAATGATCAGTGGCAAAAAGCCATTGACCACTATCAACTGCAAGGTGAGAAAATTGGGCTGTTAGCTAATGAAGACTGCATTCGTTTGTTTGAGTCAAAAGTAGCCGATACATTTTCTCTAGGGAAAAAAGACGAAGTTGCTGATGCAGCCAAATTATTGTATGCCGGTCTGCGTTATTTTGAAACAACAGAAGCAACAGTAATCTTGGCTGAAGCGCATGAAGCGGAAGGATTAGGGGATGCCTATATGAATCGGTTGGAAAAAGCAGCTGGGAACCATTATTTTTGATAAAGTAAAAATAAGACAGAAATGCTATACTAAAGTTATTCTATTTATTAAATTAAGGGTGTGAGTTGAAGATGGATTTTAGAGAATTTGATAAAGATTTATTTGATGCGATAGATCAGGAAAAAAATCGCCAAGAAAATAATATTGAGTTGATTGCTTCTGAAAATTTTGTTTCAGAAGGTGTACTTGCGGCTCAAGGCAGTATTTTAACAAATAAATATGCTGAAGGTTATCCAGGAAAACGATATTACGGCGGTTGTGAGTACATTGATGTAGTGGAAAATTTAGCGATTGACCGTGCAAAAGAACTCTTTGGAGCAGAATACGCCAACGTACAACCGCATTCAGGTTCCAGTGCAAATATGGCTGTTTTTAATGCATTTTTAGAACCGGGCGATAAAGTGTTAGGAATGGATTTGACGCATGGTGGGCATTTAACCCATGGTTCTCCAGTCAATTTTAGTGGAAAAACATATGATTTTGTC
>NZ_DAMDAK010000072.1:13013-13616 GCF_032094055.1 Carnobacterium sp.
TCCGTGAAATCGCAGATGAAGTAGGTGCGTATTTAATGGTCGATATGGCTCATATTGCTGGCCTTATTGCTGCCGGAGTACATCAAAGTCCAGTTCCATATGCAGATGTTGTCACAACAACGACTCATAAGACTTTAAGAGGTCCACGCGGGGGTATGATTTTAGCGAAAGAACAGTATGGCAAAGCTTTAAACAGTGCCATTTTTCCAGGCATTCAAGGAGGTCCGCTGGAACATGTGATTGCTGGAAAAGCTGTTGCATTAAAAGAAGCGATGACACCTGAATTTAAAGAATATGCTGCCCAAGTCATCAAAAACGCTAAAGCGATGGAAGCTGTTTTTAATGCATCGCCGGGTCATTTGATCAGTGGCGGAACAGATAATCACTTATTGTTGTTTGAAGTTACTCAATTTGGATTGAACGGGAAAGAAGCAGAAGCTTTATTGGATGAAGTAGGTATAACAGTCAATAAAAATACTATACCGTTTGAAACACTGAGCCCATTTAAAACAAGCGGAATTCGCATTGGTACGCCGGCAATTACAACGCGAGGTTTTGATGAAGCCGATTCTAAAAAGGTAGCGGAATTAATCGTAGAAACTT
>NZ_DAMDAK010000073.1:0-892 GCF_032094055.1 Carnobacterium sp.
GCATTATTCGTGAAGTGGACGTCGAGCCTGCCTTTTGGAGCATGTTTAAGAAAAAGAGTTAAGAAAAAGGGAAGAGGATGAGACTTGTGTCTCATCCTCTTTCTTGTTTTTTTGTTGAAGACAGGAATTTTATGGAATATAACGCATAAAGGGAGTAGTTTTAAAAAAAAGAAGATACAAAACCGTATTTGGAAGTAGGTTTGAGATATGGTACAATATCGAATAAAGTCTCTAAAATAAAAGGCAATAAAATCTAATGGCGAACTGAAGAAAAAGCCTAAGGAAAAGACTTGGGAAATTGATATCACTACTAAAAGCAAAGAAGTACAAAAATAAAAAGTTGGAAATTGCTTCATCTTTTTCCCGTGTATCATTATAGATAAGAAAAAACCAACAATAATGTTGGTACAGAAAGGTGAAATCAATAATATGGCCATTCAGTGGTTTCCAGGACATATGGCTAAAGCCAGAAGACAAGTAACAGAAAAATTAACGCTAGTAGATATCGTTTTTGAATTAGTTGATGCCAGAATCCCGCTTTCCAGCCGCAACCCCATTTTAGACGAATTAATTGGAGAGAAACCGCGCATTGTAATTTTAAATAAAAGCGACTTGGCTGATGCTGCTTTAGTTCAAAAATGGGTAGCATATTTTAACAATCAAGGAATTTCTGCTGTGCCGATCGTAGCTCAAGAAGGTATTGGGATGAAGAAAGTAATGAGTGAGGCCAAAAGATTATTAAAACCTAAATTTGATCGTATGGCAGCTCAAGGGCGAAAGCCACGAGCTATCCGAGCAATGAGTATCGGCATTCCGAACGTTGGGAAATCGACTTTGATCAATCGATTTGTCAAAAAGAACATTGCTAAAACAGGGAACAGACCGGGTGTTA
>NZ_DAMDAK010000073.1:902-3002 GCF_032094055.1 Carnobacterium sp.
GCACAACAGTGGTTAAGATTAAATAAAGAACTGGACTTATTGGATACGCCGGGTATTTTATGGCCAAAATTCGAAGATCCAGAAACAGGTAAAAAATTAGCTTTGACAGGTGCCATAAAAGATACTATTTTGCAGTTGGATGATATAGCTTTATATGGAATAGAAAGATTTCAAAAAAATTATCCCGAAAATTTAGCGGCTCGCTATAAGTTATCGGCAGCAGAGTTGGCTTTGACACCTCCAGAGTTGTTAATGTTGATTAGTGAAAGAAGAGGCTTTAGAGAAGATTACAGCCGTGCAGCTGAAATGATTATTTATGAAATACGAAATGGAAAAGTAGGCCGTTATACACTTGATACACTTCCGTCTACCCCCTTATCAGAAACAGGTGAAAAATAAGATGGACAAACCTTTATCGATTGCAGCTATTAAAAAACTGCTTTTAACGATTGACCATCCACTTGATGAACAATTGACTGTTCTTCAAGCTGATCCAAGAAAAGGAGTCGCCGCAGCTTTAAAATCATGGGAAAAAAGTTTTAAGAAACAGCAGGATTTAAAAGAACAACAACAAAGAATGCTGCAGATTGAAAACCGTTTGTGGACCAACCAAGAGGATGTTAGGATTGCTGGAATTGATGAAGTCGGACGTGGTCCTTTAGCTGGACCAGTGGTAGCAGCAGCAGTCATCTTACCAAAAGATGTTTCTATTTTGGGGATCAATGACTCAAAACAGCTTTCCCATAAAAAACGAGAACAATTATTTGATGAAATTCAAGCAACTGCTTTAGGGATCGGTATTGGCATAAAAGAACATGGGATTATTGATGAAGTAAACATCTACCAGGCTACTAAATTGGCTATGTTAGAGGCTATCCAGCAGTTACCGATCGTTCCCGACCATCTTTTAATTGATGCAATGCAATTGCCTACAGCGATTCCGCAAGAAAGTTTCGTTAAAGGAGATGCTAAAAGTCTGTCGATTGCAGCGGCTAGTATTATCGCAAAAGTGACCCGTGACCGAATAATGGCTGAGTACGATCTTCTCTATCCGGGCTATGACTTTGCTAAAAATGCAGGGTATGGAACTAAAAATCACTTAGAGGGATTGGACCGATTAGGAGTCTGTCCTATTCACCGCCATTCTTTTGCTCCAGTGAGAGATAAATTAACTCAATTTTAAAACACGTTACGAAAAAGAATTAAGAAATAGAGTACGGATAAGACTGTTGTCTCATCCGTACTCTATTTCTTTTGGTTCTCTAATTTCTAGAGTTGGTAAGGAAACTATCTCCGGCCTATGGGGTTGCTTGTGGTAAGCCATGGGACCGTTTTGAGCCGAAGACGTCTCAAAACTGCAAGCGTCAAACTTAGCGTAGCTGCTAAAGCCTGACGCTAAGTAATTCTCGTTGCATCCTTTTCATGGCGGCAAGCCCCCTATTCCTTCGCAAGTTTCTGAAAAGTGTTTCTAAGTTGTTTTGAATTAAAAGAACACAATTTCGTTACTGACCAACGTCAAATATCGTAGAATCTTTTTTTGAAATAAATGAAAAGGTGATGATCTTGCGGATAGTACTTTTGATGTTAGCGTCACAACTACTACTAGGAAAAGGAGTAAACAGAATGGAAGACCATTTACTAAGAAACAAAATTTTTCATCTAGCACATTGCCGGGGAGTAGGTCCCATCACCCAAATTCGAATGTTAACAGCTTTATTGGATGATCCTGATTTATCTGCTGCACAACTGGCAATAAAAGCAGCCTTATCCTCAAAGAATACTGCCATTTTTCTAAACAGTTATGCAGCTATTCAACTAGAAGCAGTGATGGATCGGTATAAAAAAGAACACATTCATTGGTTGACGATATTAGATAACCGCTATCCTGAATATTTAAGACAAATTTACAATCCTCCTGTTGTTCTTTTTTATCAAGGAAACTTAGCTTTGTTGGAACAGAAGCTGTTAGCGGTTGTAGGAGCTAGGGAAAATACGGCATATGGCATCTTTATTTTAGACCAATTGCTTCCTGAATTGATAGAAAACGACTTTGTTCTGGTCAGCGGATTAGCCAAAGGAATTGATTATGCAGTTCACCAA
>NZ_DAMDAK010000073.1:3012-9724 GCF_032094055.1 Carnobacterium sp.
CACCAAAAGACCATTTCAAAAAAAGGAAAAACGATTGCGGTAGTCGGAACCGGATTAGATCTCGCTTATCCATTTGAACACAAAGCGTTACAAGCTGAAATCGGCAGAGATCATTTGCTGCTGTCTGAGTACCCTCTAGGCGAAAAACCATTGAAACAGCATTTCCCAATGAGAAATCGTATTATCGCAGGACTATCTGTAGGGACATTAGTAGTCGAAGCAAAGTCTCGTAGTGGAAGTTTGATTACAGCGAATCTTGCGTTGCAAGAAGGAAGAGAAGTATTTGCTGTTCCTGGAGCAATTACTAATCCTTATTCAGCAGGTACAAATGAATTGATTTTACATGGAGCCAAATGTGTTTTGTCAGTTGAGCATATTTTAGAGGAATTGTCCTATTGAACCCTCACAAAAAAAGAGGAATAGTGAAAAAACTCTTCTATATTATAGTTAAAAAAACAACTTTTTAGCTGAGTCGGGATTTCAATAGTTGACAAAAGGGCATTGGATAGCATAAGATGATTAACGATTTCTCTTTCAACTATTAAAAAAGCTGAAAGGAGAAAATAAGAGCTCATTTGAAAGGAGCATTCCATTGGCCTATAAATACTTGGTGATCGTTGAATCGCCGGCTAAAGCAAAAACAATTGAAAAATATTTAGGCAAGAATTATAAAGTTGTTGCCAGTTTAGGTCATATTCGGGATTTACCGAAAAGCCGTATGGCAATTGATGTAGAAAATAATTATCAACCAGAATACATTTCTATTCGCGGAAAAGGACCACTAATAAAAGAATTAAAAGGTTATGCAAAAAAGGCTGAAAAAGTTTTTCTAGCAGCTGACCCGGACAGAGAAGGAGAGGCTATTGCTTGGCACCTTAGCTACCTTCTTGGTTTAGACAGAAGTGACAAGAATCGAGTTGTCTTTAATGAGATCACAAAAGAAGCTGTTAAAGGTGCTTTTAAAGAACCTCGTTCTATTAATATGGAATTAGTTAATTCTCAACAAGCGAGAAGAATTCTCGACCGTTTGGTTGGTTATACATTAAGCCCTATTTTATGGAAAAAAGTAAAAAAAGGCTTAAGTGCTGGTCGTGTCCAGTCGATTACACTAAAACTGATTTGTGATCGAGAAAATGAAATCAATGCTTTTAAACCGGAAGAATATTGGAGTATTGGAGGAAACTTTAAAAAAGGCACCAAAAAATTTAAAGCTTCTTTCTATGGATTAAACGGTAAAAAAATGGAGTTAAAAAACAATAAAGATGTTCAAAAAGTCATCCAAGAAATAAAAAGCAAAGATTTTGAAGTAACCAAAGTAACCAAAAAAGAACGCAAACGGAATCCTGCTTTGCCATTTAAAACAAGTAGTCTGCAACAAGAAGCCGCTCGGAAGTTAAACTTCAGAACACAAAAAACAATGATGATTGCTCAACAGCTGTATGAAGGAATATCGTTAGGTCGCGGCGGTGCTGTTGGGTTGATCACGTATATGCGGACAGACTCCACACGTATTGCTGATTCGGCTAAAAATGAAGCTGCTGAATACATTACTAAAGAATTTGGTGCTGAATACGCTGCTTCAAAACCGCGTATTGCTAAAAAATCAGCTAGTGCTCAAGACGCGCATGAAGCCATTCGGCCTTCAAGTGTGATGCGGACACCTCAAGAAATTGAAAAATATTTAACTAAAGATCAATATAAATTGTATAACCTTATCTGGTCACGTTTAGTTGCCAGTCAAATGACAGCAGCTATTTTTGATACGGTAAAAGTCGATATTGTTCAAAATGCCGTTCTATTCAGAGCAAATGGTTCCACTCTTAAATTTCCTGGCTACCAAAAAGTTTATGTGGAAGGAACAGATGATGGCAAAGAAGAAAAAGAAAACATCTTGCCTGAATTAGAAATAGGGGATCTGGTTAAGTCTGTTGACATTGAACCTAAACAACATTTTACACAGCCGCCTGCTCGTTTTTCTGAAGCGACATTGATTCGGACACTGGAAGAAAATGGTGTTGGACGTCCGTCTACGTATGCCCCGACGCTGAACACGATTCAAAAAAGATACTATGTGAAATTGCAAAGTAAACGTTTCGAACCAACCGAATTAGGCGTTATTGTGAATAACTTAGTCGTAGAATTCTTCCCGCAAATCGTAGATATTCATTTTACAGCAGAAATGGAAAAAGACTTGGATGCTGTTGAAGAAGGGAAAGAAGAATGGGTCAATGTAATTGATCGATTCTATCATCCTTTTATTAAAGAAGTAAAAAATGCTGAAGAAACGATTGAAAAAATTCAAATCAAAGACGAACCTGCTGGATTTGATTGTGATTTATGCGGGCATCCAATGGTAATTAAACTTGGACGATATGGAAAGTTCTATGCGTGCAGTAATTTTCCGGAATGTCACAATACGAAAGCGATTGTCAAAGAAATTGGTGTCACTTATCCATTATGTAAAGAAGGACAAGTCATTGAACGAAAATCTAAGAAAAATCGTTTGTTTTATGGATGTGATCGGTATCCAGCCTGTGAATTCGTGTCTTGGGATAAACCTATTGGCAGAAACTGTCCAAAATGCGATCATTATTTAGTTGAAAAGAAGACGAAAGGCAAAAAACAAGTCATCTGCAGCAATTGTGATTATAAAGAAGAAGTTCAAAATTAACGAGTTTGAACATTCAGTTTTAGTCCTCTTGATGAAATAGGTTAAAAAAACAATAAGTTTAAACTGCAATCAGCATATTCAATTGTATTCCCTTTATTTCTATGATAAAGTAATTTTGTCATATGAGTGGAGGGTTTTTTTTGGATAACTGTGAAATGAAAGAAGTTTTTTTGCGGTATTTGATTACTGAACGTCATTATTCTGAGCTCACTAAAAAAGCATATGAAGAAGACATTACCGAATTTTCAGATTTCTTAGCAGCAACGGGTGACGCTCAATACGAAAAAGTCAGTTTACAAGATGTTCGTATTTTTTTAGGAGAATTAAGCCAGCGAGAATTAAGCCGCAATACCATTTCAAGAAAAATATCAAGTCTGAGAGCATTCTATCAATTTCTTTTAAAAAATCAAGTTGTAACGGAAAATCCGTTTTCTTATATCCATTTAAAAAAGAAAACGCTTCGTTTGCCTCGATTTTTTTATGAAAAAGAGATGGATGCTTTATTTCAAGCTGTAAAAGGAGAAAAGCCGCTTGATTTTCGAAATGAAGCTCTTTTAGAGGTTCTTTATGGAACAGGAATAAGGCTTAGTGAATGTAAAAACATTCAATTAAAAGATATCGATTTTGATTTAAGTGTCGTTTTGATCCATGGGAAAGGTAATAAAGAACGGTACGTTCCTTTTGGGCACTACGCAGCTGTATCTTTACAAGAGTACCTCAGAAAAGGACGTGCTCTTTTAATGACAAAATACCATAAAGAGCATGACTATCTTTTTGTGAACCAATACGGGGATCAACTATCGGCTTCAGGAATTGAATATATTTTGAATCAGATTATAAAAAAGAGCAGTTTAACTGCCGATATTCACCCTCATATGTTAAGGCACACATTTGCTACTCATTTATTAAATAATGGGGCAGATTTGCGGACCGTTCAAGAATTATTAGGTCATGCCAGTTTGTCTTCTACGCAAATCTATGCACACGTTACAAAAGAACATTTACAAAAAAATTATCGTCAGTTTCATCCACGTGCTTAATACGTTAAGTTAGCTGACGAGATGATGATGGAGGAAAAAAGAATGACAACATTTCATGCTACAACGATTTTTGCAATCCAACACAACGGGGCTTGTGCCATGTCAGGAGACGGGCAAGTCACGATGGGCGAAAGTGTCATTATGAAAGGCACAGCTCGTAAAGTGCGCCGCATATACAATGATAAAGTACTAGTTGGTTTTGCTGGAAGCGTAGCCGATGCATTTACCTTAGAAGAAAAATTTGAAGCAAAATTAAATGAATATAAAGGCAATTTAACACGTGCTGCAGTTGAATTGGCACAAGAATGGCGGACAGACCGAGCACTTCAAAAATTAGAAGCTTTGCTGATTGTGATGAATAAAGAAGAGATGTTGCTCGTTTCAGGTTCAGGTTAAGTTATTCAACCAGATGATGGCATCTTAGCAATTGGCTCCGGCGGTAATTTTGCCCTTTCTGCAGGACGAGCATTAAAAAAATATGGCAAGGACCTAACTGCAGCAGAAATTGCAGAAGAAAGCTTAAATGTAGCTGCAGATATTTGTGTTTATACTAACCACAACATCGTTGTTGAAGAATTATAAGGACGTGAGAAAAGAATGAATACTTTAGAAAATATGACACCCAGAGAAATTGTTGCAGAATTAGATAATTATATTATTGGACAAACCAACGCAAAAAAATCAGTTGCTGTAGCTTTACGCAATCGGTACCGTCGTTTGCAACTAGATGAAGATTTCCAAAAAGATATTACACCTAAAAATATATTGATGATTGGACCAACAGGGGTAGGGAAAACAGAAATTGCGCGCCGCTTAGCAACAATTGTTAAAGCACCTTTTATTAAGGTAGAAGCTACTAAATTTACTGAAGTAGGGTATATTGGTCGTGATGTAGAATCGATGGTACGCGATTTAGTTGAAGCAGCTATTTTGCTGGTTGAAAAGCGTCAATATTCAAGTGTGTATATAAAAGCTGAAAAAATAGCTATTGATCGCTTAGCTAAAATCTTAGTGCCAGGTATTAAAAAAGAGAAAAAAGAAACAGCTGCGCCTAACCCATTTGAAGCCATGCTGAAAGGTATGGGATTGAATCCAAGTGCAGATAGCGAGGAAGAAGACGAAACTGAAACAGAAGTTCCAGAATCTATTTCAATAAATCGAGAAACCATTAAACAGCAGATTCGTGATGGTGTATTAGATAACAGAGAAGTAACGATTGCTGTTGAAGAAAGTAAAAAAACGATGAACTCTCCTATGAATGCCAGTTTAGAACAAATGGGCATTGATTTGAACGATACATTAGGAGCTTTACGTCCAAAAAACAAAGTAAAGCGTTCCGTAACGGTTAGAGAAGCTCTCGATATTTTAATTCAAGAAGAATCAGAAAAGTTAGTCAACCGAGAAGATATCCATGCTGAAGCTATAGCACTGGCTCAAAATTCTGGAATTATCTTCATCGATGAATTTGACAAGATTACATCTAAAAGCAGTAACTCAGGAGAAGTATCTCGTGAAGGTGTTCAACGTGACATCTTGCCGATCGTTGAAGGCTCACAAGTGACTACCAAATATGGGACGATCCAAACAGATCATATCCTGTTTATTGCTTCAGGTGCTTTCCATGTATCTAAACCAAGTGATTTAATTCCAGAATTACAAGGACGTTTTCCAATTCGTGTAGAACTAGATGATCTGTCAAAAGAAGATTTTGTTAAAATTTTAACAGAACCTAATAACGCGTTGGTTAAACAATATATTGCTTTATTAGAGACAGACAATATTGAAGTAACCTTTACTTTTGAAGCCATTGAGCAACTAGCAGATATTGCTTATCGGGTAAACCAAGAAACGGATAATATCGGAGCTCGTCGTTTACACACGATTTTAGAAAGACTATTGGAAGATCTGTTATTTGAAGCACCCGATATGCAAATGGGAGAAATTACGATCACGCAAAATTATGTCAATGAAAAAATTGCCCATATCGTTGAAGATAAAGATTTAAGCCGATACATTTTATAATACATGCTTGGAGGATTAGCCTATGAGTGGTTTGCTTCAAAAAATGCGTAAAATAAATAATATGCTACAAAAAAAAGGCGGGGTAGTGAATAACGATCCGACTGAAGAAGGCAAGCTGCCTTTTACTGATATGGCTGGTATACTTGCAGATATATTGAATGTGAATGCTTATCTCATTGATGAAGCAGGAATCCTGTTAGGGTATAATGAAAAACACGAAATCAACAATGAACGCGTAAAAGAGATGTTAACGGCAAAGGAATTTCCTTGCGAGTATGCCGCCAGCATGCTTGAAATCAGTGAAACACGTTCAAACATTGGAATTGAGAGCGACTATACCGTTTTTCCAATTGAAACACGAGATTTATTCAAAAACGGGCTAACGACCATTATTCCTATCTACGCAGCTGGAGAACGGTTAGGCACTTTGCTTCTAGCCCGTTTATCACCGGAGTTTAACGATGACGATTTGATATTAGGGGAGCATGCTGCTACAGTTGTAGGGATTGAGATTTTATATAAAAAATCAACCCAGATCGAAGAAGAAGCTAGAGACATTGCAAATGTTCAAATTGCCATGAAGACACTGTCTTATAGTGAGCTGAAAGCAGTCCAAGCTATTTTTGAAGAATTGAATGGGCTGGAAGGGCGTTTGACTGCTTCCAATGTAGCAGCTAAAATCGGGATAACCCGTTCAGTGATTGTGAATGCATTGAGAAAGTTAGAATCTGGTGGTATTATTGAGTCTAAGTCATTGGGAATGAAAGGAACCTATATCCGAGTTCACAATACAAAATTCATCGATGCATTAAATAAAGAGCGAATTTATTAAATAATAGGTTTGTTTAATGAATAAAAGGTTACTGGGGGAATAAAAGTGATCACATTAGAAAATCAATATCTAGTTGTTACTGTTTCTGAAAAAGGGGCAGAATTAACTAGTGTCAAAAATAAAGAAAACCAGATTGAATATTTATGG
>NZ_DAMDAK010000073.1:9734-10193 GCF_032094055.1 Carnobacterium sp.
GACCCATCAAAGCGAATCTGAAGTAGCTTTAGAATTAACAGCAAATGAAGCTACTAAAGAAAATTACCCATTTGATTTTCGTTTGACGCTTACCTATTCGTTAGAAAAGCAAACGGTTAGAGTAGCGTATCAAGTAGAAAATTTAAACCATCAAGAAAAGATGTATTTTTCAATCGGGGGACATCCCGGGTTTAATATTCCTTTAACGAATGAGACTTCGTTTGAAGACTATTACTTGAGTTTTCTTCCTAAACGCTCAAGAACAGTTATCCCATTGAAAGGTTCCTATTTGGATCTCGAAAATCGGACATTGGGACAGACAAATACAGACATTGCTTTGAGAAGAGCTTTATTTGACCAAGATGCTTTAATTTATGAGACAAAGAATAAAAATACTTTTTCTATTCGTTCTGATAAAACACCACATGGAATTGCTGTTTCTTTTGAAAACTTCCCTTA
>NZ_DAMDAK010000073.1:10203-12756 GCF_032094055.1 Carnobacterium sp.
GGGATTTGGTCTCCTGCTAAACAAGATGCTCCGTTGGTATGTATTGAACCATGGTTTGGAATTGCTGATGCAACTGATGCAAGCGGGAAACTAGAAGAAAAAATGGGAATCCAGCTATTGGAACCGAATGGTCAATTTAATTGCCACTACGACATTACAATCGAGTAAATCATCAAAAAAACGCCTGACAGTTTAATTCTGTCAGGCGTTTGATTTGGCAATGTTAAAATTCCTACTTGGGATCTTTTTTGTAACCGAAACCGAATGGAACCTTACTTTCTGTACCCGTGCGTATTCTTTTTATATTGTCTTTATGTCGGTAAATAATAAAAATAGTTAAGAGAGCAGCAATAGTTGTTAAAATCCAGTCATTTGTTAAAAGAGTAGAGGGTGTTATAATCAGCAAGGAAAGCATGCTGGAAAAACTGACCATACGTGAAAAAAATAAAATAACCAAAAACAACAATACACAATAGATAAAAAACGGCGGGTTATAGGCTAATAGCACACCGGCACTCGTTGCTACGGCTTTGCCACCTTTAAATTGTGCAAAAACAGGGAAGGTGTGTCCTATGATTGCCCCAAGCCCTACCACCATTGGATTAAGATTGGAATCGAATAAGTAAGGGAGACTAGCGGCAAGAGTTCCTTTTAAAACATCAGCAAACAAAACAAGAATTCCCGCTTTTACTCCTAAGACCCGAAAAGTATTCGTCGTTCCAGAGTTTCCACTGCCATAATTTCGGATGTCTTTTCCGTAGAGTTTTTTGCCTATCCATACTCCAGATGGAATGGATCCGAGTAAATAGGCTGTAATGAACATAAGGATTATTTTAAGCAATTAATTCACTCCTAACTCAGCAATTTAATTGCCGATACGCCACATTTTACCATTTATTTTATTTTAAGGCTAGTAAAAATCAAGGAATATGAATGAGCTGAAAGCAGAATATAGCTAAATCTAAAGAAAAAGTCACTAAAAAAATTCTTTAGTAGGATTTGACTTGCTTTTTTATAATGAAACTTGTTTAATAAGAAAGCATGGCGTATACTTTTTGTATGCGAACATACTTTCGTTTTTTTAATAAAAAGGGTGATTTTTTCTTTTCAATCCCTTATAGTTAGAGTATTATTGAATAGATGCTTAACGAAATAAACGGTTGAATACAAAGTGAAAACGTTAATGAAAGACGTTGAAAGAGAAGAAATTTCTTTTGAACGTATGTTAATTTTTACCACTACGTATTACGGAATAAGGATTTAAGGAGTTTTTATACATGCAAAGAAAAACAGAATACAACGATGCTTCTATTCAAGTCCTAGAAGGGCTAGAGGCTGTACGTAAACGACCAGGAATGTATATTGGTTCTACAGATACAAGAGGCTTGCATCATTTAGTTTATGAAATCGTAGATAATTCAGTAGATGAAGCTTTATCTGGCTATGGAAATGAAATCGTAGTGACATTGCATAAAGACGATAGTGTCAGCGTAAAAGATAACGGACGCGGGATGCCCATAGGGATGCATGCTTCTGGTATTCCAACAGTTCAAGTTATTTTTACGGTATTGCATGCTGGTGGTAAATTCGGACAAGAAGGCGGCTATAAGACTTCTGGCGGATTACACGGCGTTGGAGCCAGTGTAGTTAATGCACTTTCAGAATGGCTGACAGTTACGATCGTTAGAGAAGGTATTGAATACAAGCAAGAGTTTGTTCATGGCGGAAAAGCCAAAGGAACTTTGACAAAGAGAAAGAACAGCCAGAAAAAGAATGGGACAACCGTACACTTTAAACCGGATGCGACAATTTTTTCTACAACAAAATATTCCTACGATGTTCTTTCTGAACGGTTAAGAGAATCAGCTTTTCTATTAAAAAACCTTCGAATTGAATTGATTGATGAACGAAATGACCAATCAGATGTTTTTCATTATGAAGAAGGAATAAAAGAATTTGTAGCTTATTTAAATGAAGACAAAGATACCCTAACTCCTGTAGCTTATTTTTCAGGAGAAAACAATGCGATTGAAGTAGAATTTTCCTTTCAATATAATGATGGCTATTCCGAAAACATTTTGTCTTTTGTTAATAATGTCAGAACAAAAGATGGCGGGACTCATGAATCCAGCATGAAAACAGCTTTGACAAAAAGCTTCAATGACTATGCTCGTAAGGTCAATTTGTTAAAAGAAAAAGACAAAAACCTAGAAGGCAGTGATTTTAGAGAAGGATTGGCAGCAATCATCTCTGTACGTATTCCTGAAGACCTGCTTCAGTTTGAAGGGCAAACGAAGAGCAAGCTAGGTACAGGGCAGGCCCGTGGAGCAGTTGAAGCAGTAATTTGTGAACAATTAGGCTTTTACTTAGTAGAGAATGGAGAAACGAGCCAACAACTGATTCGCAAAGCCCTTTCAGCAAGAGAAGCACGAAACGCGGCTAGAAAAGCACGGGAAGAAAGCCGAAACGGAAAAAAACGGAAAAAGAATGATTCGCTGTTATCAGGAAAACTCACACCAGCACAAAGCAAAAATGCGAAGCGGAATGAATTGT
>NZ_DAMDAK010000073.1:12766-13320 GCF_032094055.1 Carnobacterium sp.
GCAAAACAAGGACGAGACCGTAAATTCCAAGCGATCTTACCGTTACGCGGAAAAGTCATTAATACTGAAAAAGCGAAATTACAAGATATTATGAAAAATGAAGAGATCAATACCATGATTTATACGATCGGTGCTGGAGTAGGACCAGAATTTGATTTAGCAGCTTGTAATTACGATAAAATTATTATTATGACGGATGCTGATACGGATGGAGCTCATATTCAAGTGTTATTATTGACGTTTTTCTACCGGTATATGAAACCTTTATTTGAAGCTGGAAAAATTTATTTAGCTATGCCGCCTTTATATAAATTATCAAAAGGAACTGGAAAAAAAGAAAAAATTGCTTATGCTTGGACTGATGATGAGTTGGTCGATGTAACGAAAGCTTTTGGTAAGAATTATATTTTGCAGCGGTATAAAGGACTGGGAGAAATGAATGCTGGGCAACTGTGGGAAACGACAATGGACCCAGATACGAGAACGCTTATCCGTGTCAGAATCGATGATGCTGCTCAAGCTGAACGTCGTGTAGCTGTTTTAATGGGAGATAA
>NZ_DAMDAK010000074.1:0-5073 GCF_032094055.1 Carnobacterium sp.
AACAGCTGTATCTGTAATTTTAACTAATACTTCCCCTTTTTTAGGTCCTGCTACATCAATTTCTACGATTTCAAGAGGTTGACCTGGTCCAAATGCAACTGCTGCGCGTGATTTCATTTTAACGTTCTCCTTTTATCTATCAAATTAAATCAAAATATAGGGAATGTACGCACTCTATTGCTTGTACATTCTACTTACTTTCCCTAAAAAGTGGATCTTAGTCAAATGATACCATGCTTGTTCTTTCGCTACAACTTGCTCCAATTGTAGCTGCTTACCCTTTCTAGTTATTTTTTCATATTCATTATGCTTTCAATCAGAAAGGTTGTGCAGTAGACCAGTCGAATCTTTTTTGGTCTAAAAACTGATTGCTTAACGTTCGAACAGTTTTATTTGCTTCTTTCGTTCTACTCACTTTCCAGTGTTGCTCCGATCACTTGGTTTCTTCCTTGATCTTTTGCCATGTATAAGCACCGATCTGCTAACCGAAACAGTTTCTTCATATCTTTTTGTTGGCTAGAAGCAGCCAAACCAATTGATACGGTTATGTTGATGCCCGCTCCATTTTCCAGTAAGAATTCTTTACCTGCCACGCTGACTCTAATATTTTCAGCCACTTCTTTTTGTTCTTCATAAGACAAATGATTTAAAATCAAACAAAATTCTTCTCCACCCACACGGTAAATCAGTTCATGATCTGGAGCTCCAACATTTAAAATTACTGCTAATTGCCGCAAAATAAAATTTCCATTTGCATGTCCATAATTGTCATTGATCCATTTAAAATGATCGATGTCTAATATCATAAAAGCGGTCTTAGTGATTGATTTATCCGCTTGGATCATTTTCCATTTTTTATTGAACGCTCTCATATTGTATAAGCCGGTCAAGTAATCCATTTGGGCGTGTTCTTGTTCCTCTAAATACAGATGAAGATTTTTTATTAAATCTTCTATAAAAGCAGTCACTGCAATGACTACAATACTAGAAAGAATCAGTAAACTAAAGCAAATAAGGATACTCAATAAAATATCATCATATAAAAAGTACAAATTCAGGCTAATAGCTGCAACGCAAACCACATTAAGCCCAGATAAAACAGCGTAATTATTAAATCGTTTTGTTAACTTGCTGCTAACATACGGCAATAAAAGTCCCAGCAAAACATACACAAACGCGGTATGAATCGAAGCAGGATTAATTCCTAATAACAAACGCAATGCTGCAATCAAAAAGGCAGTTGGAATAGAAACTGAAGGACCAAAATAATAAACCAGCAGAATCAAAATAATTTGTCGGAAATCCAGTATTGCTTCTTCAGGTAAGGTAACTGAAAAAAGCATTAAAATGAAGCTCGTTATACTAGCTATGCCGATCATCCCTAGCTTCTTTTTTAAGCTAAGCGTATAATTTTTTTCTTTTGGGATCAATTTAACAAAAACATAGGATACGGTACAAAGAATAGAAATATTGGCAATCACACTTAAAAAAATAGATGACAGCATAACAAACTCCTTTCATCAGCTAGTCACAGGAAACAAATAAAGTCAGTAAGTTGTTAATAACCTTTTTTTATACATTTTGAAGGTTTTCCAAAATAGTATCCTTGCTGAAGAAACATCCCTTGTTCTCTCAATTCATCGCTCATTTTTTGATTTTCAACACCTTCTATGATGAGGTCAAGTTGATAGTCTTCAGAGAAACGTTGCCAAGCATGCAAGAAAAGCTGCAAGGTCGCTTCGGTTAGCTTCTTTTTACTACAATTTACCATTGAAAATTTAATTTGATCCAGATAAGGAGTGTATTTTAAGACCTCCTCTAACGAATTCCTCCCTGAGCCAACATCATCTAATGCAATGCAATACCCTTTTTCTTTGATTGAGGCAAAAATAGACAAAAAATGCTGGTCGATCGTTAAAGAATTAATCGTATCGTTTGAAGCAGTAAATAATGGAGCATCTTCTGTTATTTCAATAGTCAATTGTTTAGCATATGGCTGCATTTCGGTAAAAAAGACATGAGTCTCCGGGTAAAATAATTGTTTTGGTGCAAAATTAATTGAAAATTGTACGGTTGGACATAAAACCACCAAACGCATCAGTTCTTCTTGGAACCACTTTAAGAAAAGCGAATGCTCTTTTCTATCGTGGATTATTTCAGCCATTTTTACAACTGGGTAATACGGATGTTGCTCATTATTCCTTAATAAGACCTCATATCCAATCAGTCGTTTGTTTTGCACATCGACTTTAGGTTGAAAATGAAATTGTAAGTCCTCCATTTAAAAGCCTCCCCTTACTACTTCAAGCGATTAGTTGCATTAAAAAATAAAACACAGCATAGTTTCTTCATTTGGCAATTCAAAAAGGGAATTTGGCTAAGGAGTAGTGGATACATCTGCTATCTAGTGTAGTGAGTCAGTAACTTCTCAGAATCGTATGAATCATATTTTTTTATTTTGGTCCTTTTAGAGATTTTATAATTTCGCATAGTTCTATTTTATTCATAAAGTAGGGAATCCTTTTCCAGCATGAGAGCCATCGAAAGGTTACCTAAAGAAAAATGCGTATAAATGGATGTACTCTAACTGAATTCTATAGTTTACATTTGCATTCTGTTATTTATATCACGTACTTTATTTTTAATCTATTATTTTGTATTCAATTTACTTTTTTATTCCATTATTATGTCAAACTTGTTCACAATTTTTTGGAACCTAAACAGCAAAAAACACCACCCAATAAATGAAGCTGCTAAAGAGTCAAATAATCCTATCTGCTCCTTTAGCAGCCTCCTATTTGGTAGGTGCCTTCTTCTAAAGAATTTAAACAGTATGCGCTGCTTCTGATGTCAGGTTAGCTTCGATTTTCTTGCGGGCTCTTTTACCTTTTAAACGATAGTTCAATAGTCTCATTCCATTGAAAATAACGACTAAGATGCTTCCTTCATGGACCAGCATGCCGATAGACATATTCATCCACTCACTGAAGAAGACGCTGGCCAATAAGACCAAGACTACACCCACTGCGATAATAATATTTTGTTTCATATTTAGTGCTGTGGCTTTCGTCAAACCTAACGCATGCGGCAAACGGCTGAAATCAGAGTTCATTAAGACAACATCGGATGTTTCAATGGCAACGTCTGTCCCATTTCCCATCGCAATTCCAATATCCGCTAAAGCTAAGGAAGGACTGTCGTTGACCCCATCTCCAACAAAAGCAACGACTTGGCCTGCTCTTTGCAGTTTCTCAATATGAGCCGATTTATCTTCTGGCAGCATGTGTCCATGTGCTTCTGTTAACCCTAGCTCACGAGCAACAGCATCCACCGTTCCTTGATTATCGCCAGAAAGAACAACTAGATTTTTTACGCCTAATGTTTTCAACTCTTGCAGGTCTTCTTTTACTCCCGGACGAACTTGATCACGAATACCCATCAGAATCTTCAATTCGCCATCGACCGCTGTCAGTACCAGCGAGTTGCCATTTTCTTCAAAGCGTTCCACGTCTTTTTGTGCTTTTTTACTAAATGCTACGTGTTCTTTTTCCATCAATGCAACATTCCCAATAGCTAGCCGGTGTCCATCCACATGTGCTACAACACCGCCCCCTTTGACAACTTCTGTTCCTTCAACGGTAGAAAAAGTCGTTTCGCCAATTTGTTGGAGGACAGCTTTTGCAAGCGGGTGATCGGATTCGCGTTCCACACTTGCCAAATAACCGAGTACTTCAGTGCTCTCTTCTCCATAAAATTCTGTTTCCGCTACAGTTGGGTTCCCTACTGTCAAAGTTCCTGTTTTATCAAATACAATCGTATCCACTCGGCTGAAGTCATGAATAACTTCGCTTCCTTTTAGCAGAACCCCATTACGAGCACCATTTCCAATACCTGCAACATTCGAAACTGGAACTCCGATAACCAATGCCCCTGGGCAGCCTAGCACCAAAATGGTAATCGCCAATTCAATATTTTGGCTGAACAGCCACACACCAAATGCCAGTACCAAGACAACTGGCGTGTAGTATTTGGCAAAGCGGTCAATGAACCGTTCTGCTTCAGACTTAGAATCTTGTGCTTCTTCTACCAATTCAATGATTTTTCCAAATGTCGTGTCTTCTCCTACTCGATCAGCACGAATTTGGATCGTTCCATTTTCCAAAATGGTGCCTGCAAAGACTTCTGAACCAACTGTTTTGTTTGCTGGAACGGATTCACCGGTGATACTGGCTTCATTGATGTGGCCTTCACCTGAAATAACGGTTCCATCTACCGGGATTTTCGCACCGGTTTTAACGAGTAAGACCTCTCCTTCGTCTACTTCTTCCACATCTACTTCTTCAAATTCTCCATCTTCCATTTGCCTTAAAGCACTTTCTGGTGCCATTTCAGTTAATTCTTTAATAGCAGAACGGGTTTGATTTAATGTACGTTGTTCCAAGAAATGCCCAAATAAAAATAAGAAGGTAACAATAGCTGCTTCTTCGTAATTTTGGATTAAGAAAGCTCCGATAACAGCGATCGTGACTAGCAAATCGATACTCACAACTTTTACTTTTATGGCTTGATACGCTTGGATAGTAATCGGGGCGACTCCGAAAATAGAAGCGATGATCAAAGACCATTCAGAAATCGTTACATTTTCTAAAATGAATTGGCTAAAGAACCCTAACCCGATCAACATACCGCTGATCAACGTCATTTGATTTTTCTTGCTTAGTATATAGTGCTGCATGATTTTTTCCTCCAATGTGTATTTTGTTGTTAAATAAAGTATAGAACAATTTCAAAATGTATAACTTGACGGCTATCAAGTTTGGAGACTTTCTATTCACTTTATTTAAGCTAGTTAAGAAAAAAATCCCAGAAAGAATATCCAGCTTCTTTCTAGGATCACATTTTTCTTAAGAATACATCAAACTTGGTATGCTTGATCTGTTTCAGAAAGCATATTGTATACTGCAGCATAAGTTCCGCAAACATCATCAGGAATGGTGTAATTGTTTGTAATTTTACGCAATTGAATAAATTCTGCATCCAAATTAGGTCTAGCTGAACCCGCTGTTTGCATTT
>NZ_DAMDAK010000074.1:5083-8421 GCF_032094055.1 Carnobacterium sp.
CATTTTCTCATTTATTTCACTGAACAATTCTCGTACTTCAAATGCTTCAGGGTGATTTTTGCCATGTGCCCGTGTAATCGCTACTGTAAACATATCTAATTTTTCAAAATACTTGTTTGCTACTTCGTTGAGTACTGTCATTATACATTCTTCCTTTCTGTTTTATAGCCAGTTAGGCTGCTTTCACTTTTGTTTTAAGAACTGGGTACCCTAAGTCGATGATTGCTTTTTCAATTTCTTCAATAGAAAGAGTATCTGCATCAAAATCGGCTTTCACTTTACTGGAGTTAAATAAAACTTTTACACTCTCTTTATCGATTCCATTCAACCCTTTTACTGCGCTCTCGATTTTTTGCAAACAACTTGGGCAAGATAAGGCTTCTAATGTAAGGACTGCTTTTGACATCATTCATTTCTCCTTTATACTTTTTATTTGTAGTAGAGGTTTTTTCTTCGCCTCTTTTTCTTTACACTTGAAGTATAGTTGATTTGCATTGAATAAAAATTGACACACATCAAGTTTCTACATTTTTTTGAATTTAAATAAGCTTGTTTTTATTTCAGGCACTTATTTCAGAAAAAACAGATCCATCTTTTCATATAAAATAATTGGAGACTAACAGCAGTTGGTTTAATTGATGAACGACTGCTAAAAAAGATGCCCTTCCACTTCTGGCATTGATGGATCATTTTTACCTCACCTATATAAAAAAACAGCAATACATATCCATGATTATAGATATATAGTGTTGTTCTTAGTGGGCTTTGCATAGAACCCTAAGTTTTATTTTTTATTTCAGGTTGAAATGTAAATGTTTATCCTTTTTTTGAAAATTGTTTCATCATAAGACGCAATCTTTCATCGTTACTGAACGACTTTTAAGAACCCTTCTAAAAAGCTGACCGAATCTCCAATGTAACTGTAATCCGAATGTTGGAAGATAGGAGCTTCTGGATCCTTATTAATAGAAACAATTAGTTCTGCGCTTCCAATTCCAGTTGTATACTGTACTGCTCCATGGATACCCAAATTGATCAATAGTTTAGGAGCGATCGTATTTCCAGATTGTCCAATTTGATCGTCTCCACTGAATTTAGGATGATCTGTTAGAGGACGTGTTACTCCGATTTTCGCTCCTAGTTTGCGGGCAAGTTCTTCTGCCAAAGCAACAGCTTTTTCATCAGCAGCTCCTCTTCCTAATGCTATTACCCGGTCTGCATTTGCAATACTGTCGCTTTTAGATAGTAAAGGAGTTTCTTCTATGATTCTTACACGTTTTGCTTCTTTAAAAGACAAATCACTTACTTCTGTTACTAGGATAGATTCACTATTGCTTTTCTTAGCTTCAAACGTATTTGGCCGCACTGAAGCCATCTGCGGACGGTGATCAGGACAGATGATTTCACACATAATGTTATCCCCATAAGATGGTTTTGTTTGAACTAGTAAATCACCATCAAATGCTAAATTCAAGCAATCTGATGTCAATCCTGTATTCAACTTTGCTTGCAGACGAGGTGCGATTGAACGTCCAACAACCGTAGCTCCAAAAAGAATGCTATTTGGTTTACGGCATTTTGCCAACTCTGCCATTAGATTAGCGATTTCAGAATCGGTTGCATCTTTTAAACGGTCATCTTTTACTACAACTATTTCATCAGGACCATACTCTTTAATGGTATCTTCTAATTTTTTACTAGTTGCTTCAAATAGGATCACAACAACTTTTTTGTCACCAGCAATTTCTTTTGCTTTGGTTATCAATTGGTAGGTAACGGGTTGGATGATTCCTACATGCTTTTCTGCGTATACCCAAATTTCTTGGCTAGTCATTTTTCTCAACCTTTCTTAGAGCAAATTGCTGGCTCTCATTTGTATTAATAATTCACGAATGGCTTCATCAGGTGTTCCTTCAAGAAACGTGGTAGTCTTCACTTCTTTTTCAGGTGCCCATACATTACGTACAACTGTTGGCGATCCTTTCAAACCTATTCTCTCAGCATCAACAGCTAGATTGTTTTCATCCCAAACACGAATACTCTTTTGGTAGCTTTTTTGGATATTGCGAGGATTTGGGTAACGCGGTTCGTTCAATTCACTGCGAACCGACACCACTGCCGGTAATTGGAATTCAATTTTTTGCTGCATGTTTTCTAATAACCGAGTTGCAGTCATTACTTGTTTTTCGTGACCATGCAGCTCACTAACAAATGTAATTTGCGGCCAGTCTAAAAACTCAGAGACGATTGGTCCAACCTGACTCGTATCAGCATCTACCGACTGGCGTCCAAATAAAACTAAATCTACATTTTTCAATTTCTTGACAGCTTGTGATAAAACATAGCCTGTTGCTAACGTATCTGCTCCACCGAACTTTCTTGAACTTAATAATACAGCATCATCACAACCCATAGCTAAGCCTTGTCGCAAAGTCATTTCAAAATCTGGGGGTCCCATAGACAACAAGATAACCTCTCCTCCCCACTCATCTTTTAAGCGAAGTGCTGCTTCAATGGCGTTTTTATCATAAGGATTCATCACTCCAGGTTCTCCTGAGCGAATTAAATTTTTAGTCATTGGATCAATTTTTAAGTTATTGGAAACGGGTACTTGTTTAATACATACGACAATCTTTAAGCTCATTGAACTCACTCCTCTCCCTCACTTACAACTTCTTTAGCTATTTCAATCATCATTTTTTCTAGTGATCCTTCAGCAAGCTGCAAAGCACGGGCATCTCGTAATAAATGTTCCACTGGGTATTCTCGGCTGTAACCATAGCCACCTAGCACTTGTAAAGCATGATCGGCTGCAGTGTATGAAGCGCGGCTGCCATATGATTTCGCCATGGTAGCTACTTTAGCATAAGGCTTACCTGTGGTCTTTAATTTAGCTGCCTCTTGATAAAGCAATTGGGTATTCTCTTTGGCAATCGCAATTTCTGTGATTTTCTCTTGAATAGAATACAATTGAGTGATCGGTTCGCCTTTTACTTCACGTTGTTTTGCGTAATCAATTGCGATATTCAAGGCATGTTCAGTAATACCAGCTGCAATCGCACCCATCAAAATACGAGCGTCATAGTGAGCATTATCTCCTATTGCTACACCTTGTCCTACAGTTCCAAGCAAATGTTCTTCACTGACGATAACATTTTCTAGAAAAATTTCTCCTATCGGTGTCCCGTTCATCCCAATGAAATTCTCTCTTTTTCCATGCTTAAAACCAGGCATATCTTCATCAACAAGAAAGCAAGATAACTCTGTTGGGGAAGTTTTAAGAAGCACGCAATATACTTCCGCTAATCCGCCATTTGTTATCATGGTTTTATTGCCAT
>NZ_DAMDAK010000074.1:8431-8731 GCF_032094055.1 Carnobacterium sp.
GCCATTTAAAACCCACTTATCACCTTCCTTAACTGCCTTTGCTGTATGACCCATCACATTAGATCCGCCTTGAGGCTCTGTTGAGGAAAATCCAAAAATCCGATGATTTGCTTGAGGCAAATATTTTTCTTTTAATTCAGTTGTTCCATATTTTAATACTTGATCAACTGACTTATAATGGCCTTCTAAAGTAAAGGCCATGCTGGCATTTCGAACAGCAAAATCATAGACCGTTTGAGAACTGGCAATAACATCAAATCCGGCACCACCATATTCTTCTGGTATCGTTAAGCCTAAAAA
>NZ_DAMDAK010000074.1:8741-12566 GCF_032094055.1 Carnobacterium sp.
GGTGTTTACAAATTTATCCCATAACTCTCTAGGGAATTTCCTTTGTTTATCAATCAATATATCCAACGGTTTTACTTCTTTATCTGCAAAATCGGTAACCATTTGATGCAACATTACTTGTGACTGGGTTAACTTTATACTCATCATTTACACTCCTCGTTTTGTTAAAATCTACACAAGAATTTTTTTAACATTTCAATAAGCTAAATATAGTGTATTTTTTTTCATATCTACTTGATTTAAATCAAGTACAAGAGTATTCTTTTGTTTGTAGTTGCTCAATTTATTCTTCAGAGCAGAAAAGTGATAAAAAAAAAGACATACAAAGTATTATAGAGGAGAGTATAAAATGGACAAAAGACAGTCAATATCTCATCATACTTGTGAATGTGAACGCAAAGAGAAAAAACAGTATTGTATACACGCTGTTCCTATATTCCAATCCTTAACAGCTGAACAAATGGGAAAGGTTCATTCCTTAATCCATCGAAAACAATTTCTCCATGGAGAGATGATCTATCGGCCTGGAGAAACGGCCGATTCTTTTTATTTTTTAAAAAGCGGAAAACTACGTGTGTACCGTTTATCAGACACAGGAAAAGAACAATTAGTCCGAATGGTTAATCAAAATGAATTTACTGGAGAATTAGCTTTATTCAAGAAAGGCGTATATGAAGCCTTTGCACAAGCGCAATCAGATTGTTCTATTTGTGCAATTAAACATGAAGATTTCCGTGAGCTTCTCTTAGAACATCCAAGTATCTCTATTGAAATGCTAGGTGCCATTACCAAAAGGTTGGGTACTTCTGAACAGCAAACTGCTTGGGCAACAACTGAAACGGTTAGAAACAGATTGTTGCACTTTTTAATGAGCTTGGTTGATTCTACAGAAAAAGAACCCATTGTTGAATTAAACATGGCTAAAAAAGACTTAGCTTCTTAT
Source organism: Carnobacterium sp. (assembly GCF_032094055.1). GTDB lineage: Bacteria > Bacillota > Bacilli > Lactobacillales > Carnobacteriaceae > Carnobacterium_A. The sequence continues at coordinate 9,685 of NZ_DAMDAK010000074.1, forward strand.
TTAGGAACAACTTCTGAATCGTTAAGTCGAGAGTTAACCTGGTTAGAAAAAGAGAAAATCATTAAAGAAATCTCATATGGGTCGTTTAAATTGCTGAATCTTTCATAATACGAGCTTTCTTTTTGTGTAGAATCTGTTGAATAAAAAGAAAGTATTATTCTACCAGTCCCTTCTATTGCTTTTTCCTTGATAAGTCTACCCGCTTTTTATCGAAATTTTAATAAAATTCAATTGATCTATTTGGATAAATTAAAAAAATTCTCCAGAGCTTGTCTATTCTTAAAGTAAAAACAGACAAACCCAAAAAAATAATTTTGGGTTTGTCTGTTTTTGCATCACGATGTTTTTTTATAACAGCGAGTAAGGTTTGAGAAACCAGCAGTTGCACCATCTATCCAGTAAAATGAAGTACTTTTTTTTAAAAGAAAGATTACACAATAAGGCCAAAATGGCGGAAGGCCTTTTGCAGCCCATCTTTTTCGACAGTATCAGTTATATGATCTGCCATAGCTTTGATTTCTTCTCCGCCATTCCCCATGGCGACACCACCTTCGCAATAATCAAGCATTGGAATATCTACTTTTGCATCGCCAAAAGCGATCGTGTCTTTTCTCTTCGCATTATGATGGTTCAAGAGCGTTTCAATTGCTGTTTGCTTAGTAATATTATCTAAGGCAATATCCCCAAATAACGCTTTTTCACCAACTCCGCCCCATGTACCTACTTTAAACGCGGGAAAAGCTTCAACTGCATCTAGATAGTCTTGGTAATCATTTAGAATGAAACTGATTTTATTCACATCATCACGATATAAGTTTTCGCCAAAAATCATTTCCGGGAATACCTTTCTTACAGTCATCGCTTCTGCACCCGATTTTTCCTTATAGGCAACATAGTCCTTAACCGTTTGTTCTCCCCGTTTTTCAAAATGTTCACTTGCAAATAAACCATTATTTGATTCCAAATAAAATTCCAATTTGCGGTCATGCAGCCAATCGATAATACGCCGTTCTTCTTCTTCAGTCATCAATTGATGCAAGATCACTTCATTATCACTTTCAACATAGTTGCCATTTCCGCCGATATAGCCGTCAAATCCTATATCTAAGATGTAATCATACATCTCAGCTTTACTGCGGCCCGTTACTGTATAAATTTTATGCCCGTTAGCTTGTGCTGATTTAATAGCCTCAACTGCAGAATCTGGCAATTCATTAAAATAACTGACCAAAGTTCCATCTACATCAAGAAAAATATATTTTGTCTCCATGATACCCTTCCTTTTCTAAAAAGAATTTTAAGAAAAGCCATGCCGATAATCAGCATGGCTTCGATGAAATTAGCCTTTTGTATAATCTAAATTTTCGCCATTAGAAGCAATCACTTGTTTGTACCAATCAAATGATTTTTTCTTAGAGCGGGCCATCGTCCCATTGCCTTCATTGTCTCGGTCAACATAGATAAAGCCGTATCGTTTTTTCATTTCACCAGTTGACGCAGACACAATATCAATGCAGCCCCAAGGCGTATATCCTAAAATTTCTACACCATCTTTGTCTACAGCATTTTTCATTGCTTCAATGTGTTGTTTTAGGTAATCAATACGATAATCGTCTACTACATAGCCATTTTCATCAGGAGTATCAACTGCTCCGAGCCCATTTTCAACAACAAATAATGGTTTTTGATAGCGGTCATACAATTCATTCATTGTAATCTGGAATCCAAGCGGGTCAATTTGCCAGCCCCATTCGCTTTCTTCTAGATAAGGATTTTTAATAGACGCAAATATATTCCCACCTGTTTTTTCTTGGCCTTCTTGAGCAGCAGAAACTCGTGAAGAATAATAAGAAAAAGTAATATAGTCAACTGTGTGTTCCTTTAATAATTCTTTGTCGCCTTCTTCAAATGGAATCTCAATGCCTTCATCGGCTAAGCGCTTCAGAGCATAATTCGGGTATTCTCCACGAGACTGCACATCAATAAAGAAATAATTTTCTTGATTGTCTACTTGAGCTTGACGAATATCTGTAGGATTGGGTGAATTTGGATAATACTGTCCTGCAGCAATCATACAGCCTACCATGTTTTCAGGGTCTACTTCATGTGCGATCTTAGTCGCTAAAGCACTGGCTACTAATTCATGATGAGCAGCTGTGTACTTCACTTGCTCTTCATTCTCGCCTTCTTCAAATACTAAACCAGCTCCCATAAAAGGCGCATGTAAAATCATATTGATTTCGTTAAACGTGATCCAGTATTTTACTCTGCCTTTATAGCGGTTAAATAATACAGTGACGAGATTTTCATAAAAACTAACTACTTTCCGACTGCGCCAGCCTCCATATTCTTTGATCAAATGAATCGGCATATCAAAGTGGGTAATAGTTACTACGGGTTCAATCCCATATTTATGGCATTCATCAATCAATGCATCATAAAATTTTAATCCTTCTTCATTAGGTTCTGTTTCATCACCATTTGGAAAAATACGTGTCCAAGCAATACTAAAGCGATAAGATTTAAAGCCCATCTCACCAAATAAAGCAATATCTTCTTTATACCGATGATACATATCAATGGCTTCCTTAGCTGGATAAAAATGAGTCTCATCAAACTCCAAATGCTTTAATTGACCGGTAATGATTGGAAATCGGTCTTCTCCAATCGGAACGACATCAACATTCGCTAAACCGCGGCCGCCTTCATTATAACCGCCCTCACTTTGGTTGGCAGCAGTAGCACCGCCCCAAAGAAAATCTTTTCTAAATCCCATTTTTTACCTCCTAGAAAATTCACTATCATTTCCCTACCATCATATCTAAACGCTTTCTTTTTTTCAATCACTTGAACAAAATTAGAACTCTGCAACACATAATTTC
>NZ_DAMDAK010000074.1:12576-13016 GCF_032094055.1 Carnobacterium sp.
TGCAGAACAATCACTTGTACTTTACCTTATTGAACATCCAGAACAACTTCATGATATGACGACCCAAAAACTAGCTGATCTTACTCATACCAATCCTACCAGCCTCATTCGTGTGGCAAAGAAACTAGGTTTTATTGGTTGGACAGACTTGAAAGAAGCTTATCTTGAAGAATGGCGTTATCTAAATAGTCACTTTACGACTATTGATGCTAATTTTCCATTCAATCAATCAGATCATTTAGTTTCCATTGCAAATAAGATAAGTGCCTTACAACAAAATACACTTCAAGATACTTTGTCGCTGATTGACCCTGAAAACCTTCAGCTTGCACAACACCTATTGCTTGATGCTGATGAAATCATCGTTTTCGCAAGTCACACTAACGCGCTGATTGCTCAAGACTTTGTTACTAAAATGCGAAGAATTAATAAAAAAACCT
>NZ_DAMDAK010000075.1:0-4962 GCF_032094055.1 Carnobacterium sp.
GCATCGGCCAGACCATCGTGCATCGCGCTGTCGATCAGTTGATCATTTCCTGCTTTCTTTCCCCAACGGTGATTGTTTAAAAGATAAGGGGCTTGTGTCATACTTTCAGTACCGCCTACCACGACGATCTCTGCATCCCCTAGTCGGATGGCTTGGCTTCCAAGAATAACAGCTTTTAAGCCAGATCCGCAAACTTCATTGACCGTCATGGATGGAGCTGAGTAAGGAATGCCGGCATGGACAGCAATTTGTCGAGCCGGATTTTGACCCAAGCCAGCTTGCAAAACATTTCCAAAAATAAGCTGGTCTATTTTATCTGCGGATAGACCCGATTTTTTGATGACTTCTTTTACAACGATTGCTCCTAGTTCAATTGCAGTAGTGTTTTTCAAACTGCCCCCCAATTTTCCAATGGGGGTTCGTGCTGCATTTACAATAACAACTTCCTCCATAGTCTCCTCTACTCCTTACTGTTCATGTCTTATTTATCTATATATCCTTTATTACATAACTATAGCTTCTTTTCTTATTGTACGGTATTTCAATCGGTTTGACACTTTAAGATTTGGTAAACATTTTTAGCGATTATTAGTGACTTTAAGGCAATGAAAGAAAACTAGCTGCTGTTTATTAAGCTTATCTTTAGATTTTCTTCTGCTTATTGTTTTTTGAGTAGTTGTATACTATTCTTTAATTAATGATACACAACCAGTTATGGAGTATGGCGTGTATATTGAGTTTACTGGTTTTAAAATGGATAAGTAACCAATGGAGGAGATTTTTTTGAAAATTGGGATTGATAAAATTGGCTTTTATGTACCAGATTTATACCTAGATATGCGTAAATTAGCTGTGGCGAGAGAAATAGAGCCGGATAAATTTACGATTGGAATTGGCCAAGAGAAAATGGCAGTTGCTCCGATTACACAAGATGCTGTTACATTGGCAGCAAATGCAGCGGCTAGTATTTTAGATGAAACAGATAAAGAAAACATCGATTTAGTTATATTCGGTACGGAATCAGGCGTGGATCATTCAAAAGCTGCAGCAGTCTATGTCCATCATTTATTGGGATTAAACCCAGCAGCACGTTCTTTTGAAATTAAACAAGCTTGTTACGGGGCAACAGCGGGAATTCAGATGGCAAAAGGGCATATTGCGCTAAATCCGGAAAGCAAGGTACTGGTATTAGGGTCGGATATTGCACGTTATGGCTTGGATTCTTCTGGCGAATCGACACAAGGAGCTGGGGCAGTAGCGTTACTGATCAGTGCCAATCCTAGAATACTAGCTCTTGAAGACAAAAGCGCCTATTTGACTGCTGATATTATGGACTTTTGGCGCCCGCTTTATTCAAGTACGGCTTATGTAGATGGAAAGTTTTCAAATGAGCAATATAGTTTCTTTTTTGCAAATGTCTGGCAACAATTTAAGGAAAAAAGCAGCTTAACTTTTAAAGATTTCGAAGCACTTTGTTTTCATCTGCCTTATACAAAAATGGGTTTGAAGGCTTTAAAACCAGTTTTGGAAGAAGGCACCAGCGAAGATAAAGAGCGGTTATTAAATCATTATCAAAAGAGTATCGGCTACAATAAAGTAGTTGGAAATATTTATACCGGCTCACTATACCTCAGTTTGCTTTCTTTGTTAGAACAAAAAGAAAAACTGACTGCTGGATCAAGAATCGGTTTATTCAGTTATGGTTCCGGTGCAGTAGGAGAATTCTTTACCGGCATTTTGCAGCCGGGTTATCAGAAACATTTAAATACCAAACAACATACAGAAATGCTGGCAGCAAGAAGAGAAGTCAGTGTGGCGGAATATGAAGTTATTTTTCAACAAACATTACCTATTGATGGTTCGAGCTTGTTATCGGAAACGGAAAAAGATTCTGCTACTATTTGTTTAGCAGGTATCGCAAACAATCAACGCCAATATATCAATAAAACAGCAGAAAAATAAATCCAAAAAACCCCGTCAAATGAATTAATTTGGCGGGGTTTCAATTTGTTATTAAGGAATAGGGTTGCCGGCAGCCCGATAAATGTCATACCATTCTTCACGAGATAGAACCACTTCTGAAGCTCGAGCATATTGTTTTAACCGCTCAGGCGTCATGGTTCCCACAATTGTTTGAATCCGAGCAGGGTGACGTAAAATCCATGCAACAGCAGCTCCAGAATTATCTAGGCCATATTTTTCACCGATTTCTTTTAATTTAGCGTTTATTTCCGGGTAAGCGTCATTATCAATGAATACTCCGCCTTCAGCTTTAACAGGAGACCACGCTTGGATAGTCATGTCCTTAAGCCGACTGTAGTCCAAGACGCTTCCATCGCGGTTGATTGCATTCTCATGTTTAGTATTTACATTGATTCCAGCATCTATTATTCCTGTATGCATCACACTCAATTGTAATTGGTTAACGATTAAATCTTGCTCAATGGTTTTTTTCAACAAATCAATCTGCATGGGATTATGATTGCTGACTCCAAAGTGTCGAACTTTTCCGCTTTTTTCCAACTCATTGAAAGCTTCAGCTACTTCTTCTGGTTCGACTAAAGCATCTGGACGGTGCAATAAAAGAACATCAAGATAATCTGTTTTTAAACGGCTTAAGCTTTCGTTAACAGTCTGAGTGATATGATCCTTTGAAAAATCATAATAACCAGTACGTATTCCCACTTTGCTTTGGATGATCATCTTATCTCGGATGGAAGAGTGTAAATCGACTGCTTCAGAAAAAACTTCTTCTGATTTGCCTTTGCCGTAAATATCAGCATGGTCAAAAAAATTAACTCCTAGATCCAAAGCATTTTGAACAACAGCTGTCGCCTCTTTAGCCGTTAAACGATTCATTGACATACAGCCTAATCCGATATTCGAAACCATTAAATCACTTGTACCTAATTGTATTTTCTTCATTGATTTGGCTCTCCTTTACTTGATAGTTAGTGACAGAATTGCTAGTAAATAATGAAACCTGCCTTTTAAGAGTATACCATGATTTGGAAAACGGATACAAAAATTATGTTGATTTCTATTCATTAAAAGTTCAGTGAAATAAAATCATTAGTGCTGCGTTCAAATAACCCCACTTCTTTTTGCAAATAAATTAAACTCGTTTCTTTTCGCAATTCCGATCAGATCTTTTCAGTTATTACTAAAAAGCACATACTAGTAAAAAATCTCTCAATAATTAACTTATCGTGACTTAAAGACAAGCAATTCCAAACGTTAGGTCACTTAAAGAAGTTTATCGTGACTTAAGACCACGACTGTAGCTTCGTTGGGGCACACAACGAGAATTGTCTAATAAAATTCAAATCAATTGAGCTTTTTGAAATAAGGTTAACTTTGGAGTTAATTGCTTGCTTTGAATGCAACACTAGGGAAATAAAATAAAGGAGTTATTATACAGTTAGCAAACCAGTAAGCAGATGAAGGAGTCCATTTTACATCAGAAACACTTTTAGCATTGAGCGAAAAGTAAAGTTAACATAAAAAAGATTGAGATGTCCAGTATGGCTCTCAATCTCTTTTAGGTTTATCATTTTTAGCGTTGGTAAGAGAAGAGAATAAATTTCACTTCCTAAATTGTACCAACATATCTTAGTAAAAAATGGTTCTTTCTACCTTTTGGTAGCAGTTTATAGTACAAGGAATCTAAAAACTGCTATTTTTAATTAGTTTGTTTTTAAAAGCGCCTATTCTGGAATGTCTCTTTGTTGATCGGTCCCTGGAGAAATCGGCATACTTGGGTTTTCAGTGGGATGATCTCCACCATATGAACCATCTGATTCTTTAAGTGGAATGCCATCAACTGTTGCTTCAGCGTCATTATTTTCATTAGTCGGCACGTCAGAATGAGCAGCTGAATATTCGCCTACATTCGGAACGGTGTTATCATTTTGACCCTGAATAGGTCTGCGACTAGTCTTGTTGTTTGTTTGGACGGTGTCGGATTCCAATGCTTCTTCAACAAGAATGACGTAACCGCCATTTTTAATTGCTTTATTGTAGCGTTCAGTAACAGCTGGATCTAGGTTGTATTTGCCAAGCGGATTCTCAGCATCTCCGTCAGTGAAAATATCTCTGGCTCGATCCCAGATAGATTGGTGATTTTCTCCAGTTACCGTATCAACATCAGCAATAGTTAAACTTTCAATTGCGCCTTTATTTTCTTTATAGGTTACAACCGTAATATCATCGGCTGCATATCCCTCGACTAACAAGTGTTCGACTTCTGCTGCGGCTTCTTCAACGGACTGATATGCACTTTTAAAAATTTTTGGCATATTGGTTTCCTCCTAATAGCATATTGTTGTCTACACACTTATCATACCAAATAAAGAAAGGGCTCCCAAATATAAAAGCTTACGGAGAATAAAAAAGCTTTGAACAGTCTAAAAAACAAAAAGAAAAGCCCTAATAAAAAGTTAAAAAGAAAAGAGCTATGGTTGGACAAGACCTATTCTTTTGATTATACTGATTATAAAGTGATAAACACTTTAATATTTTATTAGGAGGAAGAAGAACATGGCTCAAACGAATACCGAAGTACAAAGTACATTGAATAATCTGGTGGCAACTCATGGGGTTTTCATTACAAAATTGTACCAACATCATTTTTACGTACAAGGATCGCACTTCTTTACACTTCACATAAAATTTGAAGATTTATACAAAGAAACAACAGAACACTTTGATGAATTAGCAGAACGGTTGCTGGCAATCGGCGGAAAACCTTATGCTACATTGCAAGAATTTTTGGAACATTCTTCTATTAAAGAAAAACCTTATACAGAAAAAGTGCCTGCAGAAGAGATGGTAGTTTCTGTTGTAGCAGATTTTCGTATTTTAAGAGATGACTTGGCAGCCGCTATTACGTTGACTGGTGAAGAAGGCGACGATGTCACACAAGACATATTAATTGCCTACAAAACAGAAGTTGACAAAAAT
>NZ_DAMDAK010000075.1:5010-12597 GCF_032094055.1 Carnobacterium sp.
GGATGTTACAAGCTTTCCTTGGTAAAGACCCGTTGGAAGGCGAGTAAGATTAAGTTAATAAATGATTTTATAAAAGCAGCGGTGAAAAAACCGCTGCTTTTACTTATGGAAAAAAATACTAGCTGATAGATGATATGGAATGGAAGCGCAGTCGTATTAATTGTGTCTCCTATCGTTTATTAGTATAATAAAAATTGTACAGATAGATTGTATTTTATTATTATACTAAGGAGTGGTAAAGTTATGAGTAAATTTGTCAAAGGTAGTTACGAAACGGCATCAGCAGCTCAGCGAGCTATTGATGAATTAGTGGCTGAAGGGTACTCGAAAAAAGATATCACATTAGTTACGAATAAAGACATGAGTACTACTGTTCAGGATGAAGGCGTAGAAGTTACGACAAAAACAGATGTCGATCATGACGATGAATCAATGTGGGAAAAAATAAAAGATGCTTTTCGTATTGATCCTTATGATGAAACAACTGGGGACAATGATGATGTATTAGCTGATTACACAGATGATATCCGTAATGGAAGCATTGTTGTTTTAGTAGATGGAACGAAAAACGATACAACTGGATCAGCATCAATGGACGATACGACGATGCCAAACACACCAACGCCAGGAATGACAGAACCGATGGGAACAACTGATTTTGTTGATCCGACAGATACCGTCAGTTCAACGGGAGTAAATCCTTCAATGGACGCTGCATCAGATACGATTGGAACAGATGACACAAATCAATCAGTGCCGCCAGCAGATTGGGGAGGAGCCAATCAAGATATGACCAATGATACCGATATGGGCGTAGCACCGGATAATAGCACAGTGGACAATACGGCCAGCAAGGATCTTTCAGACAAAGAAAAAATTAAATTACAAGAAGAAAAATTAGACGTAGACACGAAAGAAGTTCAAACTGGAGAAGTTCATGTAGATAAAGTGGTAACAGAAGAAACACAAACTGTTGAAGTACCTGTCAAACATGAAGAAGTAAGAGTTGAAAGACGCCCAGTTACAGATGGAGAATGAGGCAGATTTGAAAGATGAATCCTTCACTGTTCCAGTGGTGGAAGAACAAATAGAAGTGCATAAACGTCCTGTTGTAACAGAAGAAGTAGTGATCGATAAAGACACCAAAGAAGATGTTAAACACGTTTCTGAAGAAGTTCGTAAAGAAGATATAGATATCCACACTGACGGAGATGTTCAAATCGAAGATAACGATAAAGATAAACTATAATAAGTAAAGAGAGTTTTTCTTTAAAAATTGGGCATGAAGACACAACCTGGTGATAGAAGCAGGTTGTGTCTTCTTTTTCGTCTCTGTTCCAATCTGCTTCGTTGATGGTATACTAAGAAGGCGAATGAACAAAAGGAGAGGTTTTGGATGGCGAGAGAGAAAAAATTTTCAACAGAAGATATTTATGAAGAGACACATCAGCTTTTAATGTCAGTCGGCTATGATAAATTTTCATTTGGCTTATTAGCCAACTCATTGAATGTTTCAAGAGCAGCTATTTACAAGTATTATACAAATAAAGATGAATTGATTTATGATTATATGATTTCAGAAATGGAGAAAATGGTTGACGATCTTGAAAAGCTAGATTGGGCTGCTGATTATTTTGCTCAATTTCAACAGTTGTTTGCTTTGATTTTTGAATACAGTGATATTCACCAAATCTCTTTCATGATTCCAGGCGGACGAATTGCCAATGAAGAGAAGATGAAAGAGAAAAAACAGCAATCACAAGTATTGCACAAACGCTTTTTTGAACAGATTCAAACCTTTATTCAAACAGGGCAGCAAAAAGGGCATATAAAAAATACCATACCCGAAAGCTTAATTATTGAGCTTATTTTTCACAGTGTAACGATTCCTAATCGGGCTGGTCTTTCGCAAGAAAAACGAGCAGATTATCTCCAAGAAATTATTTGTCAGGGTATTTTTAATAAATAAAGTGACACAAGTGTAACTTTACGTTATAATGAAGTTACAACTTGCAAGTTAGTTTATTTGAAAAGAGGCTGACAAAATGTTTTTAGCACTAAAAGAATTAAAATATTCAAAAGGCCGTTTTCTGATGATCAGTTTGATCATTGTTCTAATCGCTTGGCTAGTCTTCTTTCTAGCAGGATTAGGAAACGGCTTATCCGACTTAGGAGCGGCTACTTTGAAATATGCCGATGTAGATTATGCGGTGTATGAAGAAAAGTCTGAGTTTACTTTTTCAAAATCAATGATATCGGAATCCATAGCAGATGATTTACTGAAAGAAGACGGAGTCAAAGCGGTAGCTCCATTTGGCACAGCATCTGCTTCCATTCGTAACGCGGGAAGCGATAAAGAAGCAGCTTCGAAAGTTGACGTTTTAAGAAGGGTTTAAACTAGGCGACGACTTAACTATTAGCGGTTCTAATGAAAAAATGAAGATCGTTGGTTTCACTAAGAATCAAACGCTAAGTCACCAACCGGTTGTCTTTACTTCATTAGATAAATTCCGAGCTTATAAATATGCAGCTCCTGGTTCAGACAACGGAATCAAAGATGTCGTAAACAGCATTATGATTCAAGGAAAAGACAGCGACCCTGAAAAAATAGCACAAGATGTGAAACACATTGAAGTAGGCACAAAAAAAGAAGTTATCAATGCGGTTCCAGGATATGCGGCAGAAAATGGAACGATCACGATGATGTTAGGTTTCTTGATTGTTATTTCAGCTATTGTGATTGCAGTTTTCTTTTACATCTTGACGAATCAAAAAACACAGCAATTTGGCGTGATGAAAGCAATTGGCGGCAGCAACTGGTTTGTCATTAAATCCGTGATCTCACAAGTCTTTATTTTATCTGTCATCAGTATCCTTGTGGGAGTGGGCTTAACTTATGCAACAGCAGCTATCCTGCCCGATTCAATGCCATTTAACTTAGTGAATTCGCTTGTTGTTTCTTATAGTTTGATTTTACTGGCTATCAGTGTAGTGAGTTCATTCTTTTCTGTTTTAAAAATTGCAAAAATTGATCCGTTAACAGCTTTAGGGAGGGTGGAATAATGGCAGGTCTACAATTAAAAAACGTTTCAAAATTCTACCAAGAAGGTGAATTTAAAACGACTGCATTAGAAAATGTTTCTTTATCCGTAATACCTGGTGAGTTTATTGCGATCATTGGACCGTCTGGCTCGGGTAAAAGCACCTTTTTATCTATTTCAGGTGCGTTGTTACAGCCGTCTGAAGGAGAAGTTTTTGTGAATGAAGTAGCGGTTTCGACATTAAAAGAAAAAGAATTGTCAAAAGTCCGTTTACAACAAATCGGCTTTATCTTACAAACATCCAATCTTATTCCTTATTTAACGGTTTTAGACCAACTGCTGGTCGTGAAAAAAATGAGTGGATCTGTAACAGCTGAAGATAAAAAGTTTGCAGAAGATTTGTTGAATGATTTAGGATTAGCTAGCAAATTGAAGAAATTTCCAAATGAGTTATCTGGTGGGGAGCGTCAGAGAGTTGCTATTGCTCGCTCTTTTATGAATGACCCCGACCTTATTTTAGCCGATGAACCTACAGCAAATCTGGATACAAAACGTGCACATGAAGTTGTGAAACTGATTGCAGAAGAAGTTAAAGCACGCGGGAAAGCTGCTATCATGGTAACTCATGATGAACGGATGTTAACATACTGTGATCGAGTGTATCGAATCGAAGACGGAGTGCTTACACAAGAACAGTAAGAAGAAGGCGAAGCAATAGAGGATCCATTTTCCGAAAATGAATTATTCTGATAGACGACCCATAAATAGTGGGTGGTTTATTAGAATCTTTCTTTTAAGGAATTAAAAGCATCTTGAAGATTAAAAAATGTAACAGTTTGCTGCTATTATAGTATGATTCACGCTCTATTATTGCGTAAAAATTTTTTTGGGAATTCAAAGTAACTTTTCTGGTAAGATTTCTTTGAGACAGGTAAGATAGAAATGAAAAAGATTCTGATTATCTTTGTGAAAAAATTAACCGTTTTTCTTGTATTATTATTGTAATTATGCTTAGAAAGCTTATAATGGAAAATAGAGTTTAATTTTTGAACTATAAAACCTTAGCTATTTAAGTGAGGGTAAATTTTTGGAGGAGGTTTTTAAAGTGAGTTTTGATATTCTTTCACTCGCTCGTTTTCAGTTTGCTATGACAACTGTGTTTCACTTTTTCTTTGTGCCGCTGTCAATCGGACTTGGTTTAACTGTTGCTATTATGGAAACTATTTATGTCATCAAAAAAGATAAGATGTATAAAGACATGGCAAAATTTTGGGGAAATATTTTCTTGTTGAGTTTTGCAGTGGGAGTTGTTACCGGTCTGATCCAAGAATTCCAGTTTGGAATGAACTGGTCTGATTATTCCCGTTTTGTCGGAGATGTTTTCGGTTCTTTATTAGCCATGGAAGCTTTAATGGCGTTTTTCTTGGAGTCTACTTTTATCGGCCTATGGATATTCGGCTGGGACAAATTCAATAAAAAAGTCCATGCGCTATTTATGTGGTTGGTTGTTGTAGGAGCCATGCTTTCAGCGTTTTGGATCTTAGTAGCCAATAGTTTCATGCAACACCCAGTAGGCTATACAATCAATAATGGCCGTGCTGAATTGAACAATTTTGGTGTATTGCTTTCTAATCCAAAAGTTTGGTATGAATTTACCCACGTGCTATTTGGAGCTGTTCTTCTTGGTGGATTTTTCGTTGCCGGTCTTGCAGCGTTTAGACTGATTGCCAAAAAAGATATCGAATTCAACCGGAAATCTTTGAATTTAGGTTTAATGATTGGTTTAGTCGGAACTGTTTTATCTATTGGAGCTGGAGATTTACAAACAAAAGCATTAGTAGAAGATCAACCGATGAAATTCGCTGCAACAGAAGGTCTCTATGAAGATTCAGGCGATCCTGCTTCTTGGACGCTCGTTGGATTACAAGATACTGATAAAAAAGAAACAACTTGGTCCCTTGAAATTCCTTATATGTTGAGTATCTTATCTTACAACAAACCCTCAGGCAGCATTAAAGGAATGAACACCATCAATAAAGAATTAACTGCAGAGCATGGGGATATGGATTATTACCCGCCTGTTAAAACCCTGTTTTGGAGTTTTAGAGTCATGGTAGGAAGCGGTATGTTCTTAGCTTTAGTTGCTATTCTAGGTTTATGGTTCAGCTTACGCAAAAAAACATTGATGAATATGAAATGGTTACTATATGTCATTGGTTTCTCTTTATTTCTTCCATTTATTGCCAACACAACTGGTTGGTTGATCACTGAATTAGGACGTTACCCATGGACTGTCTACGGTCTATATACAATGGCTGATAGTGTTTCGCCAAATGTTTCTGTCGCTTCTTTAATGACGAGTAACATTATTTACTTCTTGCTTTTCTCTGGTCTTGGTGGAGTTATGGCGTACTTCGTGAGAAAAGAAATGAACCATGGTCCTTACCATATCCAAGAAAGTGAGAATGAAATCAATCGGAAAAGCGATGATCCATTTGAAAAGGAGGCGTTTAAATAATGGCTGATATGAGTACATTACAACTTTTTTGGTTTATCTTGATTGGTGTGTTATTTGCTGGTTTCTTTTTCTTAGAAGGATTTGATTTTGGAGTCGGAATGTCAACACGCTTTTTAGCAAAAGACCAAGCAGAACGTGAACAATTAGTTGGAACGATCGGGCCGGTCTGGGATGCCAATGAAGTATGGCTGATCACTGCCGGAGGAGCAATGTTTGCTTCTTTTCCGCACTGGTATGCTTCTTTATTCAGCGGCTACTACTTGATTTTATTAGCCGTTCTGTTCGGCTTGATCATCCGTGGAGTATCGTTTGAATTCCGCAGTAAGATGGAAGGGCAAAAAGGCCGCGAATTATGGGATTGGACCTTGTTCTTTGGTAGTTTGATTCCGCCATTTTTCTTTGGTTTAATGTTTACTAGTATGGCAGAAGGCATGCCGTTGGATCAAGCTGGTAATATGAACGCCACCTTTACCGACTACTTTACGCCGTTTTCTATTTTGGGAGGCGTTGTATTAACGTTGCTGTGTTTCTTACATGGATTAAACTATATTGGGTTAAAAACTTTGGGAGATGTACACGCACGTGCCATCAACTATGCTAAAAAATTATATTATGTTTTATTTGCCGGTTTAGTTCTCTTCGTAATCATGCTTTACACAGTTACTGATTTCTTCCAATTGCATTTAACAGCAACACTGATCCTTTTAGGAGTAATGGTGGTGTTGAGTCTATTAGCAACTTATGGAGTTCATAAAGATAAAGAACTCTTAGCGTTTATTACTAGTGGATTGACTTTGATTAGTTTAGTTGCGTTGTTATTTGTTGGATTGTTCCCGCGTGTCATGGTTAGTTCGATCTCATCAGCAAATGATATTTTGATCGTTAATGCTTCAAGTACACCGTATACGTTGAAAGTGATGACTTGGTTGTCCTTAATGGTCTTGCCGTTTGTTTTGGCGTATCAAGGATGGACTTATCATGTATTCAGACAAAGAATTAAGAAAGATGATGTGGTGAAATATTAATTATGATGGATAAACGTTTATTGGGTTTATCTGGCATGAAAAAAATAATGATCTTGCTTGCAGGGATTTCTTTCCTGCAAGCTTTTATGATTATTTTTCAGGCTCGATTTTTAGCCCTTTCAATTACCGGTTTATGGAATGGAGAAGGACTGGCAGCTCAAACAAAAGTGATCTTTTTGTTTTTCTTATCTTTTGCCGGTCGCCATTTTTTAACGTTGGTTCGAGAAAGTATCTTAGATAAATTTGCTTATCAAAAAGGAAAAGAATTAAGAAAAAAATTATTAAACCAGGTCTTTTCATTAGGGCCGAAAGTCGTTCAAAAAGCTGGAACAGGCAGTGTGGTAACTCTGGCGTTAGAAGGTATTCGTCAAGTAGAAAATTACATTACGCTGTTTCTTTCTAAAATGATGAATATGATGATTATTCCATGGATCGTTTTAGTGTATGTCTTTACGTTAGATAAAGATTCAGGAATTACAATGATCGTCGTTTTCCCGATCATTATTTTATTTATGGTGATTTTGGGCTATGCCGCTCAAAGTAAAGCGGATCGCCAGTATGCTACCTACAAAGTATTATCCAATCATTTTGTTGATGCATTGCAAGGCTTGGAAACCTTAAAATTATTAGGGCTAAGTAAAAAATATAGTCGAAATGTTCATAGCGTTAGTGAAAATTATCGCAAAGCTACCATGAGCACTTTAAAAGTTGCGATAATGTCTACCTTTGCTTTAGATTTCTTTACAACATTATCCATCGCCTTGATTGCCTTAGTTTTGGGCTTGCGTTTATTAGAAGGAATTATGTTGTTGCTTCCGGCTTTAACGGTTCTTATTTTATCACCTGAGTTTTTCTTGCCGGTTAGAGAATTTTCAAGTGATTATCATGCAACATTGGACGGTAAGAATGCAATGGCAGCTATACTTGATATTTTAGAAATTGAAGTTCCGACAGAAACGACTGTTTTGTCTGCTGAGAAAGCAAAGTGGGATGAAACAAGTGA
>NZ_DAMDAK010000076.1:0-3345 GCF_032094055.1 Carnobacterium sp.
ACCGATTCCGCTTAATTTAATGATTTCTTTTGGATCACGCGGCATTTCTCCCTCATAATCTTCCATAATCTGAATAGCAGCTTTTTGCATATTGCGAACTCGAGAATAATATCCTAACCCTTCCCAGGCTTTTAATAACCGATCCTCTTCTGCTTCAGACAAAGCTTTAATCGTTGGAAATTGTTTCATAAAATTCAAATAATAAGGAATGACCGTATCGACTCGAGTTTGCTGAAGCATAATTTCAGAAACCCAAATACGGTAAGGATCATTATTGAGTCGCCAAGGCAAGGTTCTTTTTTCTATATCATACCAGCTCAATAGGGTTGCTCGGAAACGTTCTATTTTTTCTTGCGGCCACATTTTAATGCCATAAATTTCTTTTGTTTCTTTCTCATCAAGTACTTTTTTGTCTGTCATTCGTTCTGATCTTCCATTTCTTTTTCTTCAATAAATTGAGTAATCAGTTCACCCGAAAATCCCTTCTGAAATAAACTGCTTTTAACTTTTTGAATTTTTTTATAGCCTTTTAATTTAGCTTGTTTCCGCCAAATTTTATCGCCTTGCTGTTTTATTGCAGCATATTCTTCATCTTCTGCTTTTTCTGTGCTGACTTCTTCTAAGACTTGAGTAATGATATCTGAATCAAAACCTTTTTGCATCAACTGTTGTCGTACTTTATTATTGGTTTCCCGCGTTGAATGCTGCGAAGAACGTCGGAGGACTTTTTCAGCTAGCTGAATACCGTTTTCAACCATCTGATCAAACGGATACTGTTCAGCCGCTTTTTCAATATTTTCTTCCGAGATCCCGCGTTTTTTTAATTCTTGTTTAATATTTCGCGGCCCTTTCCCTCCAACATTTGCGCCGGTTCGGGTATAACTTTCCGCATACATTAAATCATTTAGATAACCTTGTTCTTCTAATTTTTCGATTACTTCATCTGCATCGTCTGAAAAATCATGTTTTGCTAAATCATCTCGCACTTCTTTTTCAGAACGTAACCCATAATTCAAATAATTTAAAGCACGAGTGTAGGCTTTCCTAACACCATCTTCTGCTTCAAGTTCTTTGCGAAATGCATCAGAGATTTCCATTCCTTTAAATAAAGCATATTTCACTAAAATCGCTTCATCCACAGGGAACGCATACGCTTCATCTAAGTAAATGTTATACCGTCCCTTGCGCTTTTGAGTTTCAATTTTTGTTATCTTAGGTACTCCTTCATTTGAAGTACTTTTTAAAGAAATGATGCTCTTCAATGAATCATCTGTCATGATTATTGACCCTCCTTATCAGTTCATCAGTTTTACCAGTATACCATAAACTAATAAAAAAACCGAACAGAAGTTTGCTTTCACTATCAAAACAACAAAAAAGCACTAGAATGAAAGCTGTAAGGCTCTCATTCTACCACTTTTCGTTCCATCTTTTTAATCTTCTGAGTGATCTAGTAACGGATCAACGTTGGGCTGTCCGGTAATTGAACTGCCATTAAAACGAGGAAGCGTTTCCGAGTCTTCTACTGCAGTTTGCCGGAAATTGTCCTCTACAAAATCGGTTGCATCTGTAGCATCTCCCTGTAAAGGATTTTTCTTGATTTGCTGGTTTTGACTTCGGACTATTTTTTGCGACTCAATGGCTTCATCTTGCGATTCTGCTGCTTTTGCCTTCTCTTTTATATCATGCGAATTATCTATCTCTTTTTCAATAAATCCTGACTTTGTTGTTTCGGGTTGGCTGGAGTTTGTATTTTGATTTTCCTCTTTTTTTCCTGAAAAGAGATTTTCATCTGACTGAACAGTACGCTCGCTTAATTGTGCGTCTTGATCATTGTATTCTGCACTCTTTCCAGTTGGTTGAGAAGTATTAGCAGATACACGAGTCCCGCTGCCTGACTGTCCAATCGGCTTTGTTTGTCTGGCTTTCTGGAATCCGCTAGTTGCATCTGATGGGTCTTCTTTTTTTTCTGGGAATCGATTGTCGTCAAACACTACTTTTTCATCTTTTAAGTGAGAATCTTGATCATTGTATTCAGCACTTTGCCCTCTTGGATCAGACGTATTTATTGCTATTTTTGTTCCACTTCCTGACTGTCCAATAGGTTTAGCAGTTATAGTTTCATTGGTCGTTTGGCTTAAATCAATTGGTTCATCTTTTAAATGATACTGCAGAGGAATATCCGTTTTTTCTTCTACTAGAATAACGTAATTGCCTGCTTGAAGAGTACTGTTATACCGTAAAGCTGTTTGTTTATCAATTCCATAATGTTCCAATGCACTATCTTCTGGTTCATCTGTAAACATATGTTTAAACTTTTCCCACATGTTCTTATCGCCATCTGCTGCTATTCGGTCCACTTCAACGACGGTTCGATTTTGAATGTTTGAATGATTTTCGCGACTTGTCACAATAACAATATCATTCATTAACCGCCCTTCACTTAGTAACCTTTCAACTGCAGCAAGCGTTTCATCTACTGTCTGATAGGAAGATTCTACTACTTTGCTCATTATCCATCACTCCATTTTTTGTCGTGTGTATTATAAATCAATTTTATCTCGACTTAACTGATTAACCATTTACGACCACTCCGCCATTGACATGAATCGTTTGCCCCGTAACATAACTTGAATCTGAGCTGGCTAGATAAACGTATGCCGGCGCCAACTCATATGGCTGTCCTGGGCGTTCTAATGCGCCATCTTTGCCCCATTTTTCTAATTTTTTCTCAGGGAAAGTAGCTGGAATCAACGGTGTCCAGATTGGACCTGGTGCTACACTGTTTACTCTGATTTTCTTTTCTGTAACTTCTGAATTTTGAGATAGCGAACGTGTAAAGGATACAATCGCACCTTTTGTTGCCGAATAATCAAGCAAGGTTGAACTGCCACGGTAAGCGGTGATTGACGAAGTATTGATAATAGAAGCTCCTTCACTAAGATGAGGCATAGCTGCTTTTGTCATATAAAACATACCAAAAATATTGGTACGGAATGTCCGGTCTAATTGTTCTGCCGTAATATCTCCGATTTTTTCTTGGTAATGTTGTTCACCGGCATTGTTGACTAAAACGTCTAAAGCGCCCCACTCTGCAATTACCTTAGCGACAGTCTCTTTGGCGAAAGATTCATCGCCCACATCGCCTTTAAATACTAGCGCTTTTTGTCCTAACTCTTTAATACGGTTTTCGGTAAAATCAGCATCTTGATCAGATTCAAAGTACACGATTGCGACATCAGCCCCTTCTTTAGCAAAAGCTAAAGCGGCAGCTTGTCCTATTCCACTGTCGCCACCAGTGATCAATGTTTTTTTGCCTTTTAATTTACCGGCTGCCATATAATC
>NZ_DAMDAK010000076.1:3355-9936 GCF_032094055.1 Carnobacterium sp.
TGAACTTTCTGTTTGAGGAATCGGATCAACGTTTTTACTTTCATCATCCATTAAATAGCCTTCTTTAGGTTGTTGAGTTTCTACTTTTTCTTCACTCATTTCTATCCCTACCTTCTTAAATCTATTTTTTCCTTCGACTTTATCGTATCAAATATAAAAAGCGGATTCAAAAAAGAACACTCGCCCTTTCTATTTTTTATTTTCTTTAAAAAATAAAAGGCTCGGTTAATTTTTTATCGAGCCTTTTATCCATTTTATTTCTTTTCATCATCTTTAATCGTTTTTCCACCGGCATCTTCGTATTTGTCGCCATAATATGCATCACTTTCAGGTATATTTTTATGAGCATCCGGATGTTCCTCTTGTCTAGGCTCAGCATTAAGCGGGGAATTTTTTGCAGTATCTTCGCCCACAACCCCTTTACTGATGTTGTCTGGATAAACATGATTTGACTCATCAGCTTCAACTGTTTGTTCATCGCCTGTCAACTGTGGCAATCCTTCTACTGAATTTTTATGTTTATCGATCGGCTCACCAGCTTCATCTTGTCTTTGCCCTTTATCAGGCGAAGAGGCCACTGAAGTTCCAGCTACGTCTTCTCTTGCTGATTGAGCTTTTGAAGGGTCAAATTGTTCTTCTTCACCAGATTCCGGCTTCATTGCTTCTTTAGTTTCAACTTCACTAGGTTCCACATCTTCATTTTTATTTTCATTATCAGGAGCCATTTCTGTATCTTCCATCCCTTCTCCATTTAATACTTCTTCATTAACAGTAGATAAGTGTTCAATGTTAGCAGGAGCAGTGCTGTCTAATAAAATAATTGTTTCTCGATTTTCTAAAGCTTCATTAAAGTGCTCCGCAGCTTCGGCATCTATTCCATATTCCACTAAAGGATTTGCGTCATTTCCTTCATTATAGTTTCCAAAATTAAACGTATCTTTAATCTTGTCCCATAGAGACTCTTCCTCTTCAGCCTCTACTGCTTCCACATCCACTAATGTCAAATCTTCTAATTCATTCTCGTGGTTGTTGTCTGTGATAATTAAAATCTCATCAGCCACATACCCCTCATTTAATAAACGTTCAACAGCTTTTACTGCTTCATCTGTTGAGGTATACGTTCCTTCTACGCGTCTATCCATAATCTTCACACTCCATTCCCAATTTTCATCATTCTATTGATCAGTAACTGCGAAAAGTCGTCTGCTATTTAAATAAGGCGCTTTCCTTCTCACTTAATAATAGCAAAAACTAAATGGGCAATCAAAGAAGAGCCCTTAGATCCGTTATTTTTAACTGCATTCAAGCAAGATTTAAATGATCCAACTCGTCATTACGCTAAAATAGTCGACAACTTACAAAACAAATAGGATAAGTTATTCATACCGTTTTCCCATCTAAATAAACAACTTAGTCTTGTCATGGTTTGTTCAAAACTAAACAAGAAATAACAAATAAACAAAATTTCTGACCGTTTCGCTTTAGAAATTATGGTATACTAATAAATGCAAATCAACGAAGACGACACCGGTCTTTGATAGGAGAGTGACCGTCAAGTGAAAGGGGAACAAAAAGCTGTGATTGTTTTAGCTGGTATGATAGGTGCTGGTAAAAGTACTTATACAAAATTAATATCTGAGGCGTTAGGAAGTGAAGCTTTTTATGAAAGTGTAGACGATAACCGCATTTTAGAAAAATTTTATGAGGATCCGAAAAGATGGGCTTTTTCTCTACAAATTTATTTCTTAAATAGTCGTTTCCGCAGTATCAAAGCTGCCTTTCTACATGAAAACAACGTGTTAGACCGTTCAATTTACGAAGATGCTTTATTCACAAAAATTAATTATGAAGAAGGCAATATGAGTGATGCCGAAATGGATACTTATTTGGACCTGTTAGATAACATGATGGAAGAATTGGATGGTATGCCAAAAAAATCGCCTGATTTGTTGATCTATCTTCGTGGATCGTTGAACACAGTCCTTAATCGAATCGAAAAACGCGGACGCGTCTTTGAACAAATCGAAGGCAATCAAGGGTTGTTAGACTACTACACTCATCTTCATAGCCAATATGACAGCTGGTTCGCCTCTTATGATAAAAGTCCAACTCTCATTATTGATATCGATAAGCACGATTTAGAAAACCCGGCTGATGCCGAAAAAATTATTGCCATAGTAAATGATCGCTTAAATGAAGTACGTTCTGAAGCAGTCAGTATCAGATAAAACAATTCAGCCTCTACCACATCAAAAAAACAAGCACTGAAGTTTACTTCAGTGCTTGTTTTTTGCGCTCAGCCAAACACAGCCAAACGTTTGCGAGGCTGGTAAAATAGCCGTACTTCGACCGTGGTTATCGTAAGCTTTAAAAAACAATTTCCCGTTTTTATTGTAGCCATAAGCATAGACCAATACCCAATGGTTTTTATACCGGCTTCCTAATAACCGAGCAGTTCCAACAGCTACCGGCATTGGATCTGGTTGGTTTAATAATTCAACTACCTTTTTGTCGGGAACAAACAGCATCTTTGCTTGATAATCTGGATTGCCTTTTAAGACCGTATTCAATCCATGCCACAAATCCCATGGAAAAGTGCCTCGATAAGGAAAAGTGTCATCAACCACTGATTTTAATCCTTTTAATAATTTTTCTTTAGAAATATCGACCCCATATCGATGCAAATAAGTGTCATGCAATAAGACAGCACTGACATATGTACCACAAATACCCGGCTTTTGGTTGTTGATCCATGTGCGGTATTTACGAAATTGTACTGGTTTTAAACCAATCCATTTTGTTGGATAACTAGTATGTAGCTTCAACCTGATTCGCTCCCTTTATTCCCTGCTTTTCTTTCTAGTTTACCATATGTTTTTCCATTCTTCTTTTTTTATAGCTTTTTTACTGAAAAAAAGCCAAGGCATCCGCTTTGGCTTTGGTCTTTCAAGAAGGTTTCATTTGTTAAAGAGAAAATAAAATGAACACCCCTGCTTAGTCTATTTTATGCTTATTAACGATTTTTTATTTGACCGCTTCCATATATAATAGCTGAATCTCACATTATTACGAGCAGTTAAACAAGCCATACGCAACTTTTTATTCTTTAGCTCTGTTAATTTATAGCGGTATAAATTATGTTTGAGCTCATTAATGATTCCCTGATCACGAGTAGCTTGGTCATAAGCTTGCATCAATAATTCTAAATTCAAGGCGGTATAACGTTCCTTTAGTATCGTCACATTACTCTCTTCTAAAGACTCGCCTAAAGCTATCACCGTTAATAATGCCGTTAAACCTGTTTTCCATTCCATAAGCGATAAGGACGTTTTTAACGGGTAACGATTCTTGAAACTATGGTAGTACGACGTTGATGTGTAAATAATTTTTTTACTTTTCAGCATACATTCAATACACAAAAGCAAATCTTCAAAAAAATAAATAGATGGATTAAACCGAAGCGTAATAGATTCTTTAAATAAATCCATCATAAACAATTTATTGTTCATAAATCCTTGCATTGTTTCCCGATTGATCTCCTGCTGAATAGCTTGTGAAGAAGACCATTCTTGAATACGATAGGGTTTGAGCGGCTTACTAGAATGATGGAGAGTCTCTTCAATATAGCTGCAAATAACCATATCTGCCCCTGTCTTTAAACTTAATGAGAGCAAGCTCTCAAACATCATCCCATCTACTCGATCTAATGCATTGACAAAACTGACGTATTTCCCACTGGCAATCAATAAACCTGCATTGTAAGCAGCAGATATCCCATAATTACTTTTATGAATGACTTTGAAACGAGGGTCCGCGCGGGAAAATCGTTCACATATTTCTCCGCTTGCATCTGTTGAACCATTATTCACTAATATAATTTCCAATTTATGATACGTTTGGTATCTTAAATCATTCAAACACTTAGACAGATAATTTTCAGCATTATAAATTGAAACAATAATGGATATCATGCAACGGCCTCCTTACTCGTTTCATTTGACTATGTAATCCTTCTTTCATCTACCGAGAAAATGGATGTACTCAATATTTGCCTATCAACTATTGAGTACATCTTGTTCTTGTCTTTCACTCATCTTTTGTTGCGTGAATTTTTTACTATCCAAATACATACATATGGATTCAATGACAGTTGAATCAACCGCTGAATCAAATTTCCGGGCAAATAAAGCGTCAGAAGACACTAAATTTCCATAATCAGTTCCTGTCCAAATAGAAGGATTTTTTCTTTTCGGCTTTTTTCCCCAATCGATTTTGCGCATATTGCTGTATTGTTCCTGATCGTTTCTTTTAACGGCTAATCGTTTTTTAAAAGGAGAGTGATAGAGTAACGTTTGTAAAAACAATTCGTCTGCACATTTAGAACGGGAAAAGAATTGTTCGATCCATGGTTCTTTTGAAATAACAAAATTGGCACATTCATCGGTAATACTAAACCAAGAAGACCCGAATTTTAAAGTAAACGATGCCTGCTTTAACCGATTGGTTCTGATGATTCGTTGAAAAAGCAAAACACCTTTGTCCAGAGCAGTAGTATAAAACCGCAGCCCTTTAAAAGGAAACCGTGAAACGGTATCTTGAAACAAATGATAGCGTGAAATACGTGAGTAAATTTTTTTCATCTCCGGTTTAGTCTCATTTGAAAAGTGAACAAACTCGATGCCATCATAGTATTGAAAAAAAGTATGGATTTCATCTTGTGTCTTTAAAGGCAGATCAGAACCAGACAACAAGTGATAATAACGATAATTTCGTTGGACTGCTGCCTTCAATAAAATCAGTTCACATTGAATTTGACTGTATCCTCCCCAATTTACATTGATTCGAGGAACAAAATAAACCGATGATTTTAAAGCAAGCGAACGAATCTTTTTAAAATCAAAATGACTAACTTTTTTATCAACATGAAGATAAATATCATTTCTTTCATCATCTAATTGAGAAATTAAGTGCTCCAATACATCAAATTGATGATGAGCCATTATCAGGTAAGCGTGTCTAGTATTCACTTTTTCACCTCATTTCCGTTTGCAATGGAGTATGGATAGAACCAGTATTTTTTGTTGGACGATTGCCGTTTCTCAATTTACTAATAAGCCAAATAAGCCCATACACTCCGGTAGCAAAGTTAGATTCAGCACAGCGATAAAAGACTTTCCAATGAATCGGAAAATAGCGGTTGTCTAATTGTTGGTACGCTGTTTTATACCGTTCAGTTGATAATATTTTTTTTAATTCTCTTACCTTTTCAATCATTTTTCGTTCGCTCATTAAAACATTTAAGCCTAACTCAATCAAAGATAGAGCTATACGATTGTTTAACGCTGTTACATAATCCTCATTAAGATTGAATTCAGAGAGGTACTTTTCTATTAAATCAAATTTCATTTGAGTTTGAGTAAATAGTCGTTCTTTATAAAGAGAAGTTAAAGAAATTTCATTATCTTTCCGGTAGTGATACAAATGGCGATTAAGATAAACGGCTTTTGTGACATAACCAAAAACATATATATTAAACAAGGCATCTTCTGTACCGATAATTTTTGTATTGATGAATTTGATTTGGTTTTCTTTGATAAGAGCTGTTCTATATAATTTCCCCCAAGAAGTTACAATAGCATCAGCATTTTCCGGTTTTTCTAGTTCTTTTCCTACTAATCCAACCATCCGTCTATGCAGATTTGAAGCTACTTCCGGCTGCTCGAAAACGATCTTTTCTTGTTTAAATATTTCTTTAGGTTTAGGATTGTTGACATACTCCCTGATGTAAGACCATAAGACAACGTCTGCTTTCTCCTCCAAAGCCGCACGATAGGCTATTTCACAAGTATCCAGCTCAATCCAGTCATCGCTATCAATGTACATTAAAAATTCTCCGTTAACGTATTGTAGAGCATGATTTCTAGCTTCAGAGACTCCTTGATTTTGCTGACTAATTACTTTTATTCGTTCATCCTTTTTAGCCATTTTTTTTAAGAAACGTAAACTATTGTCAGGAGAACCATCGTCTACACAAATTACTTCAATCTCTTTAAATGTTTGATTTAAAATGCTGGTTAAGCAAGTATCAAGAAACTGTTCGGTATTGTAAACAGGTAAAATAATACTGATTTTTGGCTGTGACATTTAATTTCCTCCTTTGGATCGTCTTCTCTTAAAACCATCATAAAGCTAGTTGTTGGAAGGTTTATTCTGAATGGTTTACTTTAGCTAATTTTTTTCTTTTAAACAGCCCTCTCAGCATTTCCATTACATATTTGAACTCATCAGCCCGATAAAAAAGCAACAGGAAGAAAGTATTTGGAATAATCAAACACATAAATGCTTTAAAGATAAAAGGATTTATCCCTTGTTCTCCTACAAACGAACCGGCCAGGCTTGTCAAGACTGCCGCACAGAACGTGGCTCCAGCATATTTTACATAACGTTTAAAATAGTCAAAAACACTGCGCTTAAACCCATTCTTATACAAGACTAACGGCTCAATCCAAAAAACAGTTGTCATACTGCTAATAAAAGTTCCCAATAAAATCCCTGAAATTCCATAGTATTTAGCTAAAATT
>NZ_DAMDAK010000076.1:9946-10417 GCF_032094055.1 Carnobacterium sp.
TTACTGAAGCAATTAAATTAACAGTTGCTTCTGCTACGGGTTTATAACGATCATTCCAAAACAACCCATAGGCATCTTTAAACACCAAGGTTGCTTTTCTAAATCCTTTTGTATAAAAGTTGATTACGATCAAAGCTACAATCCAGTGGTTCATTACAAAATTGGAGCCTAGCCATAAAGTGATAAAGGGATTAAACAGTACCCAGAGCGAAATAGCACAAAAACCGAAAATCCAAAAATTTAGAAAAAGCATAACTTTATAAATATCGAATGATTTATCTTCACTTTCAACTGCATTTAAATTCCCCACACTTGCGGTGACCGATTCAAAGATTTGGTTTACGATAGAATTGATTGCCCCGATAATTAAAGAGTAATTTGAATAAAAACCTACCCATACAATTCCTACAATTGAAGAAATAAGAATATTATCTGTGCCTTCAACTACTACAGAACCTATCCGATGGTACA
>NZ_DAMDAK010000076.1:10427-12253 GCF_032094055.1 Carnobacterium sp.
TTATTTTTAGAATAATAAAGATACGGCTCCTTGCATAACAGTCTTTTTATATATCCTAAAATGCGCCCTTTGTTTTTATCTTTTAAAAAAGGATAAAGAGTATCTGCTTTTCGCGATAATAGAATGTTTTCAATCAGAGAAAAGATGATTTTGACTAGCAAATACAAAATGAAGTTTTGTGTCACTAACAAGATGACCACTTGAACAATAGTTACAATTGCAAAGAAGCCGCTTTTGTAAAATGTGACAATGTAATTCTTCTGATCCGCAATAATTAAAGAACGTTTATAAGCGTAAAAGTACGTCACCACTGAGTTTGCTAAATAAAGCAGAAAAATCAAATTCAAATTAGAAATAGCAGGAGCATCTTTAATAATGACATTTAAAAAAGGTAGTAAAACTAATCCCAATCCTAAAACTGAAAAACCAATCAATCGGTACACTCGAGAGTAGAAATTCATTAAGGCTTTTATCTTACTTTCATTATTTACTGCTAGCGGTTTATACAATCCATAAATAACGGCTGAACCGAAACCGAGTTCTGCAAGAGAAAGAATCGATAAAACATCCGTGAATAAGCCGTTAACTCCCAAATATTCAGCGTTCAGCATTTTAACAAAGACGATACGTGAACCGAAAGACAACAAGATATTTAGTATTTGTCCAATTAATACAACGGCTACATTTTTCATAGAGTTTGCTGTTCTCATATAGTTCTCCTAACTAGCCAATTTTTTATAACGCGTAGAATTTATCCATTTCTGAAAAAGTATCAATTTTTTTATGTTGACTATTTTCAGTAAACTTAAGCCTTAACGTTTCATTGTCTAATATTTCTTTTACATTTTTGTAAATAGACTGGCTGTTATTATCGGCGATCAGCCCATCAATTCCATGGGCAATAAATTCCTTAGCTGTAATAAAATTTGTGGCCACTAAGGGTTTTTCAAACGTACTAGCTTCCGCCATTGAAAGACAATAGCCTTCTTGCTTAGATGGCTGAACATAAATATCACAATATTTATAATAAGGAAAAGGGTTGGCTTTTTTACCTAATAGAATCAGATACTCTTCTATCCCCAACTCTTTGATTTCCGCTTCTAATTTTTTTCTTAATTTACCTTCTCCAATCAAAAACCATTTAAAGGTATAGCCCTCTTCTTTTAAACGAGAGACGATTGCTGGTAGTCGCTCTTGACCTTTTTCTTCTTCCAAGCGTCCCACTGTCAATATTTTGACGCCATTGTACTGAAACTTATTTTTTGATTCGCTAGCCTTTTCTAAAATTTCACGGCTATTAAAAATGGAATAGAAAACATCCGTCGCTCCTTCCATCTCAGGATAAATTTCGCTAAACTTTTCTTTTGCTGCTACTGAGACACAAAAGATTTGATCGTATTTCGGGAAAATCCGATGCCCAGCAGCTTTTTCATTGGATGGTACTTTAGAATAATCTTCATGGATCCACATCACTTTTTTCTTTGCTTTAATTTTTTCGGAGTTAAACTATTTCGAGATCCGCCATCATATGCAATCGCTACATCATATTCTTCATTGCAGACATCATAGCTGTCTAATAACTGTTGATTTAATTGTTCGAACTGATCAAGAATGATATAACGGTATAACTGCAAAAACATCCATAATCCTTTTAACAGTTTTCCTTTTTTCAAGCTTCTTTTTAAATACAGTCCCATATTAAGACCTAACCCTTGTTTATATAATTCGACCAAATGAATGTTTTTATTAATTAATGGCAATAATGTTTTATCCGGTCTTGCTAACATAACTGTAATCTCATAATCTTCAATTTCATTGATTAATTT
>NZ_DAMDAK010000077.1:0-2043 GCF_032094055.1 Carnobacterium sp.
CGTAAGTGGATCGAATCTCATGTGGAGTTTTCGCTTGAAGAAAGCAACAGTATATTAGAAAACGAGCAGCTAATGGAAACATCAGAATTAGAACATAAAGGAAGTGCTGTAGATGGAGAATAGAGCGGATATCCAAGAATTAACGCTTGAAGAAGTAATGGGAGACCGTTTTGGCCGGTACTCCAAATACATTATCCAGGAACGTGCGCTTCCAGATATTCGTGACGGCTTAAAACCAGTGCAACGCCGTATCTTATATGCAATGAAAAAGGGTTCCGCAAATCAGCTAAAACGGTTGGGAATGTGATTGGTAACTACCATCCGCATGGCGATAGCAGTGTGTATGAAGCCATGGTACGTTTGAGCCAGGATTGGAAGCAACGTGAAGAACTGATTGAAATGCACGGGAATAACGGTAGTATGGACGGAGATCCTCCTGCTGCTATGCGGTATACAGAAGCGCGTTTAGCTAAAATAGCCTCAGAATTACTACAGGATATTGATAAAGAAACCGTCGATTTTGTATTAAACTTTGATGATACGGACGAAGAACCGACTGTTTTACCTGTTCGCTACCCTAACTTATTGGTTAACGGTGCAACGGGTATTTCCGCCGGTTATGCAACGGATATTCCATCACATAATTTAACTGAAGTAATTGATGCAACGATGCATTTGATTGATCACCCTCATGCAACTGTGACAGAATTGATGACTCATTTGAAAGGACCCGACTTTCCAACTGGCGGAATTTTACAAGGTGTAAATGGCATAAGAAAAGCCTATGAGACTGGAAAAGGAAAAGTCATTGTCCGTTCTAAAACTAGGATCGAAGATTTAAGAGGCGGGAAACAACAAATCGTGATCAATGAAATTCCTTATGATGTCAACAAGGCTGTACTGGTTCGTAAATTAGATGAAATCCGTATCAATAAACGCATAGACGGAATTGCTGAAGTCCGCGATGAATCAGACCGGACTGGACTGCAAATCGTAGTAGAACTTAAGAAAGACGTCAATGCTCAAGGAATTTTAACTTATCTGCTCAAAAATACGGATTTGCAAATTTCTTATAATTTTAATATGGTAGCTATTGACCAAAAACGGCCTAAGCAAGTAGGCATTATTCGTATGCTAGAAGCTTACCTTGAACATCAACGTGAAGTCATTACACGACGGACACAATTTAATTTGAGAAAAGCAGAAAGCCGTGCCCATATTGTTGAAGGCTTGATTAAGGCCCTTTCTATTTTAGACCAAGTTATTGTTGCGATTCGTAGTAGTAAAGATAAGAAAAATGCAAAAGAAAATATTAAGGAACAGTTTGCATTTACTGAAGCACAAGCAGAAGCGATTGTTTCTTTACAATTATACCGTTTAACCAATACAGACATCACGGCTTTAGAGATGGAAGCTAAAACACTCAAAAAAGCCATTCTTTCTTTTACAAAAATCTTAACCAGTTCTGCGGAAATGAAGCGAGTGATGAAAAAAGAACTTGCTGAAATCAAAAAAAATTATGGCAATCCTCGTAGAACGATGATTGAAGCAGAAATAGAAGAATTAAAAGTAGAAACTGAATTGTTGGTAACCCAAGAAGACGTGATTGTTTCGGTCACAAAAGAAGGCTATATTAAACGAACAATTTTACGTTCTTACGGAGCATCCAAACCAGAAGAAATCGGTGTACGGGAAGGCGATTACCCTATTTTTATTGAACAATTAAATACCTTAGATCATCTTTTGTTGTTTACGACTAAAGGAAACGTGATCTATCGTCCGGTTCACGAGATCGCAGAATTAAAATGGAAAGATATGGGCGAACACCTTTCCCAAAACATTACATTTGAAAAAGACGAAATGGTACTTAAAGCATTTGGGTTAAATGAATTTGATCCGGAAACGACCTTTACACTTATTAGTAAAGAAGGTTTTATTAAGCAAACCAGTGCAGAAAGTTTGACTGCCGGTCGGAGTTATCGGACCAAGTCTTTTGTTGCAATGAAACTGAAAACTGAAACCGATCTAGTTACCAATGTTATT
>NZ_DAMDAK010000077.1:2053-4122 GCF_032094055.1 Carnobacterium sp.
GATGATTATATTGTAAATGGTATTCTGTTTGATAGTAAGGCCTCTAAATCAGAAATACTGATCCTTACTCATCGAGGCTCCGTTAAAAAAATGAACCTCAATGATTTTGATACTTTAGGTAGAGCAAAACGAGGTTTATTGGTTTTAAGAGAATTAAAGAACAACCCGCATCGCGTGGCATTTTTGTTAGATGGAAACAAAAACCATGAATATACGATAGAGACCGAAAAAGGCAAATTGATTCATTTAGCTAGCTCGAACTATCAAATGAGCGACCGTTACTCTAATGGTTCCTTTATACTAGATGAAGTAGCGGATGGTACTCCAATCGATATTCATGAAAAAATGATTTATGAAGTAAATAATTAACCTAAAAAGCATGCAGCTAGTTTGCATGCTTTTTATACTTCTTTTTTTACTAAAGTATGTGAAATAGTAATCAAATTTACTTTTAACGATGGTTATTAAAAGTTATTGAAAAAAAGGCCTATTTAGGCAAATAATAAAGGAGTATTTTAACAAGAAAGAATTTATTTTCGAAAACTCAGTTGTTTTATCGTTTTCATGTGTTATAATGAGCAATGTAAAGTATTAGTTTATCCAGTCGAATAACAATAAGGAGGTTTATTTAAAATGGAACAATGGAAAGGCTTTAAAGGAAAAGTATGGCAAGAAGAAATTGATGTGCGTGATTTTATCCAACAGAATTATAAACCCTATGATGGAAATGATGAATTTTTAGAAGGACCTACCCAAGCGACTTCTGATCTTTGGGATCAAGTTATGGAATTAAACAAAGCTGAGCGTGAAGCAGGCGGGGTATTGGATATGGACACGAAAGTTGTTTCTACCATTACATCTCATTCTGCAGGTTATTTAAATAAAGAATTAGAACAAATTGTAGGTTTTCAAACAGAAAAACCATTCAAGCGTGGATTACAGCCTTTTGGAGGCATCCGCATGAGCGAACAATCTGCTGAATCTTATGGGTTTGAGATTGATCCAGAAGTTTCTCATATTTTTCGCGAATACCGTAAAACTCATAACCAAGGTGTTTTTGATGCCTATACTCCTGAAATGCGAGCTGCTCGCCGCAGCGGCGTTATTACAGGGTTGCCTGATGCCTATGGTCGTGGACGAATTATTGGTGATTACCGCCGTGTAGCACTCTACGGATTAGATCGTTTGATTGCGGACAAGAAAAAAGATTTGAATAATACAGGCTATGGCACAATGAGTGATACGGTGATAAGAAGCCGAGAAGAAATAAATGAACAAATAAGAGCATTAACAGAATTAAAAGAATTAGGACAGATATACGGTTTTGATATCTCACAACCTGCTGAAACTGCACAAGAAGCTTTCCAATGGTTGTATTTGGGTTATTTAGCAGCAGTGAAAGAACAAAATGGAGCAGCGATGTCTTTAGGCCGTACGTCTACTTTCTTAGATATCTATATAGAACGTGATTTGGCTAATGGAACATTGAGTGAAGTGGAAGCTCAAGAAATAGTCGACCATTTTGTGATGAAACTTCGATTAGTCAAGTTCTCCCGTACTCCTGACTATAATGAATTATTTTCTGGCGATCCTACATGGGTAACCGAGTCGATTGGCGGTGTCGGCGAAGATGGGCGCCATATGGTCACAAAAAACAGCTTCCGTTTTCTTCACACGTTAGCTAATTTAGGTCCTGCACCAGAACCAAACTTAACAGTCCTCTGGTCAACTCGTTTACCAGAAAACTTTAAACACTTTTGTGCAAAAGTTTCAATTGCTTCAAGTGCTATTCAATACGAAAATGATGACATCATGCGTCCTGAATGGGGAGATGACTACGGGATAGCTTGTTGTGTTTCTGCTATGCGGATTGGGAAACAAATGCAATTCTTTGGTGCTAGAGCCAACTTAGCAAAAACTCTCTTATATGCTATCAATGGGGGCATTGACGAAAAATCCAAAGCTCAGGTAGGACCTAAGTATCAACCAATCTCTTCAGAATACCTTGATTACGAAGAAGTAATGGAAAAATATGAAGATATGATGGAATGGATTGCAGGCTTATATTT
>NZ_DAMDAK010000077.1:4132-4845 GCF_032094055.1 Carnobacterium sp.
ATTCACTATATGCATGATAAGTATTCTTATGAACGCCTTGAAATGGCATTGCATGACAGCGAAATCATGCGAACAATGGCTACGGGAATCGCTGGCTTCTCAGTCGTTATTGATTCTTTATCTGCTATTAAATACGCTAAAGTAAAAACTATTCGTGACGATGATGGCTTAGTAGTTGATTATGAAATTGAAGGGGAATACCCTAAATACGGCAATAATGATAACCGGGCAGATGAAATTGGTGTCTGGTTACTGAAAACCTTTATGACAAAAGTTAAAAAACACCCAACTTACCGGGATGCAAAACACACGACTTCTATTTTAACGATTACTTCTAACGTTGTATACGGCAAAAAAACAGGAAATACACCTGATGGACGCCGTGCTGGTGAACCGTTTGCTCCTGGAGCAAATCCAATGCATGGACGGGATACACATGGCGCTTTGGCAAGTTTAAATTCTGTCGCAAAAATGCCTTATAGTTATTCATTAGATGGAATTTCTAATACTTTTTCTATTATCCCTAAAGCTTTAGGGAAAGAAGATGAAGTACAACAAGCCAATTTAGCAAGTATGTTAGATGGTTATGCTCAAAAAGGCGGGCATCATTTAAATATAAATGTCTTTAATCGGGAAACTTTAGTAGATGCCATGGATCATCCAGAGAATTATCCGCAACTTACGATTCGTGTATCAGGTTATGCCGTTAACTT
>NZ_DAMDAK010000077.1:4855-10318 GCF_032094055.1 Carnobacterium sp.
AGCAACAATTGGATGTTATCAATCGGACGATGCACGACAATATGTAAAAACAGAAATTACTATGATCATTAGTAAACTCTTATCCACTGGCTTGTCATAAAGAAAGAATTTAAAGAAATGGGGCTTTTTAGATGGGGAATTCAGCTGTTGGTTATGTTCATTCAACTGAAAGTTTTGGATCGGTTGATGGCCCAGGCATTCGTTTCATTGCTTTTATGCAGGGATGTCGTATGAGGTGCCAGTTCTGTCATAATCCTGATACATGGAATATGGGCGGGGGAACACCTTATACAGCAGATGAATTGCTGGATGAAGCGTTAAGCTATCGTGAATATTGGGGAGAAAGAGGGGGAATCACGATCAGCGGTGGCGAGCCTTTGCTGCATATAGACTTTTTAATTGAATTGTTTAAAAAAGCTAAATCTCAAGGAGTACACACAACCTTAGATACATGTGGCCAGCCATTCACTTACGATCAACCTTTTTTCGACCGATTTCAAGAACTGATGGAGTATACGGATTTATTATTATTTGATATCAAACATATTGACGATGAAAAACACAAAGAGTTAACGATGATGTCGAATAAGAATATTTTAAATATGGCACAGTATCTATCTGAAATCGAGAAGCCGGTATGGATTCGACATGTGCTGGTCCCTGAAAAGTCAGACTTTGACGAATACCTTATTCGTCTAGATACGTTTATACAATCTTTAAAAAATGTAGTGAAAGTAGAAATTTTGCCTTATCATAAATTAGGTGTCTATAAATATGCTGCTTTAAATATTCCTTACAAGTTAAAGGACATTGAACCTCCCACTACAGAACGGATTGAAAATGCGAAAAGATTATTGCACGTAGACCAATACAAATTGCATGAAATGATGTAAGCAGAGTAAGCAGTTGAGAAGAGGGTAGAGGGTGAGACAACAGTCTCGCCCTTTTTTATATGTCCAATTAGATGTATTCTCAAAAGGAGCTCTAGTGTCTAATTTATTAGGTCTGTAGTAGCGTTTAGTTATGTAAGGATACATCTTTATCAAATAGAAACCTAAAGGCCTTTTACTCTTCTTTATTTTGTTTCATTGAGCTAATTTATAAGATTTACGTTATAATATAGTACGAAGGAGGGGATACGATGGAACAGAAAAAGCCGGAAATGTTTTCTTCAAAGACATTAGACTATTTTCTTCAATTGGCAGAAACAATGAATTACACAAAAGCTGCTCAAATTTTAGGGATTACACAGCCGGCACTAACTCAACAAATTAAAAAGTTAGAAAAAGTGATAGGAGCTCCTTTGTTTTATTCAATGGGTAAAAAGCTGTATTTGACAGAAGCAGGACATACGATGCTGCAAACGACACATTCTATTTATGCCATTTTGACTAATGCAGCGGATAAGATACAAAAGAATACAAATACCAATAAAGGAGAAATCAAAATAGGCTTATTATCATCCATTGAAGATAAAGTATTTATTGACTTTTTCAGCGACTATTTTAAAACAAATCCTGGTATAAAACTAACTTTATTGATGTTGAGCCGCGATGAAATTTGGAATAAATTGGAAAAAAATAGTATTGATTTAGCTATTATGTATTTGCCAGATCAGAAAATAAAAAATTGGAAATCCTATACTGCTGAGAAAATATTTGAAGAAGAATTGTTATTTATCCATCATAAAAAAGAATTGAATGATCAAGAATCCATTACACTAGCACAAACAACGAATCACCAATGGACAGTCTATCCAGATACATATTATATGAATGATTTATTACGTGAGGAATTTAAAAACCAAATGAGGGATTGGCCATCTATTTCTGGTTTTTTTACCACTCCACAGCAATTATATAAGTTTAGTAAGTCGACCAAAAGCTTTACAGCATTGCCTTATTCCTTTGTTTCCAATCATCAGCAAAAGTTGGATTATGCGGCACTTTCTTTTGATCCGCCTATCTTTTTCCAATTGTCTTTTATCTATCGTAAAGATAAGGAATTGATTCCAAGAATTAAAAAATTTCTAATTGATTTTAAATTGTATTTAGAAAAATCCGACTATTCTACTAGACTAAAATTCTAATTTAGTGAATAATAGAAGGTGAAGTTATGAAAATAAAGGAGCGTTATAATATGAAGAAAGTATTGATCTTTGGACATCAAAACCCCGATACAGACGCAATTGCATCGGCTATTTCGTTTGCTTATCTGCAAAATCAGTTGGGGGTAGAAGCTGAAGCAGTGGCTTTAGGAGAAGTGGGAGAAGAAACTCGTTATGCATTGGACTATTTTAACTTTGAAGCGCCGCGTGTCATCGAAACAGCAGCAAGTGAAGTAGAACAAGTGATGCTAGTCGATCATAATGAGTTCCAACAAAGTGTTTCAGATATAAAAGATGTAGAAATAACTGCTGTTGTTGATCATCATCGGATAGCTACTTTTGAAACAGCTAATCCGCTTTATTATCGTGCAGAACCTGTTGGCTGTACAAATACGATTATTTTAAAATTATTTAAAGAAAATGCAGTTGAGATTCCTAAAGAATTAGCTGGTTTGATGTTATCTGCTATCATTTCAGACAGTTTGTTGTTCAAATCTCCAACATGCACACAAGAAGATGTTAAAGCAGCAAAAGAATTAGCTGACATTGCAGGTGTGGATAGTGAAACGTATGGTTTAGACATGTTAAAAGCCGGCACGGATCTAAGCCAAAAATCAGTAGAAGAATTATTGACTATGGATGCTAAAAGTTTCCCAATGGGAGATAAAAGTGTTCGAATCGCACAAGTAAACGTTGTAGATGTAAATGATGTATTTTCTAAACAAGCTGAATTAGAATCAGCAATGAATCAAGAAAATTCAGAAAAGAATTATGATTTATTTATTTTAGTCGTTACGAATATCTTAGACAGTGATTCAGTTGTATTAGCGGTAGGAACACCAATGGAAGCTGTAGAAGAAGCATTTAAAATTAAATTAGAAAATAACAAAGCTACTTTAAAAGGAGTAGTTTCACGTAAAAAACAAGTAGTGCCGCAATTAA
Organism: Carnobacterium sp.; assembly: GCF_032094055.1. GTDB lineage: Bacteria > Bacillota > Bacilli > Lactobacillales > Carnobacteriaceae > Carnobacterium_A. The sequence goes on from NZ_DAMDAK010000077.1 coordinate 7,905, forward strand.
CAGCTGCATTAACTAAATAATAAAGAAATAAAATAAAAGTAGAGAAAACCAGATTGAATAACTAAATTCAATCTGGTTTTTTGTTAATAGCAATTATTGGTAAAAGAAATTTAAGTTTAAACGTTTTAGAGAACAAGTAATAGGAGAATATCCATAGTACTAATCTGAAATGAGCTTAAAACCATCTATAAAAACAGTCAATTTTTGGAAAAACATAAGATTCTATTTTAGATACTACTGTGTATAATATATATTATGTAAACTAATAAAAATTAAAATGAGTACCTTATATAGGTTCCATAACTTTTGCACGTTATCCTCTCTTTTTGATTCGTTTTTTATTTTTCAAATCATTTAACCATTCAGATATAATTTTGGCGTTTTTTAGTAAATAAAAATACTTCTTTATAGAAAATTATTATCTTTAGTAGAATGTTTTATACTAACGTATGAAAATTATGTTTAGAGTAATTTATTTTTTAGATTTTTTTTGATTTGCTCGCTAAAACTATTTATACAATAGAAAATAAAAAATGTTCTTAAATCGACTAGCTAATATTTTTTATCCATTTAATCGTATCTGTAAAAATCTGAATTGAATATATTCAATTTTTAAAATAAATTTTAGCTGTAGGATTTGTTTATTGTATTTAATGCTGATATTCATGATTTAGAAAATAAATGATTATTTTGAAAAATCAGATTTATTAAAGCTTTTTTGGGACGAACATTCCTTTAAAGAGCTTTAATGAAGCAAAACCTTAGTTTATTTGCTAACCAAATAAGGTTTACACATTGCAAAAATAGTCAAAAAATCAAAAAGTGCTTAGCTCAGTTGAGTTAAGTACTTTTTGATTTTTTTCTACATTTATTTCCCTGTATATCAAGTACTATATAAAAAACTAGCCAGAATTTCTTTTGAAATACCAGAACTTTAAGCTCCCCTTCCTCTTTTCTCTTACTCCCTGCTCTCTTTTTTATAAAAGGAGAGCTAAAAAGAACAAGTACCCAGCTAGAGTAATTCTTTATTAAAAAGACTTATAGCACTTGCTGAAAGATCGGCACATACCGAAGACGCCCATTTAGTTGCTTACTCTCATATAAAATAATTTTTGTTACTTGTAGTTTAGTAGTTGGCTTATTATCTAAGTTCCCTTCCAATTCTTCTAAAGGTACTTTCAAAATCATTTGCCGACCAATAGTGATATGAGGCAAAAATGCTGGTTTTTTTAATTCGAAATAATCTTTTTCCTGAAAAGCTTTTTGTAAGACTGTATACAATTCAAATAATAATGGATTATTTTTAATCCCCAGCCAAATCACTTGTTTCTTTTTCTTGGTAAATTGTCCTAGATGATCTATTTCAATCTCAAAGGGCTTTACACTTTGGGCAGTTGTTGTGATAATTTCTTTTAACGGGTATAAATCTTGTTCATTTATTTCTCCAATAAATTGAAGCGTTAGATGAAAATTGTCATAAAAAACAAAATTCCCTTTTGTAACATAAGGTTTTAATTCGTTTTGTAATGAGACTAACTCTTCTTTTATACTTTCTAGTTCTATTCCAATAAAAACGCGTCTGCTAAAAGTTTTATTACTTACTTCTTTTTCTTCCATAAGGACCATCTCTTTTTAGTTTTTTGTTGCTGGTTTTCAATTGGTGGAAAATCTGTCTCACTGTCTTTTATATCAGCTGCCTGCTTTCCTCTTTTTAAACGCTGTTCAAATTTTTCTCTCATAAGTTGCTCAATATTATTTAAATCAGGGTATTTTCCTTCTTTTTCGCCTTTTGCGATAATCGTCATGACTTCTATATAGCTCATAGCTAATGCTGTAGTCAGAATAGAGGCAGTTGTTCCGCTAATCAATCCGCCCACTATAGTTCCGACTCCTGGAATCAACTTAGCAAGGTTAGAAGCAATATACTTACCAGCATAGGTAGCTCCTCCAGTTCCTCCGATCGCAGCTACTAAACTGGTAATAGTCGCTTTATCCATCGAGATGCCAAAAATAGCAGTAATATGAGCCAGTAATGTTACTTGCATAGGCACTAGGATAGAAGCATCGGAAAATGGAATGGGAACAAATCCGATTCCGAATGAAGTTGCGATATAGGTAGTCGCCCAACTACGGGCAGATTTTGCTTTGCGTTCAATATCTACTTGTTGGGCATTGTTAAAAGCTTTTTTTTGCTCCTCTGGAATAATTTCAAAACTGCGTTCAATCAATTCTTTTAAGCCAAAAGAAGGGATTGAAATTTCGTCAGAAACAGGAAATTCTTGAGCCATGACATTGATAACACCATAAATGTTTAAATTAAGATTTTCGATATAGGCTTTCAGTTCTTTAGCTGGGTTGCCAATTGATTGAGTCAGAACCACTAGAACAGGAACCTCAGCGCTTAAAGCTTTAAT
>NZ_DAMDAK010000077.1:10416-12244 GCF_032094055.1 Carnobacterium sp.
AAAGGCTCGATTCGAGAAGAATTAGCATTGATACAATAATAGACTAAATGAATTTCTTCATTAGTCGAGTGCTTTTTCCCTTCTGAAATAGTAGAAAAGATTTCTTTCTGTATTTCTTTTTGTACTTCAAGGTTCAGTTCTAAACCTCGAGTATCGTACAAAACAATGGGGATTCCTTCTTTTGTGATTTTTCTTAAATGTTTAGTGATAGGACGACCAATCCCAGTTTTTGCTAAATTTTCGCGAAAAACATTATTGATTAAAGTACTTTTACCAACGCCTGTTTTTCCTACTAATAAAATATTGACTGGTTTCATCTTTTTTATTTCATTTTCTGTTTTGTTCAAGACTTCTTCGGCTATATTAAAATTTTTTTCAAGATTTTTCATCATTACCTCCATCATTCTGCTTTACAATAAAGCTGCCCCAGGATTATTTGGAAGACTATGCTTTTTTAAGGAAGTTCAAACCTAGATTCACCATTAAATGTATCGCCGTTTTCTAAGTTGCCAGATTTAAATCCGCGGTCAAACCAATACATTCTTTGTTCAGAAGTACCATGGGTGAAACTTTCAGGCACAACATACCCTTGTGCTTGCTGTTGAAGGCGATCATCCCCTACTGCACCGGCAGCATTGATTGCTTCTTCGTAATCTCCTTCTTCTAGATAACCTAAACCTTGAGCATAATGTGCCCAAACCCCCGCTAAGTAGTCCGCTTGCAATTCAAATCGTACTTGATATTTATTGAACTCAGTCTCACTTAATTGATTGCGTAAACTATCTAGTTGCTTTGTGAGTCCAAATTGTGTTTGGACATGGTGGCCTACTTCATGTGCTACTACATATGCCATCGCAAAGTCTCCTGGCGCATTAAATTGCTGACTTAATTCATCATAAAAGCTTAAATCAATATATAAATTAGCATCTCCAGGACAATAAAACGGTCCCGTTGAAGAACCTGCGACTCCACAAGCTGATTGAACAGACCCAGAAAAAAGAACTAATGTGGGATCTTGATAAACATATCCATAATCTTGAAAAATATCCGTCCAAACATCTTCTGTATCTGCCAAGACTACAGAAACAAAATCAGCTCGCTCGGCTTCTGTTTCTGTTTCTTGGTATGGAGCAGTAGTTGTATTAGTACCCGTATCCATTAAGGCTGAATTTAAGAAATCTCCAAAATCTCCGCCGTTTAAAAAAGTAAAGACTAATAGAATGAGGACACCGCCTATTCCTCCTCCTACTAAGGTCTTTCCTCCCATGCTGCTCCCTCTTCTATCCTCTACATGACTGCTTTTTCTTCTGTCTTTCCAGCGCATGGCTTCACCCTCCCTACAACAAAGTCTTTGTTACGGTTTCTTAAAGCCATCATATCATTTTTTTATGCAGGAATAGAAATGATAAGCGCTTATTGGGCCTGCTTATAATAAAAAAAGCCGATACTAATTGAAAATTTCTTTTAGTATCAACTTCTCATTTAATTTAGATGATCTTATCTTTTATCATTTGCTTTTAATTGCTCTACTTTCGTTGGTTGCCAGCCTTCATTGTCGATCCAGGTTAAATAAACACGGAAAGTTTTAGTTTGCTGACTATCTGAGACGGTCGCGACTACTTTTTGATCTCCGCCATTCTCTACTCGCCATTCAATCATATCATCTACCGCAATACCAGTAGCATTGGCATTTGCTTGTTTGATTTCTTTCCTATCTTGAGAACCGTCACTATAATTAGTCGCATGTGGCCCTTCTTGTTCTGTTGCTACTGGTTTCCAGTCACCGGTAATCGCTGAAGTAACATTATCATCTGATGGTTCTGTTTCT
>NZ_DAMDAK010000078.1:0-1589 GCF_032094055.1 Carnobacterium sp.
AAAAACTGACCTCCAAACATTAGATTTTTGGTCTAACATTCGGGGGTCAGTATACACTATTTGATGTCAGTTGCTTTTTTAGGCTTCTATTATTTGAAAAAAGCTCTTTTGAATTTTATCGAAAATGTTGCAAAAGTTAAAAAGCGCCGTTTGTTTTGGTTTCTTCTTTAATAATGCTGTACATTTCTTTGGTTTCTTCTTTTTTCGTTGATTCAACGATTTTCTCAATTTTTACGATTAAGGTTTTATTGCCAAAATTGATGGTTAACTCATCGCCGACTTTTACATCGGAAGAAGATTTAGCCGTGATGCCGTTGATTTGGATCCGGCCTTTATCTGCTACTTCTTTAGCGATCGTTCTCCGTTTGATAATTCTGGATATCTTCAAAAATTTATCTAATCTCATTCCAATCCCCTCTTTTCTTCTAATTTGATTTTTTGCCATAAGGCATCGACTTCTTCAGCTGTTGTAGCTTCAATACCGTCAAATACATGCGGATGACGTCTCCGTAATTTTTTGTTGAGTGTTTCGACTACTTCTTCTAAAGAAAAATAACCGGAACGTTCTCCCAGATTCGTATGGTAAAGGACTTGCATCAAAATATCGCCTAATTCCTCTACCATATTTTCACTGTCTTCTTTTTCTACCGCTTCGATAAATTCGTCCGTTTCTTCTTTCAGATACGGCAGCAAAGTTTCGTGTGTTTGTGCTTTGATCCAAACATCACCATCTTCGCCCGTAATTGTATCAATATAGTATTGGAGCGTTTGAAATGATTTTGTCCGGTCATCCTGTGCTAAAGGTGGTACATATAAAGAAGTCAAATTATGAACGCCTTGCATCCGATCTATTTCGAACAGCGGTAGCCATTCGACTTTTTCGGCTTGACTTCCTGCTGCATGAACAAGTGCAACTAAGTGTTCATCAGGGTACTTTTCCATCAATGTCAATTTCACTTCACTGGCAATGTATTCATTAAAGACTTGCATGATAATCACGTGCTGGCCTAATTCTATTTCATCTTGTTTCAAGTCTAGGGCATCTAATAATTGAAACCCTTCTACCGGATCGATCCGGACAGCTTGGAACAAATCATCTAAAAAGCTTTTTCCGCCCTTGATCTCCACTTCGATTCCCTGCTTGTCTTCCAACAATAGCTGAACCGTTTTTTCAGCTACCATGGGATGCCCAGGAACGGCATAAATGATGTCTTGCTTTTCAGCAGCAGCGATGAGTTGTGCTACAATTTTATCATAAACTCCTTCAAACTGCTCATTTGCTTCATACACCGCATCAAAAGAATCGAATTCAAGGCCTTCTTTTGCCAAAGTTTCCACTACTGGATGCAATTTGGTTCTTAAGAAAATGGGTTGTCCACCTTTTAATAAACGATAGACCCCCATCGGCAGCTGTGCCATATCTCCAGGTCCTAATCCAACTACACTAATTTTTCCCATTTCATTTCACCTGCTTTCGTAAAATTCTTCTGCCAAATGGAAGTGTTAACCATTCGCGCACTGTTAAGACTTTCCATTTTAATAAGCTAGACACAAAAACGATCACGCCGATCAGTAGTCCGATCAAGGCT
>NZ_DAMDAK010000078.1:1599-2089 GCF_032094055.1 Carnobacterium sp.
CCAAATGAAGCTAATCGACTTCCACTATTCAAGATCAACATTTCTGTTACCCAGGTCACGACCCAGACGCTGATTGCCATAAGACCGCTGCTGAAAATCAGCTTTAATCCAAAGCCCTTTTTTCTAATACTTTGTTGAAGCTCAGCAGGCAGCCCTAGCCAGATAACGAATAAAATAACCATTAAAGCAAGGACTGTTGCGATACTGGCTCCCATTGTGCCCATTCGTTCGACTAACCACTGATTGGCCAGCCACTTAGTCAACATCCCGCTAAGCAAGGCACCTAGTGTCAGGTAATGCTGATTGCGGCTTTGCAAAATGGCGTTATAGGCTCCAATTAAAGAAGCCAAGAGAACGGCTGCAGTATAAACATTTAAGACACCTGTTCCGGAACGGTCTCCAAATAACACCTGATTAAGGTACGGCATTAAAACAATCAATCCCGTTGTAGCGGCTAATGCAAAAGTCAATGTAATGCGGATCAATGAAT
>NZ_DAMDAK010000078.1:2130-2668 GCF_032094055.1 Carnobacterium sp.
GCGAAAATGAGCGGCTTAATACGGGGACTAGAGAGGTTGAAAAAGCTGTTGCCACTACCATCCCCAATTGAACTAACGGCTGCCCGCGGTCATAAATCCCTTTAACATTTTTGGCCATTTCTGGTAAAAATCCAGCTTGAATCAAACCTTTATACAAAGTAAAAGAATCCACTAATTGCAATAAAATCAGCATTGCACTCAATACACAAATCGCGAGCCCTTCTGTCATCAACCGTTTCGTTAATGTGCTGATTTGAATAGAATCTTGTTGAAATTCATTTGTATTTAACGGCAGATCTGGTTGTGGTGTTTTTTTGAAAAAAGCGATTCCTAAGACAAGCGTAGCCGCTAAACCAGCGATCCAGGAACTGCTCATCGCTACTGCCCCCATTTGATAATCCGTCCATTGCGAAGCAGTATAGATATAAGCAGCTGTTAAAATAATCGCTACACGAACAACTTGCTCAACGACTTGTGAAACAGCAGTCGGCAGCATTCGAAATGTCCCTTGAAAACAACCGCGTCCTGTTGCTAATAT
>NZ_DAMDAK010000078.1:2734-8176 GCF_032094055.1 Carnobacterium sp.
AGAAACTGACTGAATAATGGGGACCAACTGCTGATCGCCCATTCTATCAGCAAGGAATGGTGCCCCGAAATAACACAATGAGAACAACCCAATTGAAAAAAGACTGAGCAGAAAAAAAGTCTTTTTGACCAAGTCTCTTTGCTGTTTTTTATTTTTTGTTTCTGCCACTAATTTAGATAAAAAGACCGGAAAACCACTTAACGCAATGGTCATGCCGATCCCGTAAATCGGATAAACTTGTTGATAAACATAAAAGCCGGTATTGCCTACCATATTTTGAAAAGGCACCCGGTAAACAGCGCTCAAAACCTTCGCAATCAACGCTGCTAGAGAAAGAAGCACGGCTCCATTCATCGTTTTTTTCATTTGTTGATTGCTCACATAACAGTCCTCGCCTTCCAAAGAATAAAGTGTCTTATCCATCTATTTATTATACTTAGTTGGTTGCTTTCTCTTTACGATAAGTTGCAATCACTTTAGCAAATTTCTGCAAATAGTCCAGCCACTGGTAAGTAGGTGCTGTACCGATTTGTATTGTCACAACAAACCGATCCTTTTTAACCGTCATATTTGCTTTCAACGGCACTTCGCTGAGCGCTCTAAAAATCTCTTCTGCCGGCAGTGAACGAGAACCTGATTCAGAAAAAGTCAACTCTACTTCTTGATCTGTACGCTTGATGGTTTCAATCAACGCTTGTTCACTATATAATTTAATCAAGCCAATCAATAATAAATCAGCTACTTCATCATCGTATTCGCCAAATCGGTCGATCATTTCATCTTGAAGCTGAACATAAGATTCTTCATCCCTTAGTTCACGAATGCGTTTATAAATTTCGATTTTTTGCCGTTCATCTTCAATATAGGTGCCGGGTAAATAAGCATTGATAGCCAAATCGATTTCGACTTGTGTTTTTTCTTCTTTTGTTTCCAGTCCGCGTTTCCGTGCGACGGCTTCACTCAGCATTTCCGAATACAAGTCGAATCCGACTGAATCAATAAACCCATGTTGTTGTGCGCCCAATAAATTACCTGCTCCACGGATAGATAAATCGCGCATGGCAATTTTAAATCCCGAACCTAATTCGGTGAAGTCTTTGATGGCTTGAAGTCGTTTCTCACTGACTTCATTCAGCACTTTATCAGCTTGATACAAGAAATAAGCATACGCTACACGGTTGCTCCGCCCTACACGTCCTCGTAATTGATACAATTGAGATAATCCCATATGGTCAGCATTTTCAACAAACAAAGTGTTTACATTGGGGATGTCTACCCCTGTTTCAATGATCGTAGTGGTCACTAACAGATCGAATTCGCCTTCGACAAATTGAAAAAGTACGTTCTCTAATTGACTTTCAGACATTTGTCCATGAGCATACCCGATCCGGGCTTCTGGTATCAACTGCTGTAATTCATCGACTTTTTTCTCAATCGTCGCTACACGGTTATATAAATAAAAAGCTTGGCCGCCGCGAGCGATTTCTCTTTCGACAGCTTCGCGGATCGCTCCCGGATTTTGTTCCATGACATAGGTTTGCACTGGATAACGGTTAGCCGGCGGAGTCTCGATCACGGATAAATCGCGCACTCCTAACATAGACATATGCAGCGTTCTCGGAATAGGCGTAGCTGTTAAGGTCAATACATCAACTTGAGCTTTTAATTGTTTTAATTTTTCTTTGTGTTTCACTCCAAAACGTTGTTCTTCATCTACTATCAGCAGCCCCAAGTCTTGGAATTCAATATCTTTTGATAAAATCCGGTGCGTGCCGATCACAATATCAACTTGTCCTTTTTTAATGCCGTCAATCGTTTCTGTTTGTTGTTTTTTTGTTCTAAAGCGACTCAACAACCCGATCTCTACTGGAAAATCAGTAAAGCGCTGCTTCAATGTTTCATAATGCTGTTGCGCCAAAATCGTCGTCGGCACTAAAAAGGCTGCCTGTTTTCCTTCTTGAACCGCTTTGAATATAGCTCGCATGGCTACTTCTGTTTTCCCATAACCTACGTCTCCTACTAATAGTCGGTCCATCGGCTTTTTGCCTTCCATATCGTGTTTGATTTCGGCTGCGCTTCTTAGCTGATCATCGGTTTCTGTATAAGGAAAGGCATTTTCAAATTCTTCTTGGTATTCATTATCCGGTGAATACGAATAGCCGACTTCTTGTTCGCGAGCTGCATAGAGTTCAATTAAGTCATCTGCAATGTCTTCTATTTTACTGGCTACTTTTTTCTTGGTTTTAGCCCATTCTGTTCCGCCTAATTTATTTATTTTAGGGGTCTTGGCTTCTGATGAAACGTACTTTTGCAGCAAGTTTAATTGCGTCACCGGGATAAACAGCTTCGCATCGTCTTTATAAATGATTGACATATAATCTTGGTGAATGCCATTGATCGTTAGGGTTTCCATCCCCGTGTATTTCCCAATTCCGTGATTCACATGGACGACAAAGTCTCCTGGGTTCAACTCGCTGTAGCTTTTCAGCCGCTCTGCATTGGTAAGCGTTTGGCGTCTAGCCACTTTTTTAGTGACTTTATTGAATAATTCATGTTCCGTTAATAAAACCAATTTATCGGTCGGCAGCTCAAACCCATTCTGAATAGACCCTTTTAAAATTTGTACTTTTTCTAATTCAATGTGATCCGGCTTAACGACTTTACTGGAAATCTCAAAATCTTTAAATATTTGATGAACTTTATCAGCCCGTTCTTCATTCGGCACCATCACAATTACCGTATTTTGACGCTTGACCCAGCGATCCATTTCTGTTTTTAATAACGGCATTTGGCCAAAGAACTGCTGCATATTGCGGTATTGGAAAGGATGTATGTGAGAAAAGCGTAAATTTCCCATTCCTTTTTGAAACAAAGAAAAGTACAAGATGTCTTGTTTTAGATTTTTCATTTTACTGCGAAAATCATTTGAAAAAGCTTGGTTTTGTAAGATGCGGCGTTCTGCTAATTTTTCAGTTACCCATTCAGCTTCTTCTTCCGATAGGCGTCGTTCCGTTTCCATGATTCGTGGATATTCATCTAAAATCACGATACTTTTTTTGCTGATGTAGTCTAGTAAGCTTGTTTTTTCAGGATAAATAAAGTCTGTAAACATTGCTAATTCGTCTATCGGCTCGCCTTTATCAAAAGCGTCCATGATCGGTGTTATATAACGTGTAAATGTTTGTCTTTCGCCAGCGTCCAGCAGCAACTCGGCATTGCGTTCTACTGCTTTTGTAAATTGTGGAGCAGCAGCCTGCAATAAATCATGCGTATACAGTGTGTCAATAGCGGGCAAAATAGTTACCGTTGTTATATTTTCAATCGAACGTTGATTATCAGCATCAAAATACCGCAATGAATCTATTTCTGTGTCGAATAAATCAATACGGATAGGGTGTTCTTCCGTTAAGGGATAAATATCAATGATCCCCCCACGAATACTGAACTCTCCTGGGCTCCCCACTAACTGTTGTCGAATATAACCCATATCTACTAACTTATGTGCAACGTGAGTCGGGTCCAACTCTCCGCCTTGCTTAATTTCAAACCGGGCATCTTCCCAAATGGCTTTAGGCGGCAATAATTTTCGGACACCAGCTAATGGTACGATCACTACTCCTGGTTCTCCAGAAAGTAGGAAATCTAAAGCTGCTACTCTATCTGTCCGTGCTTCAGGCGAAGCGATCGCCATTTCTGCATACAGCATTTCTTCGACCGGAAATAAATGCAGCTTTTCTTCAGCAATAAAATCAGAAAAGTCTTCCATCAGTTGTTGAGCATGGAATAAATTATGTGTCACCAAAACAATTGGCCGCTTTTTCTTTTCTAAAATCGTACTGATGATCAATGTTCTAGCTGAACCTGCAAGGCCTGTTATCAATTGTGTCCGCTGTTCACCAATCGTATCTAATAATGCTTTCACATCAGGTGAATCAGCTAGTATTTTTTTAATATCTGCCACTTTCTGGTCTCCTTTATCTTTTTTAGGTTATCCTTTTTTAAAACGGTAAAGAAGCTCAGCGATTCTTACTGGGCTTCCTTTTCAATTATTTTATTTTTTATTGTATTGGTTCATCGTATCTAAAAATGTATGTCCAGCGATCCAATAGTCCAATGCAGCTGCACTGTCTTTGACCGCAAATAGCATATCCTCATGCTGTTCTTTTGGAAAACTGCTTAACACATGGTTAACCACTGTTTGGTTAGGATATGGCCGATCGATGCCGATCCGAATCCGGTTGAAATTCGATGTGCCGATATGCTGGATCAAACTTTTGATCCCATTATGTCCGCCGGCACTCCCTTTTTGACGTAATCTGATTTTCCCAGTCGGTAAATCTAAATCATCGTAAACAACGACTAGATCTTCTATTGCCACATTAAAGTAATCCATTAGCGGCCTGACTGCACGACCAGAATCGTTCATAAACGTTTGCGGTTTAACCAGTAACACTTTTTCAGTTCCGATAAAAGCTTCTGTGTACACAGCTTCAAACTTAGTTTTATTAAACGCTAGATTTTTTTGAACGGCATATTCATCTAAGACAATAAAGCCGATATTGTGTTTTGTATTTGCATATTTTGCTCCGGGATTACCCAAGCCTACTATCATTTTCATTTTTCATTCTCCATTTATTAATCATCTTTTATTATTTTTTGAATTTCTTTTAATTTGCGTCGCTATTTTTTGAATTTGCACGCAAAAAAGCGCTGCACGAAGTTTTTCGTCCAGTAACAATTTTTTATAGTATACCATATTTTCACTAGAAATTGGAAGAAACTCTCTCTCAATATCAACAGCTCACTTATGAAAAAAGTTTTGAGGATGGCTAAAGCGGACTCCGTAAATGACATTGTTTTTATTTTCACTTTCATTTTTTTAATGGTATACTTTAATTGTATGATAACGTTTATTAAGGGGGACAATCGATTATGGTCAACAATGAAATAAAAGATCATCAAAAAGTCATTGTAGTTGGAGATGGAGCAGTTGGTTCCAGTTATGCTTTTGCTTTAGTGACACAAAATATTGCTCAAGAACTTGGGATTATCGACATCGATACAGCAAAAACAGAAGGCGATGCTATGGACCTGTCACATGCACTAGCTTTTACTTCTCCTAAGAAGATTTATGCTGCTACCTATAGTGACTGTCACGACGCTGATATTGTCGTCATTACGGCTGGAGCTGCCCAAAAACCCGGAGAAACACGTTTAGATTTAGTACAAAAAAACTTAAAAATATTCAAAAGCATTATAGAACAAATTATGGCTAGTGGATTTGACGGAATTTTTCTAGTAGCAACAAATCCAGTAGATATCTTAACGTATGCTACTTGGAAGTTCTCAGGATTGCCGCAGCACCGGATTATTGGTTCAGGTACTTCACTAGACAGTGCGCGTTTTCGTCAAGCCATCGCTAAATTATTAGAAGTAGATGCT
>NZ_DAMDAK010000078.1:8198-9117 GCF_032094055.1 Carnobacterium sp.
GTCCATGGCTACATCTTAGGCGAACACGGCGATACAGAATTCCCTGTCTGGTCTCATGCTAATGTAGCTGGTCTGCAAATTTACGAATGGATCAAAGATAACCCCGGTGTAGATGAAGAAGCTTTGGTACAGATGTTCTTTAAAGTACGAGATGCTGCTTACGATATTATTGAACGTAAAGGTGCTACTTTTTATGGTATTGCCGTTTCATTAACTCGAATTACAAAAGCGATTTTAAATGATGAGAATTCAATTCTGCCGCTTTCTGTTTATTTAGATGGTGAATATGGACAATCTGATATCTTTATTGGAGCACCTGCAGTCATTAATCGTCAGGGAATCAGCAGTGTTATTGAGATCCCATTAAATGATTCAGAAAAAGAAAAAATGAATTTTTCTGCCGATACGCTTCGAAAAGTTACACAGGATGCAATGGATGCGTTAGAAAAAGAAGAACAACAGTAAACTAAAAACTTCGGTTCAGTAAGGATTGTACTTATCCCTTACTGAACCGAAGTTTTCTTAGTTGCAACACAATTGAAAAATAGTTTCTGCGTAAATATCCATTGCTTGGACCATTTCCGTTATATCGATTCCTTCATTCGCCTGATGTGCCAAACTTTTTGTGTCAGGAAAATGAGCTCCAAAAGCGACCATATTTTTCATGGTTCGCGCATAAGTAGCTCCTCCTGAAGCAAGCGGTTGGGTCTGATCTCCTGTTTTATTTTGATAGATTGTTGTCAATGTTTGAACTAAGTCGCTTTCTTTGGGGACATATAAAGCCGGCACATGATCGAACTCTTCATATGTCAATCCATAAGCTGCTGCAGCTTTTTCAAGAAGTGGCACCAAATCTGCTGCTGGGTAACTGACCGGGATCCGCAAGTCCAATTCTATTTCTGACTTCGTTTCAGTTACG
>NZ_DAMDAK010000078.1:9127-12233 GCF_032094055.1 Carnobacterium sp.
CATTAAAAGTCAGCTCGCCAGTCATTTCATCTTTCACTTCTCCGAAAATACTGAATCCATTCGTTTCTGTTCCAACTTTTTCAGCTAAAAATTGCAGCATTGGATGCGGGTGAACTTGGACCAATCCCGTTGCCAATTGATTGACCGCATTCACTCCTTGTCCAGCAGCACTCGAGTGAACGGCTTTGCCATTTACTGTAACCGCTTGGTCCGTAAGGGTCTGGCTGATTCCCAGTTCAGCTAATTTTTGGCTCACAAGTTGAGCATCTTGCCCTTGGTACTGAGCATTGCCCGGAACGACGTTAAAAGCATCGCCGCAAGCGAGTACAAAATCAGAACTTCCAGGACCGATCAATTTGGCCTGCAGCAGTCCTTTTTCAGCATAGGTTACCGGGAAAGCACTATCCGGTACAAATCCTTTTGTCGGTTGTTCTTCTTTTAAGTTGTAATGAGCCATACACCGCCATAACGTTTCTTCATCTGTTCCAAAAACAAACCGGATGCGTTTATTAAACATAACCCCGCTATCAACGACTGCTTTAAAAGCATACAAAGCTGCAATCGTCGGGCCTTTATCATCTTGGCTGCCTCGACCATACATAACGCCCTCTTTCACAACTGCTTGAAAAGGATCCGTTTCCCACAAAGCCAAATCACCTGCCGGAACAACGTCCAAATGGCACAAAACAGCGATCAGCTCTTCTCCTTGTCCATAGTCAGCATAGCCATAAAATCCCGCTGGATCATGATAAGTAGTCATTCCCAATTCTTCGCAAATCGTTAAGGCTTCTGTCAAACAGTCTTCAATTGCTTTTCCAAATGGAGGAAAGCTAGTCCCATCTGCTGCATTAACAGATGGAATATCGATCAACCGTTTTAATGCAGCTAAACTTTCTTTTTGATGTTTTTCTGTTATCCAATTTTTCATATACTTACACAGCCGCCTTTTTATTTTATTTTTTATTCTTCAATGGATACATATTTTAGATTTACGCTATTGATTTGACTCATGTGGTAATTTTTAACCGAACTTCTTAACAACATCGCTTGTGCCTGCTGGTAAAGCGGAATAATTCCTGCATCTTCCAGCAAAATCTTTTCAGCCGCTAAATCATTGGTCCATTTTTTCTCAGCATTCCCGCTGTCTTCTCCCATAGAAGCTTCAACTAACGCATCATAGTTTTTATTGGAGTATTTTCCGCCATTAAAAACAGAACCTGATAGAAACAAACTCAAAAAGTTATTGGTATCATTTGTGTCTGCACCCCAACCAGACAACAACAAATCGAAATCGCCATTATCGCCTAATTCGATTCGATTCTTAAAAGGAACACTTTTAATCGTAATTTTTACACCTGGTAAATTTTTCTCAATCGTATTTTGTAAGTATTGACTAACTTTTTTTGTCACTTCATCATCATCCGCTACCAATTGTAAATCAACTGTTGAAATGCCCAACTCTTTTTGTGCCGTTTTCCATAATTGAGTAGCTTTTTCAGGCTGGTAATCTAAGTAAGAACCTGAAGCTGCTCTAAAGTCTTCTCCAGTTGTCGGATCTTCGACTAACCCGCTGGTAACCAGACCTCCAATTGGTTTAGACCCATTGGCAATAATACTTTCGGTTAACTCTTCACGTGATACCGCTACGGCTAATGCGGTTCTTAAATTTTTATTTTTTAGAGCCGGATTATTGACATGATCCAATTCCAAATAAATCGATTTTGCCGTTAATGGTGCCATAAATTCAGGATCTTGATTGTATTGTTGAGCAAACTCACCTGTTAAGGTAATCGAATCAATTTCTCCATTGTTATATAAATTTAAGCCTGTCGACGTTTCTTTGATCACTTGATTGGTAACAGTGGTTAAAGCAACATTTTCCTGATCCCAGTAGACCTCATTTTTTTCATAAGTCCAGGACAAACCTGTTCCGTCCCAATCTTTTAAGATAAAAGGCCCATTGTAAAGAGCGGCATCGCTATTAGTCCCAAATTCAGAATCTTCAGCAGTAACAAACGATTCTTTTTGAGGAGAGAACGTCGGTTTTGTAATGAGTTTCAAAAAGTTTTCTACTGGTTTTTCTAATGTAATTTCTAGCTCTAAATCATTGAGCGCTTTAATCCCTAGTTCATCAACTTCTGCTTCCCCCGCTAAAATAGCGTCAGCATTTTTAATATCCGTCATGACAAATGAATAATTAGCAGCTGTTTTGGGATCTACAATCCGTTTCCAGCCATATTCAAAATCAGCAGCTGTTAGGGCTTCTCCATTTGACCATTTTAAATCCGGCTTTAAGGTGAAATGATACGTCAAACGGTCTTCACTAATCTCCGGCTCACCCTCAGCCAAAGCCGGTATTGGATTTTCTTCTGTATCCAAACGGTACAAGCCTTCCATCACTTGATTCAAAGCTGTAAAACTAATGGTATCTTGTGATAAAGCCGGATCGATCGTCGGCAATTCTGAAGCTACACTTAAATGTAAGGTCTGTTCTGCTCCCCCTTGAGCATCAGATACCGAACTTTTATTTGTTGTTTGTCCATTTGACTGTGCACAGCCACTCAAAAAGGCCATGCTGACGGCTAAATAAGCTAATTTTTTCATCTGCTTTCTCTCCCTCTTTTTAATTCATTTTTCAGTCGTATCCCCATACTTCTCAAAACAATTAAATCTTTTTACTATCATACAAGAATTAACATAAATATACAATATAAAACCTTATTTTTAATAAATAAAAGGTTTTCATGCATTTTTATTGAATATATTCATTTTAAATCTCTATTTATTCATAGACATACTTTTTTCTAAAACTCATCCACTGGGCTATCGGAAAAGCAAAAAAAGCAACCTTATAGCAAAAATGCCATAAGGTTGCTTATACTACGCAAACAACTAAACTAGTCTCTTTATTATATAAAAATAATAAATAATTAAAACTCTACTTGTATCCAATTAATCACGGCTAGACGAAATGCGTTCAAATAAAATACGCATTTTTTTTAAGGTGTGGGCTTCGCCTCCGCCTTCGTGACCGTTATAAGGGTACAGGAATAGCTCTTTTTGACTCTTGATGCGATTGTAGGTTGCAAAATAATTTTTTGCAGGA
>NZ_DAMDAK010000079.1:0-1884 GCF_032094055.1 Carnobacterium sp.
TAAAAATCCATTGTGTCCATTTATAGAAATCAGGGTCTGTTGTGTTTATTTCTCGTTCCCAGTCATAACTAAAACCAAGAGAGTTGATTTGCCGCCGGAACGTTTCAATATTATGTGCAGTAAATTCTGCCGGATCATTACCCGTATCAAGCGCATATTGCTCAGCCGGCAGTCCAAAAGCATCCCACCCCATTGGGTGCAAAACATTGTAATCTTGTGCTCGTTTCATACGAGAAAGGATATCTGTTGCGGTATATCCTTCAGGGTGTCCTACATGTAATCCTTGACCAGATGGATAAGGGAACATATCTAAGGCATAAAATTTTTCTTTTTCCGAGTCTTCTGCTGTTCGGAATGTTTTATTGGTTTTCCAGTAATCTTGCCACTTTTTTTCAATCGTTTTATGATTAAAACTCATATCATTCTGCCTTCTTTCTGTATTTTCTCTTTTAATAAAAAAAATCGCCTTATGAGCGCAGATAAACTATCTGTTGCTCATAGGACGATTAAACATTTCATTGATCGTGGTACCACCTATATTTTCTACAATTTTGTAGACTCATCTTACCTTTAACGCAGGCGTTACGGCTTTACCTACTGCACTTTTTCAGTAAAGCAACATCCAAGGCGAGTTCAAAATTTTTCTTTATGCATTTCCACCAACCATGCACTCTCTTTAAAAGAAGTATTTCTACTATTCCTTTTCTTTGTTTTTAAACTATTGGTTTCATTCTATCAAATAAACGTTCAGCGGGCAATAGCAAAATACCCTTTGAGTTCTTATTCAAAAAGCATTCTACGGTAAGGAGCAGATTATTTCTTAATTTACTCGCTTCACCAGCCGTAAATGGTTCTTCCTTTCCGACCAACACATATACTAGTTAGTCCGGAAACTTTGTTCATACCAGTGCAGAAAAGCCAGTTATCACCATATAATAGGAGCTTAAACGACGAGTCTCCTCTAGGTTTAAGCCCCTATCCTCATTCTACTTACTTTTTAGTTACAAGAACTTGATCTATAAAAATGACGTCTGTTTTTAGGTAATTCCATTCTTTTAGATCTGCTACTGAAACAGTTAAACGATTAGCAATATCCCATAGCGTGTCTCCACTTTTTACAATATAACTAGCTTGGTTAGTTGTATTTATTTTTTCATTAACAGTTGAAATTGAAGTAACCGGAGTATTGGTTTGTTTTCCAACTTTTACATTTAAAGATTGACCAACATAAATCGTATCATTGTTTAATTTATTCCATGATTTCAAATCTGATACCGTAACGCCATATTTTAAACTAATAGCAGATAACGTATCACCGCTTTTGACAGTATAACCAACTGAAAGATTTGAAGCAGTTGTATCTGGACTAACGACGGTTTCTTTTGTACTTGTAGAAGAACTGCCTTTAATTGCTAATGCTTGACCAACATAAATTGCATCAGATTTTAAATTGTTCCAAGTTTTCAAGTTTGCTACTGAAACACCTTTGCTGTTGGCAATTCCCCATAACGTATCACCGCTCTTTACTGTATAAAAAGAAGTTGTTGTATTAGTGGAATTGGAACTAGTAGATCCGTTTCCTGTATTTGTAATTGGTGCTGTTACTGTACCGCCTTGAATTTTCAAGCTTTGGCCGACATAAATTGTATCAGTTTTTAAGTTGTTCCATGATTTTAAATTCGTAACTGAAACGCCTTTGCTGTCTGCGATTCCCCACAACGTATCGCCACTCTTCACTGTATAGGAAGAAGTTGTTGTGTTAGAAGATACCGTATTACTTGGCGTTGAGCTATTATTAGCTGAATTAGTACCACCTTGGATTTTCAAGTTTTGACCAACATAAATCGTATCGGATTTCAAGTTGTTCCATGATTTCAAATTCGC
>NZ_DAMDAK010000079.1:1984-12188 GCF_032094055.1 Carnobacterium sp.
TGTTTGCGATTCCCCATAAGGTGTCGCCGCTCTTTACTGTATAAGAAGAAGTCG
Organism: Carnobacterium sp.; assembly: GCF_032094055.1. Taxonomy (GTDB): domain Bacteria; phylum Bacillota; class Bacilli; order Lactobacillales; family Carnobacteriaceae; genus Carnobacterium_A. The sequence continues at coordinate 2,039 of NZ_DAMDAK010000079.1, forward strand.
CCGTGTTACCAGAATTAGAACTAGTAGATCCGCTTCCTGTATTTGTAGTTGGTGGTGTTACTGTACCGCCTTGAATTTTTAAGCTTTGACCAACATAAATCGTATCGGATTTCAAGTTGTTCCATGATTTCAAATTCGCGACCGAAACGCCTTTACTGTTTGCGATTCCCCATAAGGTGTCGCCGCTCTTTACTGTATAAGAAGAAGTCGCTGTATTGGAATTTCCAGGAACAGTTGGAGCAGGATTGGGATTAGCAGGTACTGAAGGAGCAGTTACATTTCCTCCAGTATACCCTCTATCAAATCTTGTTAAATCATAATTTTTAATAATTGCATTTAATTTAGAAGCATAAGAAGGATCGGTAGCATAGCGACCTTGAAGCCAAGCCGTTGCTTCTGAATAACTATTAGTATTACTCATCCATGCACCTGAATAATAACCATTATCCCAATTCGTTCCATTTTTCAATAAGTTTGCATTATCTTGTAAAGACTCTGCATGAGATGGGTATTTTTTAAAGTTTTGCGGAATATAAATCCAGCCGCCACTTGCACTGTATTCTGAAGTATACATTGTTACAGATTGTCCATTATAACTGCCTTTGATTCCAAATAAATTATGGTTTGGAGAAGCAGATAATTTACTAGAACCCCAGCCGCTTTCCAAAGCTGCTTGTGCAATCATAATTGAAGCATATAAATCATTTTTAGGTGCAACTTCAGCTGCATACGCTCCAATAAATTCAACAAATTCAGCATTAGACATGGTTTGAATTGCCTTATTCGTATTTAAAGCTGCCGTTGCTGCTGTTGCCGCTTTTACAGTTTCAGCTGCAGCTTTATTTACTGACAATACTTGTCCTGGGTGAATCAAATCAGAAGATAATTTATTCCAGCTCTTCAAATCAGCTACAGAAACTCCATTTGCTTTAGCGATTTTGTTTAATGTGTCACCGGATTTAATGACGTATGTTTTTGCGTTTTCCATGGCTTTAGCAGCCTTTTCTTTTGCCGCTTTTTCTTGAGCTGCTTTTTCTTGAGCTGCCTTTTCTTGTGCTACTTTTTCTTTTGCTGCTTTTTCTTGAGCTGCTTTTTCTTTAGCAGCCTTTTCTTGAGCCGCTTTTTCTTGTGTTGCTTTTTCTTGTGCTGCCTTTTCTTGAGCTGCCTTTTCTTGAGCCGCTTTTTCTTGTGCTACTTTTTCTTGTGCTGCTTTTTCTTGTGCTACTTTTTCTTGTGCTGCTTTTTCTTGTGCTGCTTTTTCTTGTGCTGCTTTTTCTTGAGCCGCTTTTTCTTGTGTTGCTTTGTCTTGTGTTGCCTTTTCTTGTGCTGATTCTGTCAGTTCTTCAGTTTCATCAACTGAGCGACTTTCTTCAGCAACATCTTCGTTTATTTCATCTACTTCAGTTGTCACTTTTTCTTCTTCAGTCGTCTTATTTGTTGAATCTGCTGCGACTGTTTCTTTTGCTGTTTCGCTTACCACAGCATCCGTTTCTATTTGTTCTGGTTCTTCTACTTCTTCTGTTTCTTGTGTCCTTTCTTCTTCAGAAATGACATCTTTTTCTGCCTTTAAGTGGTATGTATCTGTTGTTTCATTTTCCTCTACTTGTGAATTTAGCGAAGTTTCATTGTTTTCAGAATGAGAAGTTTCTACAGCTAGTTCCTCAGAAGCAATTGCTCCTTCTTCTGACAGCTGTTCAGTATCTTTCATATCTTCTTGTGCAGAACTTAATGCTTCTGTAATTAACTCGTCGATTTCTTCACTACTTAGTTCTTCAAAATCCAAACCTTCAAATACTTCCGCAGTCAATAAAGTTTTTAATTCTTTTATCTTTTGGTCTTTTTCAATGACAGATTCTTCCGACAGAACTTCTTTGCTGTTCTCTTTTAGACTTGCTGATGAAGCAGCTGTTTCGACAGCAGTTTCTGTACCTTCTGCAGCAACTTCTGGTTTATTTTCTAGTTGGTCTTCTAAAGTTTTATTACTTGTTTTAGCTAAATCATTAGCACTAGCAGATGCTGAAAAAGAAGGAAAGGCCAATAAGCTAACTAATAAAGTTGTACTTAACACTGCTGTCCCTCTTTTATACACAGCACTTGACTGATTCAATTGTCCAAACAACTTCTTACTACCTGTAGCGACGATTCTTTCTTTTCTAGTTTTTTCCAATGCTATACCTCCTGATTTAAACGATTCCTTCGATTATAATTAAACGCTTTAATCGTGAAAACAACTTATTATTAGTCCTTCTCCTATTATAGCGTTATGTAAGCTGTTTTAATAGAACTATCCAGTTCCATGACCATTTTTTAATATACGTTACACAATCGTAATATTTCTTGTGTAAATAACAATTAGTTCTTTAAACAAAAAAGCGGATGAGACCAAAGCCCCACCCACTTTTTCTGTTTCTTATTTGTTTTTCTTAAATGCAATTTCAAGATAGATACGAGCTTAAAGGACTTTTTCCGCTGTCTTTCTCATACTTTGAAATTAAGTATATTGAGGGTTGGCCAACCAATCAAAATCCAACAGATAATTTACTTCTTTTTGAAATGGCAGCCAAATCTCAGCTTCTTTAATATTCATTATCGCTTCCCAAAAGATCACATCTGCTTGTTGTTGTTTTGTTGTTTTAATTTTTACTAATTGGTTAGCTTCTGTTTGCAAGATTATATTTGGAAACTCAATACTTTTTATTTGACCAGAACCAATCATTTCTAAATTTTCCACGTCATCTATGAGCACTTTGTTACACCCCTATCTTCTAGCTAATGCTAGTGTACCGAATAGTTATTAAGGATTTAATAAGGAAGTGTGAATTCTTTGTTGTTTTTAAAAAACACATCTTTTTACTTTCTCAACTTCAAGACTGATAGCGCTCTGAGACTTAAGGCTTATTTATCGTTATGGCTATTGTGATAGGTTATATCAGGCGGTATAGTATCTTAGAAAGAGCTATAAGAAGTTGTTGTTATTTTTTAAAACTGACTTATTGAAAAAATATTTTATAAGAAAGAGGCAAAACGATGAATCAAGAACACTTTTTAATTGAGTTAAAATTAAACTTAGTTGATTTACCCCAGCAAGAAGTACTAAAGATTCTATCCCATTATCAAGAAAAATTTAGACTTGGATTAGAGGCTGGAAAGTCTGAAGAGCAAATTGCAAAAGAACTAGGCCATCCCAGCCGATTAGCCGCCACCATCTTAACTGATCGGGGCTTGCCGCCTCATTTAAAAGAAGATCATTACAGCCAAGGTGATTGGGTTGAATTCGAAACTCAACACAAAGCTCCAAAGCAAAAAAAGGATTATCCCAAAAGCAGTTTTTCTCCATTCGCTTATTTTTTCAGAGCCGTGTTCATTATTGGTCTCAATCTAGTTATTTTGTCTATTCCCATTGTCTCTTTTCTATTTTTACTTTTTGGGGCATGGATCTCTGGAATCGTATTGGTTTTTGCACCCATAGTCGGTATGCTCGGACTAATTAATGTTGTATCAGCTGCTACATTATTTCAATTATTCATCTCTATTTTATTGTGCGGTCTTGGCTTATTCATCAGTATTATTTGCTATTTTCTTACTTCTTTTTCACTTAAGCTGTTCAGACGCTACTTTTCTTGGTCAATTCGAATGATCTCAGGAGGTTCTCAAGCATGAAGAAAAAAACGAGAGCACTTATTGTTTTAAGTTTTCTTTTTATTATCGTTGGAAGTATTGGGGCAGGCCTTACATACGCAAAAGCTTATGACTCAATCTACGTCACTCAGCAAGAATCAATTTCCATTAACGGTATTAAAAAAATCAACCTTACAGGTTCTTCAGCCACTATACAAGTCGCTAAAACCCATGCAAAAGAGCTATCTGTTAAAATTGAAGGGTTGGATACCAATGCAACAGCTTATCAATTGAATTCCTCTAAGAAGGGGGATCAATTAAACTTGGCTATTAAAGAACATAAACAACGTTCGAATACGGTTTTAGATTTTTTGCAGTTCGAAAATGTTCACATTACACTTGAAGTACCTGAGTCCATCGATTTGTTGGCTCTTGATACTACTGCTGGTATGGTTTCAATTGATCATTTAGCTTTATCAGACGTAATAATTACTACAGATAGCGGCGATGTGTCTGTAGCAGAAAGCCAATTAGCGAATTTATCTATACAAACTTCTGCGGGAACAACACATTTGAATCAATCCACTATTCAAAAGGTAGCAGTTGATTCAGATTCAGGGTCCACCTATTTAAATGAAGTGATCGCTAAAGAAACAGCCGTTACAACTGATTCGGGACAAATTGATTTTTCTCAAGTAGCTGGAAATTTAGCTGCACAAGCAGATACCGGTACGATTTCTTTAGCCAACCATACGCTTAAACAGGAAACAGCATTTACAACGCACTTTGGAACGATTTATGTTACTACAGAACAGCTTCCTTCTGATTTATTAATAACTACTTCCACCAACTTAGGCCGCGTTTCGCTTTTTGATAAGTCTGTGCCTACTGTTCAATTTGGTAAAGGCAGCCACTCCATGCAATTAAAATCAGATACAGGTGATATTTCAGTATTAACAGAGCAAGAAGAAGAGTTTGAAAACAACTAAATTCTTTAAGTTGTTACGTCTCTTCAAATTTGTGCAGATAAAAACGTTGTGGTAAAATGAGTACTTGTTTCAAACAACTTCATGAAAAATTTTTAATAGAAAGTATGAGAACATGCAGACAAAAAAATTCGTTTCACAAGCACCTTATTTTACAAGCCTTTTATTGTTTTTTTTATTCAGTATCATTGCTTTTGGACTCTATATTCAGGCGGATTGGATACAATCTTTTGATCAATTTATCAGTCAGCCAATTTTAGAACAGCGATCTGAAAATAAAACACTCTTTTTTATAGCCTTCACTCATTTGGGCAGTGTGGCTGCAATGGTTTTAATCGTGCTTCTTTTCAGTTCTTTTTTATTCTGGAGAACTAAAAGTCTAGGTATGGTGTTTTGGTTTGCATTACAAACTATTTTAGGAGCTGCTTTGTTAAATCACTACGTTAAAGATATTTTCCAACGGCAGCGTCCAACAATTAAACACTTAGTTGTGCAAGGCGGCTATAGCTTCCCCAGTGGGCACTCCATGGGATCATTGATTTGCTACGGCGGTATTGCTTTTCTGCTCATTCAACTCACTAGACGCTCCGTATGGAAAAGATGCATCTTCTTTTTTACTGCTGTACTTGTCCTCTTAATCGGCATGAGTCGGATATACGTAGGTGTCCATTTCCCTTCTGATGTTTTAGGCGGATACTTATTAGGTGGAGCTTGGTTATCCTTAATGATTGGACTTTACCAAAGGTGGCTGCACTGGTTTAACAAGCGAACTTCTCCGCATAGTGAATAAAATTGTGCCACTTGAATCGTTTCAAGTGGTATTTTTTTGCGTTAAAAATTAGCATGTTCGTGTTAAGATAGAATTTGAAAGATAGGAGGACATCAAAATGATTGAAAATGCCATGCGTTACAGTCATACATTATTAAAAAATACTGTTATACCGGGAGATACAGTTATTGATGCTACCGTCGGAAATGGCGGAGACACCATTTTGTTAGCCGCTTTAGTAGGAAAGACCGGTAAAGTTTATGGTTTCGATGTCCAATCACTGGCTCTGCAAACCACCAAAGAAAAGCTTCTTTTAACAGGGTTAGGCGAACAAGTCGACCTTTACTTGCAAGGACACGAGACTTTAAAAAGTGTAGTCCCTGAGAAGACAGAAATCGCTGCGGCGATTTTTAATTTAGGCTACTTGCCAAAAAGCGATAAGAAGATCATTACAAAAGGAGAAACAACTATTCAAGCAATCCATGCCATTCTGCCTATGCTGCGAAAAGGCGGTTTGGTTCTATTGGTGATTTATTCTGGACATCAAGGAGGTCAGACAGAAAAAGAAGCTGTTTTAGCATTTACTGAACAATTGCCCCAACAATTTTTTAATGTCTTGCATTATGGATTCATCAATCAACGCAACGATCCGCCCTTTTTACTTATAATTGAAAAAAAATAACCAAATAAAGAACTGCTGACAGTAATTAAACACTGCCAGCAGTTCTTTATACTTAAATCACATTTTCTTTTTTTGCGAACTGATTGAATACTAAAGCAAGTACAACAGTAATAAATCCATAGATAAAAACATGGTGAATGCCATCGTATAAAATCATTCTTAAGGTTGGCAATAAATCTGGATCTAAATGAATCGCTGTTAATGGATTGATTAATTCATTCATCATTTTGCTTTCTACACCTTTTGATTGATGGATTTGTAATTGTTCTGCCATTTTATTGTTCAAAACAATTCCATAAAGAGAAATCATAATGGTTTGCCCTAAAATCCGAAATAGGGTATTTACCGATGTAGCGATACCGATTTGGTTTTTAGGAACAACATTTTGAATTGTAACGGTAGTAGTCGTAATCGTTAATCCCATGCCTAATCCAATAAGCGCGGTAATTAAAAGAAAAACGTAAAAAGGCGTTGTGAAAGGTAATAAAGTTAGTATCAAAGCGCTGATACTAACGATTAATAGACTAGTCGTTAAAATAGTTTTAACTGGCCGTTTAAGCATCATCTGTCCAGCTATAAAAGACCCTACGATCCAAGTAAGCGACATTGGCGTGATTGCAAATCCTCCCATTGCGGCTTTTAATCCTTTTAAACCTTGCATCCACATGGGAATATAAACATCTACTCCTATTAAAAATCCGCTGACTAAGGCAGCAGCTAAATTTTGAATAACAAAAGTCCGGCTGCTAAACAAACTTAGCGGTAAAATAGGATCGGCTGCACGTTTTTCTGCAAATATAAAAATAGCGAAACAAATTAGTGAAGCAACAAACCAGTCCAACATAGAGAGCTTAAATTCTTCTGTATCTCCTATTATTTGAATACCATATAATAAAAACAATAAAGTGCCTGTTAAGGAAATGCTTCCTAAATAATCAACTGCTTTTCTTTCATACGTAAACTCTTCGTGTAAGAAAGATAAAAACAGCAAAATGGTGATGATTCCAATAGGAACATTAATATAAAAGATCCAATGCCAGCTTAAATGATCAACTAGGAATCCACCGAACAACGGTCCAAAAATCCCTGCTACTCCCCAAGCTGCTCCATTTAGCCCCATTACTTTTGCACGTTTTTCTATCGGATAAATATCCGCAATAACTGTTGATGTTACCGGCATGATTGCACCGGCTCCTATCCCTTGAATAGCTCTAAACAGTATCAGTTGAGTCATAGTCTGCGAAAGACCACATAAAGAAGAACCAATTACAAAAATAAGCAGTCCTGCTATCAAAATAGGTTTTCGACCGATCATATCTGATAATTTCCCATAAATAGGTGTCATAATAGCATTAGTCAATAAATAGATCGAGAAGACCCAGTTCATAATGGACATTCCTTCAAGGCTGCCGATAATCGTCGGCATAGCTGTTGAAACAATTGTTCCTTCCACAGCCGTCATAAATGTCGCCACAAAGATCGCAATGGTTACGATCGTTACATTTGTTTGTTTTTTATTTTTTTCCATATTTACCTCCAATTAAATTATTTCATAGTTAATTTTTCTTGTGCGTATATGTAAAGCGCATCCTAACCCTCTTAAGATTAGAATACGCTCGTCGATTATCACGCTAAAGAATTTTTTAATGAATTGATTTTATCTGTCTTTTCCCAAGGCAAATCGATATCCGTTCTGCCAAAATGTCCGTAAGCAGCTGTTTTTTTATAAATAGGTCTTTGAAGGTCCAGCATTTTTATAATCCCAGCTGGTCGCAAGTCAAAGTTCGCTCTTACTGCAGCAATTAAATCAGCTTCGCTCTCAGTTCCCGTTCCAAAAGTATCGATGGCAATGGATACTGGATGTGCAACTCCAATAGCGTAAGCTAGTTGAACTTCACATTTTTCAGCTAAACCTGCTGCTACAATATTTTTAGCGATATATCGAGCAGCGTAACTAGCTGAACGGTCAACTTTCGTCGGATCTTTACCAGAAAATGCTCCGCCGCCATGACGAGCATATCCACCATACGTATCAACAATAATTTTACGTCCAGTCAAGCCCGAATCTCCTTGTGGCCCGCCAATCACAAAACGGCCAGTTGGGTTAATAAAGTATTTTGTATTTTCATCTAATAATTCTTTTGGAATAACTTGATTGATGACTAATTCCATAATATCTTTTTTCAATTCATCAGTAGTTGTATCCGGATGATGCTGTGTACTGATAACCACTGTATCTACACGTAAAGGCTGGTTATTTTCATCATATTCGATAGTTACTTGAGATTTAGCATCTGGTCTTAAATAATCAAGTGTTTTATCTTTTCTCAGTTCCGCCAGTCTTCTAACTAAACGATGGCTTAGCGAAATAGGTAGCGGCATCAATTCGGGTGTTTCATTGATTGCATAACCAAACATCAACCCTTGGTCTCCTGCTCCAATTTGATCCAGTTCATCTTCATTCATTGTTTTGTATTCAACTGAATCATTTACGCCTTGCGCAATATCAGCAGATTGTTCATCAATCGCTACAATCACTGCACATGTATCGGCATCAAACCCAAACTTAGCTCTCGTATAACCAATATCGCGAATGGTGTTACGAACAACTTTTTGAATATCCACATAAGTAGAAGTAGATATTTCACCGACCACTAATACCAGACCCGTTGTTACAGTTGTCTCGCATGCTACACGTGCATCTGGGTCTTTGGCGATGATGGCATCTAAAATAGCATCGCTGATTTGGTCAGCAATTTTATCTGGATGTCCTTCTGATACTGATTCAGAAGTAAATAATCTTCTTTCTGTCATTTTTGTTCCCCCTTTAAATTTTCGGTTACAAGGCTTCTCCACTTTTTTTATCAAGCGAATCCTCTCGGGAATCCATTTGCAAACCTTATACATTTTAACACACTTCCCAGACTTTAGGTAAAGAATATTTTAATTTTAGAAAAGTTGATGAAAGGCCAGTCTGTAGACATTTTATTTTGTTCATTTGACTAAAATCAGCTTCCTACTTAGAAAAATATTAGATTCTCAAATTTAGCACTAATGAGTAAGTGTACCTTCTGCTTCATATAATTAGCTACTTAATTTTTTCAAATTAATTTAACCTTATACTGTGTCTTCCTGTAATTTTTGGTAAGATAGAAACGAGACGCAAGCGAAAGGAGTTTTACCGTTGAATAAAACCATTTATACACAATGGAGGGATTTTTTCTTCCATCCGTTTTTTATTATTTTAGCAACTCCCCTGACCTACTTATTAATAGGCACCATTTATGCTGCCCAGATAGTTAAACTATCTCTTCTTCCTTTTTTTATGCTTTATCTTTTTATTTTACTCAATCAATTTTTAGAAAAGATGGTTGCCAATTGGCTCCAAAAACCTGAAAAGGTATTGTCTTTTATTTTACTAGTGAGCGAAATGATTAACCTTTTAGTAATTATTTATTTTATTTCTTCTTTAAACTCTTTAATAGGCCTGCTTTTAGTACTTTATAGCTTGTTGATTCAAGGACATTCTTATCTAATCAAAATCGGATTGGATTGGTTCTCCATTGTTATGCAAGCCATTTTTAAAGGTGGTATTTTAACTTATCTTAGTTTTTCTATTCAATTATCTTTTATTCCAAATACGCTTTTTTTATGGAGTATTCCCTTAATTGTCTTAGCACTACTGATAGAGTTAGGCAATTACCAAGTAAAACTAGAACAAATAACAGCTTTAGCAGAAAAAACAATAGTTTCTGTTCGAAATTTGCATATTTTATTTATTGGCTTACTCGTATTCCTTTATTTGAGTAGTTTCTTTATATTATGGCCTGCTTTCGGATATATTACCTTGTTTTTATTATTGAGTATGCCGATGGCTGTAAAAGTAATGCGTTCTTTTCAGCCAGTTAAAAAGGAAGAAATGAGACGTTCCTCGCGGCTTAAGCAATTATCTGCCTATTCCATTTTCTTCCTCTTAATATTTGCAGCTATTATCAGTACCCGGTTTTTCTGATTCTAAAAAAGACCATCAATACTCCTTATAAGTATTGATGGTCTTTTTTAGTTCTCGTTTTTAAATAAAAAGCGGGATAAGTC
>NZ_DAMDAK010000080.1:0-9778 GCF_032094055.1 Carnobacterium sp.
TCGCAGCCGCTGATCCAATGAGAATTATTGGTTCGTCTGTTGTAGGTGCTGCAATTGCAGGTGGATTAACTCAATTCTGGGATATTACTATTCCAGCGCCACATGGTGGAATATTTGCAATTGGACTTTCAAACCATGCACTTCTTTTCTTAATTACATTAGTAATTGGAATGATTGTTTCTGCTACTATTCTTGGACTATGGAAAAACCCTGTTGCGGTTAAAGATGACAATAAAAAATAAAAAAATGATAGGAAAACCCTCAAAACTTTTTTAAGTTTTGAGGGTTTTTGGTTCTATAACACTTTTGCTAAGAAGTTTTTTGTTCGTTCATGTTGTGGGTGGTCGAATAGTTGTTCAGGGCTTCCTTCTTCTACAATATATCCTGCATCCATAAAGATAATTCGATCTGCAACTTCTTTAGCAAATCCCATTTCATGAGTAACCACAACCATCGTCATTCCCGTTTCTGCCAAGTCTTGAATAACTTTTAAAACTTCTCCTACCATTTCAGGATCTAATGCCGAAGTGGGTTCATCAAAAAGCATAACTTTAGGGTTCATCGCCAAGGCTCTCGCAATTGCTACCCGTTGTTGCTGGCCTCCGGATAAGTTAACGGGATAAGCTTTGTCTTTATCCGCTAATCCCACTTGTTTTAAAAGTTTGGCTGCTTGTTTTTCTGCTTCTTCCTCTTGCATTCCTTTGACTTTAATAGGGGCAATTTTTAAATTTTCTATTACTGAAAGGTGCGGGAAAAGATTAAAGCTTTGGAACACCATCCCCATTTTTTCACGTAATTGGTTAATTTTATTTTCATTCAGTTTGGTTAAGGTTGTATCTTCAAAAATAATTTCTCCACTCGTTGGGGTTTCCAATAAATTTAAGCAACGCAATAATGTACTTTTTCCTGAACCAGATGGACCTATGATAACGACCACTTCACCTTTTTTTACTTCTCCGCTAATATCGATCAAAACTTCATTTTTATCAAATGATTTTTTTAAATGGTTAAACTTAATCATGGTTCATCTTCCCTTCATAGTAATTCAGTAATTTGGTTAAGCTATACGTTAAAATAAAGTAAATAACCATCGTAACGGCTAAAGGAGCAATTCCTCTATATGAAACCGACGTAACGATTTTCGTTTGAAAAATTAAATCACTTACACCAATAATCGAAACAATGGAACTTTCTTTAATGACTGTTATAAATTCATTGCCTAAAGCAGGCCAAATATTTTTTAACGCTTGCGGGAAAACAATATAACGCATTGTTAGCTTTTTGCTCATTCCTAAACTTCTGGCCGCTTCTGTCTGTCCCTTACTGACGGAATTCAAGCCTGAACGGATGATTTCACAGATATAAGCAGCACTGTTTAAAGATACAGCAATAATACCTGAAGCTAAGGCTGGGAGGTTGACCACATAACCAACCGCAAAATAGATAAACATGACTTGAATCATCATAGGAGTTCCTCTGACAAATTCAACGTATGCTGTTGCCAATCCACGTATAATTTTATTATCCATTAACCGCATCAATGACAATAGTACACCTAAGATGCTTCCAAATAAAACACTCAAAACAGAAATCAATATTGTATAACCCGTTCCTCGTGCAAAATAACTCCAATAATTAATCATTCCATTTGATTTTGTTCCTTTTTCTTCCGTTTCTCCTGGGCTGTTTTTTAAGTGTTCTCCAGCTTCTTCTAAATAGGTTTTTGTCAAGTTCTGTTCTTTTATATTAGAAAGAGATTCATTTATACTAGCAATGAGAGACTCTGACCCTTTTTTGACTGCTATGGCAATTCCTTGCTCTCCTTCGTCTAGTTCAAAGCCTCCATCAAATGTAGCTAGTCCGGTATCGTTTGAAACATAAGCCATTGCACTTGGTTTTTCCATGATAATAGCTTCTATTTTATTTGTTTTTAATGCTAAAATTAAATCGGTTATTTTAGATAAACTTAAGATACTTGACTCAGGCATCTGTTCTTTAGCCAATGTTTCCTGTAAGGAGCCGGTTTGAACTCCTACCTTCTTTTTAACTAAACTATCTTTCGAATCGTAGACTTCTTTATCAGAAGGACGAATGACTATATTTTGTCCACCCGTATAATAAACATCAGAAAAATCAACACTTTGTTTCCGCTCTTCAGAAGGACTCATACCCGCGAGAATCATATCTACTTTATTTACTTCTAAAGCTGGCAACAAACTATCGAAACCCATGTCTTGAATTTCTAATTTAACATTTAAATCTTCTGCAATTTTTTTTGCAATTGAAATGTCCATACCTACAATTTCATCTTGACCATCAATCGTAGCATGAAATTCATAGGGAGGAAAATCTGCACTCGTGCCGATCACCAATGTTCCTTTCGATTTAATTTTTTCTAATGAGTTATCGGCTGCTGATGCTTGTAGTGTAGGCAAAAAACAATAAGCCAAAATAACCAATACTATTATCATAAAAGGCTTTTTTTTCATCATCTATTCCTCTTCCCTGCTATTTTTAAATTCTTGTGTAGTTTAACAGGAAAGGAATATTTATGCAAGTGCTACTCCTTTATATTCGTTTATTATTCTCAATAATCACTTTTTATACATTTTTCAATGTATAAATTCATTTGTTTTTAGAAAACAACTTTAGGATCATAAATCCATTTTTCTCAAAATAAAATAGTGGCATTTTACTTTCAATAGCTTTAAATAGGAGGTTATGTCGTGGGACAATTATCTAAAGTTGAAACCAGTCTAGATGATTTATTTCATAAGTTTGTGCTTGATCCAGAAGAAACTGTAGCTAAAAAAGAGGATAAAGAAGAAAAAAAGTCTGAAAAAAAACTTGATTCTACTAATAAAAATGACTAAGTAAAAAGAGGTTGGGCTAAAGCCCAACCTCTTTTGTATTCACTAAATTTTATTCTATTCATCTGTTCGTTGTCGGCTTCTTTCTTCTGAAAAGCCATTAGGATACCGTTTTTTCAATTTTTCGATATTTTGAATCGCTACATCTTCAAAAGGAATATCTGCCCATTCTGCAATTTGTGACAAATACCATAAGACGTCTCCCATTTCTTTTACTAATTCTTTTTTATTCAAATCATGACCATGAAAGGTATATTTTTTGATCAAATCTACCAGTTCGCCTGATTCACTAGCTACACCTAAAGCACAGTTGGTTAATACTTGTTCATTTCCATATAATGTTCGATTAGCTAATTTTTGGTATTCATTAAACTCCATCTTTAAAAACTCCTTTTTCAACGGTACTCTTGCCCTGTAACATATAACTATCTGATTGCATCAATTTTTTTTATTCAAGTATCCTTCGATTAACTTCCATGCCTCTTCTTTACCTTCACCTGTTTCAGAAGAAAACAACACAAAATCATCTGCAGAATCAAATCCCAAAGATTCTTTGGAGATCTTCATATGTTTATTCCATTTACTTTTAGAAATTTTATCCGCTTTTGTGGCAACTACAATGACAGGTATACCATAATATTTAAGAAACTCATACATTTGTTTGTCGTCAGCAGTGGCAGGATGTCTAAAGTCAATCACGCATAAAGCAGCCTTTAGAGGTTCTCTTTGAGTAAAATAAGTTTCTAACATTTCTCCCCATTTTGCGCGTTCCGTCTTAGAAACTTTTGCATATCCATAACCCGGCACATCAACGAAATAAAATTTATCTTCTATAATATAATAATTAAGTGTTTGTGTTTTACCCGGCTTACTTGAAGTACGAGCTAATCCCTTTCGATTGATCAATGTATTGATAAAAGAAGATTTGCCCACATTTGAACGTCCTGCTAAGGCAATTTCAGGCAGCCCTGTATTAGGGTATTGTGCTGGCGATACAGCACTGATCACAATATCCGCTTTGTTAACTTTCATGTTTTAATCTCCATCTCTAATCTAAATTCTTCACTCATTTTAACATATATCAAGTTTAAAAACACAGCTTTCTTTGATTCCTATTTTAAGGATTAATTAAACCACTGCGTTTTTCCTTTTTAAAAATAAAAAAAGCGGGACAAGGCCGCCCTGACTTGAAAAAAAATTAGGTAATACGACTTGGGAAGCAACACTTCTTTCGTCGTATTGTACTAATACTCTATGAGATGAACCGCTAAAAGTACCAGCAAAAGTTTAATCTTTCCTTGTTTTCCTACACTTTTTTATAATACCCCACTCTATCAAAATAAAAAGCTTCGAATTACCCAAAAGTTCAGATAATTCAAAGCTTTCTTCATTTTGATTAAAGGATTTTTTGACCTTGTTCATCATAAAAGTCAGGTAACCCATCACCAACAACCGTTTCTTTTGTAATAACACATTTTGAAATTTCAGGACGGCTTGGCAACTCAAACATGATTTCCAACATAATATTTTCAATGATTGAACGTAACCCACGAGCACCAGTATTGCGTTCAATCGCTTTTTTAGCAATTTCTCGCAGTGCTTGCTCTTCAAATTCAAGTTCAACATTATCTAACATCAATAATTTTTTATATTGTTTTTCTAATGCATTTTTTGGTTGAGTTAAAATATGCACTAGATCCTCTTCAGTTAATTTTTCTAATGCTGCTATTACTGGTAAGCGTCCGATAAATTCAGGAATTAAACCAAACTTCAATAAGTCTTCAGGAATAATCCGTTGCATCACACTTTCGCTATCATCTATAACTTTTTTAGCTGAACCAAAACCAATAACTTTCTCGCCCATCCGATTTTTTACGATCGTTTCAATACCATCAAAAGCTCCTCCTACGATAAATAGGATGTTGCTTGTGTCTAATTGAATAAATTCTTGATTCGGATGTTTTCTTCCGCCTTGTGGAGGAATATTAGCTACTGTACCTTCTAATATTTTTAATAAGGCTTGTTGTACCCCTTCACCACTAACGTCACGCGTGATCGAAACATTTTCGCTTTTACGAGCAATTTTATCAATTTCATCAATATAGATAATGCCTTTTTGCGCACGTTCCACATCATAATCTGCTGCTTGCATTAACTTAAGAAGAATATTTTCAACGTCTTCTCCGACATAACCTGCTTCAGTTAAACTGGTAGCATCTGCGATAGCAAATGGAACATTTAAAATACGAGCTAGGCTTTGTGCTAAGAAAGTTTTTCCTGAACCAGTTGGTCCAATTAAACAAATATTGCTCTTTTGCAGCTCTACTCCATCTTCTTCCGTCCCAATTTGGTTTATACGTTTATAATGATTGTAGACAGCAACTGAAAGTGATTTTTTGGCTTGTTCTTGGCCTATTACATAATCATTTAAGATACTTCTGATTTCTTGTGGTTTAGGTACTTCTAAAAACTCTCCGTAGCCTGCATCACTAAACTCTTCATCAATAATTTCTTTACATAAGTCAATACACTCGTTACAAATGTATACTCCAGGCCCTGCAACGATTTTTTTTACTTGCTCTTGGGATTTACCACAAAATGAACAACTTACAGGTCCTTTGGTTTCTTCATCAATAAACATATGCTTGTCCACCTCTATTCTCATTCTAACTCATAATCTCGTTTTATCCGTTATCATTTGCTACTTAAAGGAATGGTAGATTCCTTCAAACATTAACCATCATAGCATAAACTTCACTGCATTACCATCATTCTCTTTGCAGATTTAACGACATTACGATAGAGAAAAGAACTTCAAAAGTTTATTAACCTTTGAAGTTCTTTTTTCAGTTTCCGTTCTTCAGACTGCTTTTGTTGCTTATTTTTCTACTGCTGTAGAAGTAATCAAATCAATAGCTTTTTTCATTGAAATATCATGTTTTAACATATCAGGAGTTAAAGCAGAACGAACAGCGTCTTCTTCCATTCCATATTGTTCAGCTAATGTTTTAATTTCAGCTTCTACTTCTTCTTCAGAAGGATCAAAAGCTTCTGCTTCAACAATTGCTTCAAGTACTAAGTTCGTACGAGTTCTCATATCTGCATCGCTTTCCATTTGTTTATGCAAGTCTTCTTCAGTAGTACCTGTAATTTGGTAATACATTTCAGGACTTACACCTTGACGTTGCATGTCATTTAAGAACATATCCATTTGACGGTGTACTTCGTCGTGAACCATTGCCCATGGCAATTCTTCAATCGTTGCATTTTCTACTGCTTGACGGATAGCTGCTTCTTCATTTGCTTCGTCTGCAGTAGCATTCTTAGCTTCAACCAATTGAGTTTTAATTTTTTCTTTTAATTCAGCTAAAGTTGAAACTTCTTCATCAACATCTTTAGCAAATTCATCATCTAATTCAGGTAATTCTTTTGCTTTCACTTCATGAACTTTCACTTTAAAGACTGCTTCAGCGCCTTTTAAATCTTCTGCATGGTAATCTTCAGGGAATGTAACTGTTACGTCTAATTCATCACCTGCTTTAGTGCCAATCAATTGTTCTTCAAAGCCTGGAATAAATGAATTAGATCCAAGTTCTAATGAATGATTTTCTCCTTTACCGCCTTCAAAAGCTTCACCATTATTAAATCCTTCAAAGTCGATAACAACAGTATCTCCTTCAACGGCTGCTTCTTCTTTCAAGACCAATTCAGCTTGTTGTTCGCGTTTCGTTTCTAGATTAGCTTCAACATCAGCATCTGTTACTTCGCGATCTTGTTTTTCGACTGTAAGGCCTTTATATTCTCCTAATTTAACTTCTGGTTTAACCGTAACGGCTGCTTCAATAACCCAAGGTTGTCCTTTTTCCATTGATTTAACATCAATTTTAGGTTGGTCTACAGGCTCAATTGCTGCTTCTTTTACTGCTGCTTCATATTCTTCTGGTAAGACTGCATTTAAAGCATCTTCATAAAGTGCTGCTTCTCCATACATTTTGTTGAATACTTGACGTGTAACTTTTCCTTTACGGAAACCAGGTACATTCAAAGTACCTTTCACTTTGTTGAAAGCTGTATTCATTCCTTCACTGATTTTTTCTTCTGAGATTTCAAATGTTAGGATACCGTCATTAGTACCTTTTTTTTCCCATTGTGCAGTCATGTATATTTCCCTCCGAAACACTCTATTTTTGGCAATTTATTAAAATTGCATACTCCCTAATCTTACACTATCACTGAATTTTTGTAAATACAAAGAGCTAAAACCTATCAAAAAACACTCTTTTTCTTCTCTTTACTATTAGATAATCTACTACAGATAATTAACTATTTGGCCTTTGAGTCAATTCTTCTATCGTATTATCTAATCGCAGCATCCATTCTGCTAATTTTGATGTTTGTTCTGAACCATTTTCTTGATAACTATTTTGCTGGCCTTCTTCATATCGATCAATATAAAGTTGGACCCATTCTTCTGGAACAGTAATAATTTCATCGATAAATGGATACAATAGCATAAAGTGGATATAAATTTCTTGACTAACAATTTGGTATAAAACGGGGTTATTATTTTCAAGCTGTTCTTTTAAAATGTCTTCTATTGCTTGAACGGCCTTGCTCTCTTGGAATGGCACTAAGTTTTTAGGAATGATTATATGCTTTTCGTTGAACCATTCCAAGGTAAAAGGAGTGTCAATTTCTCGAGATAGTAAAGTTTGCAGCAAGGTTGTCTTTGTTATTCCATTCACAAAAGGATTAGTTAATATGCTTTCTGCGGCTTGCAGAAATAAATGCGGTGGAAGTATTTCTGTTTCTTTAAATGTCTTTGATTGTTCTTCCAAACTTTGATTACTCATAGAAAAAACATTTTTCAAAACTTGTTGCTGCTTATTTTTCTTAGTTCTTTCAAGTGATTCCTTTTCATCTTCCATTGATTGAGCTAAACTCTGCCAAAGCGTTACCGATACTTGATTATTTTGCTTATTTTTTTCAATAGCTATGATCTTTTCCGCTTGTAAAAAATCATGGTTTTTTATTAAAATAGAGGTATATAATGCATATAACTGTTCATCATTTTGATAAAGAGAAAGGTGTTCACCTGCCATGTTCTTAGCTTTTTCATATTCTCCTACTTGGTATAAAACAGTAACGAGGACCAAATTAGTTTCTCTGTCCGATTTAATTGTGTAAGCTTTTTCAATTAAATCAACAGCTTCTCTTGTCTCTCCACATTCCATTAGGGACTTTCCTTGATTCAAATAATATTCATAATTTTTTGGAAATTCAATTTTTTCTCCCAAGTCTTTCACCCAATTCATTTTTATAGATATATGTTTTATTCTTTACTAGTGTACCATATGGATTAAAGGCTTGTTAAGATTAAGGTATTTCCTCTTTTATTGAAACCGCATGCAAAAATAAAACAAACACCATAGATAAAGAAATGGTGTTTGTTTTTAAATGTTTAATATTTTCTGAAACGCTGATATCTTTCTTCTACTAATTCATTTGGAGATTTAGCATTCAATTCATTCAACGTTTTTACTATTTTCTTTTTCAAGTTACTTAAAATACTCTGCTGAGTTAATAATTCGCCTTGATCAGTTTCTAAAACAATCTCATCGACAATATCTAATTCAAGTAAATTTTGAGCCGTTAATTTCATAACTTCTGCTGCTTCACCTGCTCTAGATGCGTCTTTCCATAATATAGAAGAGAAGCCTTCCGGAGAAAGGACCGAATACATCGTGTGTTCCATCATCCAAACTTGGTTTCCCATTGCTAAAGCAAGCGCTCCTCCGCTTCCCCCTTCACCGATTATGATTGAAAGAATTGGGACTTTTAACTGACTCATTTCAATCAAATTCCGGGCAATGGCTTCGCCTTGTCCCCGTTCTTCAGCTTCAACTCCACAGTATGCGCCTGAAGTATTGATAAATGTGATAACAGGACGATTAAACTTTTCAGCTTGTTTCATTAAACGCAAGGCTTTACGATAACCTTCTGGATGAGGAGAACCAAAGTTACGCTCAATATTTTCTGTTAGTTCATGTCCTTTTTGATTTCCGATTACAGTAATTGGCTGTCCATTTAAGGTAGCAATGCCTCCTACAATAGCTTTATCATCACGAAAATTGCGATCTCCGTGAAACTCAATGAAATTTTCGAAAACAGCTTCAAATATTTCCACTGCTGTTAAACGGGATGTTTTTCTAGCCAAGGCGACAACTTCACTCGCTTCACTCAAATGTTTCACCTTCTCTCATACAAAGTTTCTTTCTGATTCGCTCTTATTAATGATGAAGTTGAAGTAATAGTCCTAATGTTGCTTTAAGATCTTTTCTTGGAACTATTTTATCGATAAATCCATTTTTTAAAACGGATTCTGCAAGTTGAAAATCATCCGGCAGTGTTTCTTTAATGGTTTGCTCAATAACACGTCGTCCTGCAAAACCAACTAACGCTCGCGGTTCTGATAGAATGATATCCCCTTGCATTGCAAAACTAGCAGTAACTCCACCAGTTGTTGGGTCCGTTAACACTGTGATATACAATAAACCAGCAGCACTATGACGAGCTACGGCTGCACTGATTTTTGCCATTTGCATTAAAGATAAAATACCTTCTTGCATACGAGCACCACCAGAAGCTGTAAAAATAACGATCGGTAATTTTTCTGTCAAAGCTCGTTCAAGTGTTCGAGTTATTTTTTCACCCACTATGCTTCCCATACTTCCCATGATAAAGCTTGAATCCATTACACAAATTGCCGTTTCAATGCCTTCGATAGTAGCTTTTCCAGTTACAACAGCTTCATCTAAACCTGTTTTCTCTTGAATTTTTTTTACTTTTTCATCGTATCCAGGAAAATCAAGAGGATTTTCAAAAGGAATATTTAAATTCCATTCTTC
>NZ_DAMDAK010000080.1:9788-11756 GCF_032094055.1 Carnobacterium sp.
GTTAATTGGATTCGTTCTTGAGCACCTATTCTAAAAGAGTAGCCGCATTCAGGACAAATTTTTTCTGATCCTAAATCTTTTCCATAAATGGCACGTTTACAATTAGGACACTGAGTAAACATCCCTTCAGGAACTTTAGGAGCATCTGTTTCATCAACTTGTTGCGAACTTTTAGTGATAGGAATATAATCTCGTTTTTTAAATAGTCTCACATTCTCACCTCTTTATACCCTTAATGGACTATTCAACGCGCGGTTGCCACTCTTCAAGAAAAACATCTTGTAAAAAACTAGTATCGTAGGATCCATTAACAAAACGCTCATCAGCTAATAGATCTTCTTGAAAGAATTGATTGCTGATAATTCCTTCAATAACCAGTTCTCCTAGAGCTCGTTTCATTTTGGCAATAGCTTCTGCACGGTCAGCACCTTTTGTAATGATTTTAGCGATCATCGCATCATAATAAGGAGGTATAACATAACCTGCAAACATTGCACTTTCTACTCGTAATCCATTTCCACCACTCGGCATCATTAAATAAGTGATTTTTCCAGGGGAAGGAGCAAAATTAAAAGCTGGATTTTCCGCATTGATACGGCATTCAATTGTATGTCCAGTCAAACGGACATCAGATTGTTGAATAGTCATTTTATTTCCACTAGCAATAATCAACTGTTCTTTGACAATATCGATTTCAGTTGCCATTTCTGTTACAGGGTGTTCAACTTGGATACGTGTATTCATTTCCATAAAATAAAATTTCCCGGATTGATCTAATAAAAACTCAATTGTCCCGGCATTCTTATAATTTACAAATTTTGCCGCACGTACAGCTGTCTCGCCTAATGCTTGACGTTGCGCTTCGCTGATAGCCACAGAAGGAGATTCTTCAATCACTTTTTGGTTGTTCCGTTGTAAGGAACAATCCCGTTCTCCTAAATGAATAACATTCCCATGGTGATCACCTAAAATTTGAACTTCAATATGACGTGCGTGTTCAATAATTTTTTCCATATACATGCGACCATCACCAAAGGCAGCTTGAGCTTCATTTTTAGCACTATTAAAAGCAGAAACTAATTCCTCCTGGCTGTATACTTTTCGTATCCCTTTTCCGCCGCCTCCAGCAGCAGCTTTCAGCATTACGGGGTAACCTAATTGTTCTGCAAGTTCTTTGGCTTTATCAGTATCGGTAATAAAGCCGTCACTTCCAGGTATAACCGGAACGTCTGCTTGGATCATCAAATCTCTAGCATTTGACTTGTTTCCCATTTGTTCAATGGTTTCCGGATCCGGTCCGATAAATGCTACATTCATTTCTTGACACATTGTGGCAAAAGTACTGTTTTCCGATAAAAAACCAAATCCTGGGTGAATAGCTTGAGAATTTGTAACTACCGCAGCACTTAAGATACTTTGCATATTCAAATAAGAATCTGTAGCTTTTGCCGGACCAATACAGATAGCTTCATCAGCTAACTGCATATGCAGAGCGTCTCGATCTGCTTCTGAGTAAATTGCTACTGTTTGGATACCTAATTCGCGACAAGCACGAATGATCCGGACAGCAATTTCTCCGCGATTTGCGATTAATATTTTTTTGAACATCTGACTATCTTCCAATGATAAACGTTAATTCGGCTTCGCAAACTTTTTTGCCGTCAACGTAAGCTACACCTTTGCCGATACCAGCATAGTCTTTTAACTTAACAATGTCGACCACTAACATTAATTGATCGCCAGGAACTACTTTTTTACGGAATTTTACTTTGTTCATGCCGCCTAAATAAGCTGTTTGTCCTTTAAAGCGGTCTAATTGCAACAATGGAATTGAACCGGCTTGTGCTAAACTTTCTAAAATGTACACACCCGGCAGGACAGGTTCGCCTGGGAAGTGACCTTGGAAAACTTCTTCATTGATCGTAACATTTTTCAATGCTACTACGCGTTCACCTGGAATCATTTCAT
>NZ_DAMDAK010000081.1:0-4883 GCF_032094055.1 Carnobacterium sp.
CTTATGATAAAAAAACAGAAGCTGTTTCACGTGCCAAAGAAATTGCTGACAATAAAGACACTAAAGTGATTATTTATAAAAAAGATGGAACTAAAGAAAAATAAACTTACTGCACAAAAAAGTACTTCCTTATTGAGCGTTGTGAATACGCAATAAGGAAGTACTTTTCTATTTTAAGTGTATCAGCTGATAGTAGCAAAGTTTCTTGCTTTTTCATTATTACAAAACAACTTACTGCTAACTTTAAATTCTTTTCTGCTCTAATAAATAAAAAATACTTTTTGTCAGAAGAATCGTTTATTTATTTATTCAGCATGATTGCTTGTTACGCTTGGCCGCCAAATCCCATCTTTTACTGCTTCAGCTTGTTCAGGGAAGCGAGCATCATTTTCTACACGATAAAGATAAACAAAAGCTTTCTGAGCAATAAATTCTTGAGTCTGCTCCTGCCAAACCTCGACAGTCTTGATACTGCGTTCATATTAATTAGCCGGATGATCTACTCCATAGTAACCTTCTAATCCATCTAATTGAGATAACGTTGTCTCGTAATCCAACAGTTCAACTACTTCGCCATATACCCAAACTGGACTAAGCTCATCAACCTCAAGAGCAGGATACCCTTTATACGGCATATCATACAGTTTGCCTTTGATACGGGCACGCTTTGGTTCAACGGTGAGCACTTTGCCATCTAAATAACGTTTATAATTGAATTCACCAGTTTTTAAACTGCCATAAACAAAAACTGGTCGGAAAACTTCTGCTTGCATCTTAATGAATCGCTCCTCCTACTTCTTTTAAGTCTTCTTTGCCATCAAAAGCGACGATTGCTTCTATCGCTGCGGTTAATCCTTTTGTCATATCAGACAAGTTCATAAACGGTTGCCCCGCTTTGTCGACTACTTGTTCAGGAATAAACGGCACATGAATAAATCCACCTTTAATCTCGGGATATGACGTAGCAATTAAATACTGTACTTGGTACATAATATGATTGCAGACAAATGTTCCTGCTGTATTGGAAACAGCTCCAGGCAGACCTGCTGATTTGATTGCTGTTACCATTGCTTTAACAGGCAATTGAGTAAAATAAGCTGCATCCCCTTGCTCTTGAATTGCTGCATCAATCGGCTGATTTCCTTCATTATCCGGGATACGAGCATCATCCACGTTGATGGCCACACGTTCAGGAGTAAGTGCAAAACGTCCTCCTGCTTGTCCCACATTTAAAACAACATCTGGATGAAATTCTTCAATGGCTGATTTCACAACTTCAGCTGCTTTACCAAATACTGTTGGAATTTCTAACTTTTTAATTTCTGCACCTTTGATGGTGTCTTCTAAACCTTTAACCGCTTCAAGAGCTGGATTGATTTTTTCTCCGCCAAATGGATCAAAACCCGTTACTAATATTTTCATTTATTGTCAAACTCCTTTCAATTGTTTCCTGCTTTATGAAATTTACCATATTTTTTTAATATAGCAAAACTAACCATTCTTATTTAATGTCTGTTTTTACTTAAGTGTGCTTCTTTTAAAATGCCCAGAAGTACATTAACACAATATGAACCATAATCATTACGATAGCAAAGGGTGCTTGTTCTTTGATCACACCATTTGGATTCTTCATTTCTAATAATGCAGCTGGTAACGCGTTAAAGTTAGCAGCCATTGGTGTAATCAATGTTCCACAAAAACCAGCAGTTAAAGCTAAAGCACCTGCGATAACAGGATCTCCTCCTTGAGCCATAACAAAAGGCAGCCCAATACCCGCTGTGATCACTGTAAAAGCCGCAAAGCCATTTCCCATGATCATTGTAAAAATAACCATGCCTAACACATAGGCGATAACACCTAATAAACGATTGCCTTCGGGTATAAAAGTTGAAATTCCACTTGCAATAACATCTCCAACACCAGCTGCTGTAAAAATAACACCCAGTGCTGCTAATAATTGTGGCAAGATGCCTGTCGTGCCGACTTGTTGGATCATCCGATCGCCTTCATCTAAAACCATTTTTGGGTTCGATCTGGTT
The DNA here is from genome assembly GCF_032094055.1 of Carnobacterium sp. Taxonomy (GTDB): domain Bacteria; phylum Bacillota; class Bacilli; order Lactobacillales; family Carnobacteriaceae; genus Carnobacterium_A. The sequence continues at coordinate 2,040 of NZ_DAMDAK010000081.1, forward strand.
AGAAAAACGGCAATGACTAAAGAAGCAACGGATCCAATCCCAATTCCGACTTGTCCTCCAAGAGGAGTAAATTGTGCAACCAGAACTGCCACAACTGCTAAAGCAATCACAGGAATAAAAATGGTATTCCCTAAGCGTTCACTAGCTTTTAAAGCTTCATCTTCGTTCACTGTTTTGACTTCTCCTAAACGAACTTGTTTGAATAAGGTTAATACACCCATCACTAGAATCAATGCTCCATTAATCATTGCCGGTATAAAGTTGCCAAACGCAAATACGATACCTAATAATAGCCAAAATAATGCTGTACCTAAACGTGTTGGGTGGTTGCTATCGCTAAAAACTTTACTAGCCGTGTACATCAACAATAAACCAATCACAATAAAGAAAAATTCTAATAAATTTGTTATAAGAGTTTCCATTGGTTACTTTTCCTCCTTTTGTGCCGGCAGATTGGTTTTCTTTCCATACTTTCGTTGCAATTTACGATCGAATAAAATATTTGATCCTGCAACCATAACCAGTGCAATTAAAGCAATTGGAATAGAAGCTTGGACAATTGCAACTTCTGACACATCATATCCTAAAGATTTCAGTGTACCTGCAATCAATAAAACACCAGCTGCTGCAATAAAAGTATTTTGAGCAAAAAAGTTACCGTAATTTTCTGTTGCAGCAGAACGTGCTTTCAGCCGTTCAATGTCTTCCTCGTCGAGTTCACCATATTTTGCCTCAGCTGCTGCTTGAGTCATCGGTTCAACCAGTGGCCGAATAAATTGTGTATGTCCTTGGATTCGGATAGAAAAGACTCCAGCTAATTCACGAATGACCATATAGATAGACAAGAAGCGACCAGGGGTCAATCCTTTCATTTTCTCAATCAGTCTAACGGATTGTTGCCGCAACCCAAATCTTTCTATTAATCCAATCATCGGTAAAGTCAGCAAAAATAAGGTTACCAGCCGGTTAGAAACAAAAGCATCTCCTAATAAAGCTAAAAAATCTGTAAATGAAATTCCTGAGACTAAAGCAGTAACCAAAGCTGCAATTAAAACAACCGCAATGGTATCAAATTTTAAAAGAAAACCTACTATAATGATCAAAATTCCAATTAGTTTAATAATTTCCATAAACGTCTCCTTCTACTCTTATCATTTTTTAATCTATTTTCGATTATACGTACAATTAAAAAGAGATGCAACCTTTACTAATAAAAAGTGGCATCTCTTCCTAATTTTTCTATTCAATTCAAGTTTATAAATATTTTTTTTCTAAGCTGATTAATTCAATACACAGACCAATTGCATCCATTGCCTGACTCAAGTTAGGTAATTCGACAGATGTCGGAGCTAAACGGATACTGTTGTCTTTCGGGTTTTTTCCATAGGGATACGTTGCTCCAGCTGTCGTTACTTTTACTCCGATTTTATCCAAAGCTTCCACTATCTTCGTGGCACAGCCTTCTAATGTCGTCAGGTGCACAAAATAACCGCCAGCAGGTTCTGTCCATTCTACTAATGATTTGCCATCAAAACGTTCATGCAGTTTTTCCTTGATCAAATCAAATTTTGGTTTTAGTATTGCAGCGTGTTTGGCCATATGAACGGCTACTTGATCAGGATCTTGTAAAAATTTTACATGCCGCATTTGGTTTAATTTATCGTATCCAATTGTTTGGTAGGATAGCTCATTAGCAATTAAAGCAATATTTTCTTTTGAAGCGGCTAATGCTGAAACACCCGCTCCTGGGAACGTTATTTTAGAAGTCGAACAAAACATCCAAACTCGGTCTGCATTTCCAACCGTTTTACAAGTGGTCAATATATTTTTTGCTGTTTTATGCACATCTGTTAAATGATGCACTAGATAAGCGTTGTCCCATAGGATGGCAAAATCCGGTGCTTTGGTTGTCATTATCGCTAGTCGATCAACCACTTCATCAGAATACGTTATACCTGTCGGATTGCTATAGGTTGGAACACACCAGATTCCTTTCACAGCTGAATCATTGGCTGCTAATCGTTCTACTTCATCCATATCAGGTCCGTTTTCATCCATTTCTATTGGAATCATTTCTATACCTAAATGTTCAGTCATTGAAAAATGACGATCATATCCAGGACTAGGACAAAGAAATTTTACTTTTTTTTCTGTTTTCCAAGGGTGCTCCCCCATAAAAAATTTAGTTGCCAGCACCAAATACATTAAGCTTAAGCTAGAGTTCCCGCCGATCAGTGTTTCTTCTATTTCTGCCCCCAATAGTTCAGAAAATAATTTTTTTGCTTCATAAATCCCAGTTAATTCGCCATAATTACGAATATCAATGGTACCATTACTGATAAAATCTTCTGGTTGGTTTAATAAACCGAGCATTGGTTCAGATAAAGCCAATTGCTCTTTACTAGGCACTCCTCTTGTAATCGTTAAATTCATAGGTTTTTCAAGATACTGCTGATATTCCTTTTCTAATAAAGCAATGCGTTCAGTTGCTGTCTCTCTTGATAGCTCCATCTTTTCCACACCTTTACTTTTATTTAAACTCTTTAGAAAAGTATAGCGGAGTTTCAAGTAGATATCAAAAATAATTTTCGCTCGTCATCTTATTAAATGATATATTGCTAATTCAAAAAAGATAATAATACTCCAGCCGCTATTGCAGAACCGATCACTCCTGCGACATTGGGTCCCATAGCATGCATCAATAAGAAATTAGTTGGATTTGCTTTAACTCCTTCTTTTTGAACGACACGCGCAGCCATTGGGACAGCAGATACTCCTGCAGCACCAATCATTGGATTGATTTTTCCGCCTGACCATTTGTTCATAACTTTCCCCATTAAAACT
>NZ_DAMDAK010000081.1:4918-6933 GCF_032094055.1 Carnobacterium sp.
GGCAATTAGGCCTAAAACGATAATTTTCACTGTCTCAATCGTTAAGAAAACCTCTCCACTTGCTTTTGCCCCCACAGATAAGCCTAATAAAATCGTTACAATGTACATAAAGGCATTTTGCAGTGTTTCAGTGATTTTGGGGACTTGTCCACTTTCTTTCACTAAATTACCCAGCATCAGCATCCCTATTAAAGGCGTAGCTGAAGGGACTACTAAGCCGACAATTAATGTCGTTGCGATCGGGAAAATAATTTTTTCTGTTTTAGAAACTTCCCGTAACTGCTCCATTTTTATTTCACGTTCTTTCTTAGTCGTTAACAACCGAATAATCGGAGGTTGAATAATCGGAATCAAGGCCATATAAGAATATGCAACAATGGCAATCGTAGATAATAAATGCGGAGACAGTTGAGTCGTTAAATAAATAGCAGTAGGTCCATCTGCTCCTCCAATTATGCCAATTGATGCTGCTTCTTGAGGTGTCATACCAAACATCAACGCACCGAAAAAAGCAATAAAGATGCCAATTTGCGCTGCTCCGCCTAATAACAATGTTTTTGGATTAGCAATCAACGGTCCAAAATCAGTAGCAGCACCCAGACAAAGAAAAATCAAAGGTGGAAAGATCCCCAAATCAATTCCTTGGTAAATATAATACAATAAACCGCCATTTTCTCCGTTTAACGGAGGTGTCATCAACCCTGCTAAAGGCAGGTTAACTAAGAACATACCAAAAGCAATCGGGATCAGCAAGTAAGGCTCATACCCTTTTTTTATCGCTAAATAAAGGAAAAAACAAGCTAAGGTCAACATAATCAGCTCTTTATACGTCAAGTTTGCAAATCCTGATGTTCGAATCATTTCGTTCAGAGCATCCAACATACGAACTCCTCCAATGTTTTAGAGCACAACCAAAATGTCTCCTGCTTCCACGGTTTGATTTTCACGGATGGAGATATTTGACACTATTCCACTTTGAGGTGCTACTATTTCATTTTCCATTTTCATAGCTTCCAAAACACACAAGACCTCACCCGCTTCTACAGCTTGTCCTTTTTTTACAGCTAACGATAAAATTGTTCCCGGCATGGGAGCAGTTACTTCCATACTGGCGGATGATTCAGCTTCCGTATCGGAACGTGAAAAAGAAGGTTCTGATTTTTGAGGTATTTTTTGAGATGTGGTTGGAGTTAGATCCGTTTGTTCTGGAAGTTCTTTAACAGAAACGTGATAGACTTTTCCATTTCTTTACGCTGAATGAAGCGGTGCATTACTTCAATGACAAATTGTAAAATAACCAATGCTAAAAAAACAATGACTAGACTGGTTACCATAACTATAACTCCATCTACCAAAGTAAAGTCCATGTTACGTCGTCTCCTTTACATCACTGCCCTTATTTTGATCAGCTTGTTTTCTTGCTGTTCGCTTTTATTTTCAGTTGAGTTGGCATTTATTTGGGAGTATTTCTTTTCAAGAAAAGCTTTGCCGACTTGAGGAAACATAGCATACGTTAAAACATCTTCATCTTTTTTTGCCAACTCACCCAATTCAGCTTTTAAGCGATCAAACTCCGGTAAAATATGATTAGCCGGTCGATCCATGATCACTTCTTCGTCTTTAATGATCTGCTTTCGAAAAACTTCTTTGACAGGTACCGGACTTTGTCCATAAGAACCCCGTAGATATTCTTTAATTTCATTTGGTACCATTTGGTATCTTTCACCTGACAACACGTTAAAAACAGCTTGTGTGCCTACCATTTGACTCATTGGTGTGACTAAAGGCGGATAGCCTAGATCTGCTCGGACCTTAGGTACTTCTTTTAAAACTTGGTCGTATTTGTCTGTAGCTTTCGCTTGTTCTAATTGACCGTATAAATTAGATAACATTCCTCCTGGTACTTGGTACAACAGCGCCTTGGGATCAACTCCCATCATTTTAGGGTTCAGTACACCTGAAGCTAAATAATGATCTCGTATCGGCTTGAAATAGTCAGCAATCTCTTCCAATAA
>NZ_DAMDAK010000081.1:6943-8535 GCF_032094055.1 Carnobacterium sp.
TCTACTCTTGTTTTTACTTCTCCTTCATTTAAAGAAAGCACCATCGATTCAGTCGGGGGTTGACTCGTCCCTTCTGAAAACGGCGAAATAGCTGTATCAATTCTATCTACTCCAGCTTCCGCTGCTTTTAAATAAGTCATTTGAGAAATTCCGCTGGTCGCATGAGTATGGAGGCTTAGTGGAATAGTCAGCCCCTCTTTTAACCTTTTAACTAATTTCTCAGCTGTATACGGTGTTAAGATCCCTGCCATATCTTTAATACAAATGGAGTCAGCACCCATTTGTTGCAATTGCTCCGCTAATTTAGCATAGTAATCAATCGTGTGAATATCACTGATCGTGTAGCAAATCGTCAGCTCCGCATGTCCCCCATATTTCTTCACAGCTTTCAAAGAAGCTTCTAAGTTACGCGTATCATTCAAAGCATCAAAAATACGGAAAACATCGATTCCATTTTCGTAGGCTTTTTCAATAAATTTGTCGACAATATCATCTGCATAATGACGATAGCCTAATAAATTTTGTCCTCTTAGTAACATTTGAAGTTTTGTCTGAGGTGCTCTTTTTTTGATCTCGCGCAAACGTTCCCAAGGATCTTCATTTAAGAAACGAATAGCTGCATCAAAGGTAGCCCCTCCCCAACACTCTAATGAATAATAACCGGTTCGATCCATTTTTTCGATAATGGGCAGCATTTCTTCCGTTGTCATACGAGTGGCCATTAAACTTTGATGAGCGTCTCGTAAAACGGTTTCTGTAATTTCCAGATACTTTTCTGACATCTTTACATCACTCCTATTCAGAGTAAAAAGAAAACAAAAGCACTTGTTTTTGATCAGATCTGAGCAAGAAAAGGACTCAGACTAACGATCAACAACTTTTTTCATTGCTTCTAACGCTTCATTCGGTAAAACATCCATTCCGCCTGCTTCATTTTTTTCTTGTATATGTTCTATGCGCATTTGAATACGGTCAAAAACAAGTTGTTTATAAGTTTCATCCATAAAGTCCGGCTCATACCCGGCTACTTTTAGATAGCTCATCTGCTCAATTCCGCCAAATGATTCAAATTCTGCAGTCCCATCAACAATTGATTCAATGCTTTTCAGTGTCACTTCGGGAGTAATTTTTTTATCTAAGAAAAACCCCGTGTTCAGAATATAACACTCTATTTTTTGCTCTTCAAACAGCTGTTTAAATTGTTGATAGTCTTCTGCCAGCGGATAAACCCGGAAAGGATTTGCATAAGGAACAATTACTAGCTTATTCATGTCTACTCCTTCTTTTAGCCGCTCTGCTGAGGAACGTTTAGTAGCCAATGTTGGTCCAAAGCTCGCTGCTAATACGGGATCTTCTACTTTAATAACAGGCGGAAGACTTTCATCTTTCATAATCCAGTAAATAGCGTCAATCGGTTCATCAAACCGGTCGACACGATTAGGAGTAGAATAGCGCGATTTAACTGTACGTCCATTACCATTACGCAAGTCTTCAGTTAACAGAACTTTATTTCCAGCTTCATCTAAAGTGACAGCCACATTTTGAACAGTAACAAAGTAATCGACTTCTTCGTGATCTGAAGGGTAATCTTG
>NZ_DAMDAK010000081.1:8545-11672 GCF_032094055.1 Carnobacterium sp.
AGTAAGCCGGTTCTAAAGCAATTGAAGTTCCATCAGATAAAGAAATAATAAAGGCATCGTCATGCAAAACTTCAATTTGATATTTCTGATTGTGTTTCGCATGTGTCAGTGTCGATTTACCTGAACCAGATAATCCAAAGAAAGCCGAAACGTAATTTGATCCATCCGCTAATGTAAACTTCTTTTGACCCCCATGACAAGAAGCATACCCCATTCGATGAGCTGTAGCCCAAGCTAGCGTTAAAGTAGCTTTTTTCAATTCGCCAAAATAATTCATTCCTAAAATAATAGCTGCATTATGGTCTGTATCAAAATATGCTAATCCCATAGGGTAATCAGGATGATGCCAAGTCGGATCAGAATAAATAAAAATATCTCCAGCATCGATTTTACGAGATGCTGCATACATCTTATCGTAGAAATCATTGGTTACTTGGAAATTCAACAGCCAGGAATACAAATTATTTTCTTGACCTTCCGGTACTGAAAGATGGGCTTTGACCATAAATTCTGAATCCAAACCTACATAAGCAGCTGTTTTATAGCGTTTTTTTAAAGACCCTTGGTAAACAGCATCTCGAACGATTGCCGCTAACTTAGCGTCTTCCTCTTGGTTGTTTCCTACGATTCTTCGAGCAGCTGCCGTTCTTCCGACAACCGAACCACCATTTTCGACTAAAACCTTTGTGTCCTCGGGCAAGTCCAATTTTTCTGGGTATTTTACAGGTAAATCTGTTACGATGGTAACTGGAGCTTTTAGAGCTAATCCATAAGCCTCAGCTACACTCGTTACTTTATTCACATTATTTCCGTACATAGAAGTCTCAATCACTGCTCGCAATGGCGAAAAAATCGGGTTGTCTTTTCTAATATCTGATTTTTGAAAAGTTTCTTTTGTCGACATATGATCCTCTCCTTATCTCATAATAGCTGCCTGTTCAAAAGTACAGCAGTAATGTGCATCACACCTTCCACTACTTAAAGCTTTCCTCCTTTCACTTAAGTTTAAGAACCTTTAATATATATAAAGCGCTTTCATACCTCTCTTTATCATACAAATAATGTTGTCAAAATGCAATAAAAAACAGCTTGTTAATTACTTAATTATAAAAATCTGTGAACATGTCTAGGCATACTTCTCTTGTTGACTTTCATTCAACGCTTTGTCAAAATAGAACTTATCAAGTTGTAATTTTAGGAGGACTGTATTAATGATGAAGATTCATATAGGTAACGAAATTTGGAATAAAGCAGCCGCTTTTTATGTGCGCATGTCTGTCTTTGTCCTAGAAAGAAATATGAAACTGGAAGAAGAGTTTGATGAACAAGATCGTTCCTCTTTAGTTTACGTGGTAATTTACGATAATAAACAGCCTGTATCTACCGGAAGATATGAATTACTTGATAATGCAACGATTCGAATTGGGCGAATTGCCACATTGAAAGAATATCGCGGGCAGAACTTGGGAAGAACTGTCATTCAAACATTAGAAAAAATTGGTCGTAAGAAAGGATGCACAAAAGCTGTTATTCATTCCGAACAGTCTGCTGCTTCTTTTTATAAAGAAATAGGCTATACAACAGCATCTGAAGAATTTTATGAGAATGAAGTACCTTGCGTCCTTTTGAAAAAAGACCTGTGACAAGCTTGATTAATAATTGCTTTCTGGCTAAATTTTCCCAGCCCTCATTAAGAGAAAAAAGACTCTCAAATAAATACTTCTAGCTGTTTTCTTTTTATTATTTTAATTTATGAATCAAGGCTTCTTTAAGGTAAAGCCACATTTACTTGTTTCATTTTTTTAGCTAGAAAATCAAATAACCGTTTATTTATTGCAGCGGATTTTTTCCGGTATTCAGTCATAGGGTAACGAAATTCTGAAGTATAATCCCATTCTAAATCCCCACACACATCTGCGCCGATCAACTGATGATCATGGAGAATTAAATCTATTGACTGAATCAGCTTTTCTATTTTAATATTACCCTGGTTCCAATTAGTCTGAACTTCTTTTTCTGATAATATATCTCGGTCTACACTAACATAGATATCGGTAGTTGGAATAGTTTCAGAAATTTCCGCCATTTTCTCATCAGTCATTTCTTCTTCTCTAATAATCTCAATTTTCTGACCAACTTCAGGCAACATCTCTTTTTCTTGTTCTTCTCCTACCCCAATAATGTAGACTTTTTTTAAATTGGGTAAATAAAGAACTGCATCATTTATCCAAGACCCGCAGGAAATCAAGTCTTTGTAAGCAAGCTTTCCAGCGTCATTATGGTGGTCATAGACAATCAAAGTAAAAGGAGTTTTTATTTTTTTCAATATCCCATAAGACAAGTAATGAAAATTTCCATTACCCAAAAAGAAAAGCTGAGATGTTGATTGAGCCTCTATTCTTTGAAAGATAGTCTGCATTGCTTCTGCAGAACATATCGCATTTGTCCCGTAAATATCCGCAATATCAATTATGCATGAGTAAAGGTCTTGATAGATTTTTTCAATACTATCCTTGTACTTATTACTAATAATGGTTACATTACTTTCATTTTGCATTCACTACCAGCTCCTAACTGCTTACTTTCTATTATAGTATCCGTTTTCAATTTTACAATAGGAATCTTAAGGCACTTAATAAAAGGTATTAAATATATAGCTTTTAAGTTCCACTATTTTCCCAGTTCAATCAACTACATAGTCTCATTGCCTCATTTCTTGCACTACTATTCAAAAAAAGATTCTTTCAGCACATTTTGAAATCACCACTACCAGTTATCGAAAAGAAAAGGCTCTTTATCAAACATACTAAGATTAGATAGTGAGATTTACTCCGGAATTTATGTGTCTGCTTGCAAGAAGACATGGGATCGTCTAGAGCCTTATCTGTCTCCAGTCTTTCAAGCCACAAACGAAGTATAATCGCTTCGTAATTCGCATTGAATCCTTTACATGGCTGCAAGCAACCACTATACCTCCAAAAATTTCAAGATTGTGGAATAGATTCATTTTACTGATCAACATCAAAAATGATAGAACCAAAGAAAAAAGCACCAACAGTACAAAGACTGTTGATACTTTTTAGAACACCGGCGGCCGGAATCGAACCGGCACGCCCTTGCGGGCACA
>NZ_DAMDAK010000082.1:0-2526 GCF_032094055.1 Carnobacterium sp.
TTAATGTGACTGTTTTATCGTCTACAGCGACTAAATTGGGTATCTCCGTTAGTCCTTCTTCCAGTTTTCCAGAAGATGTTACACCTTCCAATGAAGCTACCGCTACACCACGTGTTGTTTCTACTTCAGGGTCCGCAATCAAGTTGTAGGTAAAAACCACATCCTCTGCCGTAACAGGTGTGCCATCAGACCATTTGGCATCTGGATTTAATTTGATCGTATAGTTTTGATTATCTTCTGTTTCAAAACTATCTGCCAATCTCGGCTGAAATGTCAATGCATCCGGCATATCCAACAGGGCGTTATAGAAGAAACGCTGCGCCCACCGAGCAGATACACCAGCTGCATTTATCGGGCTGAAATTATCTGGCGGGTTGGTCATCCCTATGTAGAGAATGTCTTGAGAGGTGGCTTTAACTTGCGCTCCTTCCTTTTCTGTCTTATTGCCGCAGCCAGATAAGAATAAAAAGACTACTAGGCTCATTAAGATACTCCATTTCTTCATTCCATTATTTGTTTGCTTTTTCATAGTTGTTCTCTCCTTTTTTGTCATTTATTCTCTCTCCTGCTGTTCTTTTTCTTGTTCTAGCCTGATGTTCTCCTTTCTCTTTAACCATAAGTGCTTCTGCTTTTTCCACTCTCTTACTTAAAAACAAAAAACAAGCCCTTCAGAAAAGATGAAGGGCTTGTTTATCGAACAGAATCGATAGAGCCCTAGGATACGAAAACTAGGACTCAACTAATTGAATAGTTCGAATCCTAGGGCATAATTAAAATTAAGTTGTTTTTAGTTAGAAGAGCAGCAGGCATAACAGATGTGAAGGTCAATTGTATTTCTTTTCTCATAATGTTTTCCCACCCCTTAAATGTATGTTGTAGTTGAATAATACCCGCAAAAATTAGAATAGTCAAACGTTATCTTAATCTGATTTTCATTAAAAAATCACTCCGCTAAAAGTAAGCGCGTTCAATAATCATCGTTTTATTTTAGTTATTAGCGTAGCAATAGCTTTTTTGCAAAAAAAGAGAACTAATAAAAATAATTTTTCATTAGCTCTTTTTTTATTATTTTTTTGTCAGTATTCCATCTTTCATCACATATACGCTATCGCAATGTTCAATTAAGCGCTCATCATGTGTGACCATAATGGTAGCTTTTTTTTGTGCTTTGGTTTCACGAGCTAAAATTTTGACCACTTCAAATGCTTTTTCGGAGTCTAAACTAGCTGTTGGTTCATCTGCTAAAATAACCGAGGGTCCATGGTAAATTGCTCGTGCGATAGCTGCACGTTGCCGTTCTCCCCCTGATAAGTCGCTTGGGTATTTCTTTTTCAGTTCTTTTATTCCAAGTTCGTCTAATAAAGTATCGCTTTTAGTTGTGTCCATTTTAGTTTTGTTTATTTTATTTACCAAACGCAATTGGTCTTCCACCGTTAAAAATGGTACTAAATTTGAAGCCTGCAAAATAAACCCAATTTCTTTAAACCGCAAAGCAGCTCGTTCTTTTTCAGGCACTTCACTAAACTTATGATTGTTTATCAATACTTTTCCTTCAGAAGGAGTTTGCAATCCGCCGATAATCGTTAACAACGTACTCTTACCTGAACCGCTCGGCCCAATGATCGCTGCAAACTCACCTGCTTCGACCGAAAAATTCGTTTTTTTCAATGCTTCAACTTTCGTATGCCCTTCGCCAAAAGTACGCGTTACATCAACTAATTCGATTAATTTCATTTTCTTCCCCCTAACCGATCGCTTCTAATGGATCAATATTGACCACTGTTCTGACTGAAAACAAAGCACCTAACACAGCTACTAAAATCAATAAAAACGTTATCGCCGCTAGAAAGATTACGTTGGTTCGATAAGGCACCGCTGCTGGTAAAATGACAGCTGTTAAAATAGTTAAGCCTAATCCAATTCCCACTCCTACTGCAGCTAATAAAAAAGTTTGCGCGACAACTGAAGCAGAAATATATCTGTTCGAGATTCCTTGGGCTTTCATCACGCCAAACATGCTGGTTTTTTGCAAGGTTAAGACATAGATAAAGATGCCAATCACAACAGCAGCAATGACCACTAAGAAACCGATCATCAACCCAAAGGTCAAAACTTGCGCAGTATAGCCTGGTATTTTATTAATGTATTCTTTAATCGGATAAGCAACCAAGTCATCATTATCGATTTGTACCGTATCCAATGACCCGCCTTCGCCCCGAACGACTACTGCGCTGATACGTCCATTATCAGAATCATCCGCTTTTTCAAAACGCACTTCTTGAAAAGCCGGTATAGTCGTATACAAAACGGGTGCTACATTGAATTTAGCGTTTTCTGTAAACCCTACAACGGTTACTTCTTTATCATTTCCAGCCAGCTCTAAGGTATCTCCAATCTCCACGCCTTCTTCTTCTTTCAAACTGATATCAGCTACGACTTCATCTTTTCCGCTGAATGCTTCACCTTCGATTACTTCCGGCATAATGAACTGATCAGCGTCAATACCAAAAAATGTGACATTTATTT
>NZ_DAMDAK010000082.1:2536-5078 GCF_032094055.1 Carnobacterium sp.
AGCTTGTCCTAAAAAAGCAACTTCTTCGCCCGAGACTTCTTTAGCTTGTTCCAATGTCATCATAGACATATTGATATTCGTATTGGACTCATCGGTCAGCACAATTCCATCTGCTCCCCACTTATCTACACTGGTGCGGTTATCTTGCGCTAATCCATACGCTAAACCGACTAGAAAATAAACTAAATAAGAGACTAAAACTAAAACGCCAATAATCAATGCAAAACGTGTTTTAGAATATTTTATTTCTTTCCAAGCTAAAAACATTTTTTTCTCCTTTTCTTAAACGTATTTAACTAAATATACCACAAACCAGCGGTTATTTTATAACATTCTGATTCTTATCTGCACGGAAGCAATTCCTTTCCTTTTCTTACTTCTTTGCGCTTAATCGTACAAAAGTTGTGCTATACTGAAAACACTTAAACGAAGGAGTGAAAAGACGTATGCAAAATGAAATTAATAATTTTACTTATTACAATCCAACAAAAATCGTGTTTGGTAAAAACCGTGTTCCTGAATTGGATCAACTGATTCCGCATGGCAAGAAAGTTCTGATTACTTATGGTGGAGGCAGCGTGGTAAAATTTGGAACTTTAGCTAGAGTTAAAGCGGCTCTGAACGGTTACGAAATTGGAGAATTCGGCGGTATCGAAGCAAACCCAACCTTTGAAACAGCTATGAAAGCTGTAGAATTAGTCCAAAAAGAAGGGTATGATTTTTTACTAGCAGTTGGCGGCGGTTCCGTCATTGATGCAACTAAGTTTATTGCTGCCGCTGTTCCTTTTGATGGCGATCCAATCGATATTTTTGGAGGCGGCATCGGAAAACGTCTGCCGGTCACTACTGCCTTACCATTTGCTACGGTTTTAACGCTGCCGGCAACAGGTTCAGAAATGAATGCTGGATCAGTTATTACTTTTAAAGAAAAACAAGCAAAATTAAGTTTTGGCAGTCCGTTTGTTTTCCCTCAGTTTTCCATTTTAGAACCTGAAATTACTTATAGCTTACCAGAACGCCAACTGGCTAATGGAGTGATTGATGCTTTCGTGCATATTATCGAACAATACTTGACTTATCCTGTAGGCGCTATGGTTCAAGATCGTTTTGCGGAAGGATTACTGCAAACTTTAATTGAAATTGGCCCTAGTATCATTGATGAAACTAACCATGATTACAACTTGCGGGCTAACTTTATGTGGACAGCGACCAATGCTTTAAATACCGTTCTTTCCCCTGGTGTACCTCAGGATTGGGCATCTCATGATATGGGACATGAAATTACAGCTCTTTATCAAGTTGATCATGCCAGAACTTTAACTATTATTTTGCCAGCATTATTGACCGTGCGTAAAGCAGAAAAATGGGGTAAGCTTTTACAGTATGCTGAACGTGTTTGGCATATCACCACTGGCAACGATGAAGAAAAAATCGATGCCGCTATTGAAAAAACAAAAACATTCTTTGAACGCTTAGGCGCACCTACTTCTTTTAAAGATATCGGTTTAGGAGAAGAAGTGATCGAGCCATTAGTAGCTCAATTAGAAAAACATGAACAAACCGCATTATCTGAACGCGGCGATCAAACGCTGGAAGTAAGCCGACACATTTACCGTCAAGCTCTTTAATCTATTGATTTTTTCTCTTTTCCGATTTTTATTACTTTGTGCTTAGTTTTTAGAATACCAAACACTTACTCTCCCGATCAGAAAAACTCTGGTCGGGCTTTTTTTTAAGGAATTCTACCTTGTTTAATGTTCTGTTCGCTTTACTTACAGAACATTTGTTCGTATAATAAGAATGTAATTACCTATAGTGAAAGTATCCAGCAAAGGAGCTGCTAATATGAATTCTGCTATTATCACAGGAAAAGTTGTTTCAGAAGTTAAGGTTATCAATACAAGCAATGGAACACCTCTATGTCGTTTCACACTCGAAGCAGATGGACGTCATTTTAATTGTTTAGTCGCTGGTTTGAAAGCTTATCGATTTGTGTATGCGATTGAAGAATATTCTATTATTACGATAGAAGGCCCCATTAACTCTCGCATGCAAGTGGTGGTGCAAAATTACCGGACTGAATCAAAGCCGAATTATTTTGGGCAAATATTTGATTATAAAGGCAGAAAATTGCCGCACAAAAAAGTTATGTTTTAGACTAATCAATCTTCATAGATTTTAGTTAGTTGCTTCACGTACCTCTTAGTACTCCAGTTAAGTAAAAAAATAAGACGGAAGATTCTAGAATTGCAAGTTACCTTATGCAAATTCCAGTTTTTCTTCCGTCTTATTTTTTAAAGCCTATTTAACCAATTCATAAATAGCTTCTGCATAGATACTCATCGCATTCATCAAATCATCGATTGCCATAAATTCATTTGCTTGGTGCATAGTATCTATACTATCTGGGAACATGGCACCATAAGCTACACCACGTTCAAACAACCGGCCATATGTGCCTCCACCAATCGTTTGTTCATGTGCTTCCAATCCTGTTTGCTTCGCATAAACATTCAACAACGTTTGAACCAACGGGTCTTCT
>NZ_DAMDAK010000082.1:5088-8089 GCF_032094055.1 Carnobacterium sp.
ATGCGGCAATTGTTCTTTTCCACGGCCTAGCGTAACGCCATAATGGGATAGCTTCTTATCTAATTCAATTTCGATGCTTTCCACGCTAACTCCTTTCGGGAAGCGGAAATTTAAAGCGATCATTCCACCATCTTGAGGGGTAAATGTGAAAACTCCCGGATTCATTGTTAAATCGCCCATTACCTCATCAACATGGTTCAAACCTAATTTTTCAGCTCTTGAATCATCATGGAAAAATTCAGCTGTCATTTCTAAAAAGGCTTTAGCATCTCCGCCAAATGAGTATCTATTTAGAAAGACTGCCAAGTATGTTGCTGCGTTGACTCCGCCGCGCGGTTCCATCGCATGAGCTGCTTTCCCATTAACTTCAATGGTTACTTGATTATCCTCAACAGAAACAGTACCTGTTACGGGTGCTGTTTCGATAAAGTCATAGAAATCTTTTTCAATTTTCTCTGCTTCTTCGCTTTTAAAAATAACTGTTGCGTCTTGAGGAACCATATTTTCACGTAAGCCAGCATCAAAACTGATTAACGTATTTTTGCCGCCTTCCGTTGTTCCTTGGGTGTTGATATATTCTGTTAAGATCCCTTTTTCTCCATTGATAATAGGAAATTCTGCATCGGGGGAAAAGCCGAAATCTGGTTTTTCTTCTACTTCAAAGTAACGGTCCATACACATCCAGCCGCTTTCTTCGTCTGTACCGATAATAAAACGAATCCGTTTAGAAACAGGTAAATCCAACTCTTTAATAATCTTTAATGCATAATAAGCAGCCATACCCGGTCCTTTGTCATCACTAGATCCACGGGCATAAATACGGCCATCTTTAATAACTGGATCAAAAGGGTCTGTTTCCCAGCCGGTGCCTACAGGTACAACGTCAACATGAGCTAAAACTCCAAGTGTTTCATCTCCATCGCCATATTCGATATGGCCGGCTAAACTATCAACATTCTTAGTTATAAAACCATCGCGTTCTCCTAATGCTAAAAAGGCTTCCAATGCTTTTTTAGGTCCAGGTCCGACAGGGGCATCATCAGTTGCTTGGCTATCATCACGAACACTATCTATTTTTAACAAAGAAATTAAATCTGCCAAGAAATCTTCTTTACGTGCTGCTACTTCTTTTTTCCAATCTATTGTCATATGCTCAACACTCCTATCCTTTTTTCAACACCTCTATCATATCACTTTTTCAGTTGCATACCAATATTCGTCTCCTATTTCCTAAATATTTGACCAATGTTTTAAAGATGTGTTTTTTCGCCTTTGCCTTTATAATTAACTTACTAACTCTTAAGGAGGGAAAAGATGAACAGACTAAATCAAGAAAAAATACAAGGTTTGATTCCAAAAAGGCAAACTGACAGTTACAAAGGAGATTATGGGAAAGTCCTTTTAGTTGGTGGAAATAAAAGAATGGGCGGCGCAGTGATCCTAATGGCACTCGCAGCTGTTCACAGTGGGGCTGGTCTAGTAACAGTTGCTACCGATAAAGGCAATCACGCGGCTTTGCATGCTCATTTACCGGAAGCAATGGTGGTCGACTGGAAAAACCAAAAACAACTTGAACAGCAAATAAAAGCCGCAACAGTTGTGGCGATTGGTCCCGGTATGGGCAATTCAACTGGTTCATTAAAAATATTGAAACTTCTATTGGCCCAAATTCAGCCGGAGCAACATATCGTTATCGATGGTTCTGCTATCACATTAATGGCAAAATATAATTTACCGACACCAAACGACAATACGATCTATACTCCACATTTAGGTGAATGGGAACGATTAAGCAATTTAAAACCGACTGAACAAAAGGAAGTCTTGAACGTTGAAGCACGCAATCAGCTAAATGCAACAGTTGTTTTAAAACAACACCAAACAGAAGTTTATTTCAAAGAAGATATTTGGAAAAACGAAGCTGGCAATCCAGCTATGGCCACTGGCGGGATGGGAGATACATTAGCGGGAATCATTGCTGGTTTAGTGGCTCAAATTCCTGATATAAAATCCGCTGTTTTAGCCGCTGTTTATCTTCATAGCTATATTGGCGATCAGTTAGCTGAAAAACAATATGTCGTCTTGCCAACCCACATTATCAATCAGTTGCCAACAATTCTTAAAGAATTTTCTGCTGATTAAAAAAATCAGACGATTTCTCCATTTTAAAAACGTAGGAAGTACCAAAATAAATTGGCAGCTCTCTACGTTTTTTTAACGCTGCCAATTTAGTTAATCACTTTTAAAAGAGCCAGCTCTGTTTCATTCAGTTCTCGGTAACTGCCTAAAGCTAGTGATTCATCTAACTTTAAAGGCCCCATCGTTACTCGTTTTAAATAAAGTACTTTTTTATTTACTGCTTTAAACATACGTTTAACTTGGTGAAATTTTCCTTCATGGATAGTTACTTGAATGGTTGAAATTTGTTTATCAGAGTCGATGTCAGTTAGCGTTAAATGAGCTGATCGGCAGATAAAACCATCATCTAAAATGATGCCATCTGCAAAAGCTTGAATGTCTGCTTCATCCACGATTCCTTCAATAACTGCTTCATAACATTTGTCTACCTCTTTTTTCGGAGACAATAAATTGTGTGCTAACTTGCCGTCATTAGTAATCAATAACAAACCTTCTGTATCTTTATCTAAACGACCTACTGGAAAGGGATGTAATAAACGGTCTTGCGGCGCAAGCAAATCAATCACCGTTTTATGCAGATTATCTTCTGTCGCGCTGATTACACCTTGTGGTTTATGCAGCATAAAATAACAAAAAGCTTGGAATTTTACCACTTCTCCAGAAACTGTTACCTGATCCTTTTCAGGGTTAATTTGGATTTTCCCATCTTTTACCAAACGATCATTAACCGTTATTTGTTTGCCTTTCAACAATTCTTTCGCTTCTTTTCTGGAACCGTATCCTGTATGCGCTAAAAATTTATCCAATCGCATCTTATTATCTCCCATCTTTATCATATTAAAAGAACTAGTCAGCAACTTTA
>NZ_DAMDAK010000082.1:8099-11113 GCF_032094055.1 Carnobacterium sp.
AGCTGCTAACTAGTTCTTGCCATTATTTGATTCTTAATTTCCTTCTTAATCCTGCTACTCGACTGCCTAGTAAACGATCAGCTAGTCGTACTTTCAAAGTAGCGTATAAGTAAAAAATCCCACCGACTGTTGCTGAAACACCCATATTGATCAATGATCCCATCCGGTCTTTAGAGTCAATAAATTGATACATTCCTTTTTGTACAAGGAAAACAATCAACGCCATGGCGGAGGTTATCAATACCATTAATAAAATACGTCTAAACAATCGATTGAAGTCTAAGTGTGTCATTTTATAAATAGTACGAAGCATTAAGTAAATCGTTACGCCAAAACCAACCATATTTGAAACCAGCATCCCATAGGTGTGGAAAAGATACAGCAGTGGAAATTGTGTAACTAATTTAACTACTAAGCCAACTACCATTGCGCCTAGTGCTGGTTTTGTTTGATTGGCTGCTTGGAGTGTTGACCCCAGTAAGACAAACAGCCCCAGAAAAATACTCATATAAGAAGACAATTGTAAAATATTTGTCCCAAAGGCGCTATAACCATAAAAAACGGTATAGAGTGGTTTTGAAACTACTGCCATCCCAATTGCAGAGGGCAGCATAATGAAGAAGAACAATTGTATGCTGTCGCTTAACTGATTTCTTACATCTTTCATTTTATCTTTAGCTAGTAATTCTGCAATCAAAGGAACAGAAGTAATCGCCATTGAACTGGCTAAAGAAATAACAATCATAATGAGTTTGTTTGCATTTCCTGCAGCAACGGCATAATTATTTTCAATTTGCTTCGCTGTCATCTCACCGACTCTGTTCATGATCGGTGCAAATGTAAATTGATCAATCAGTTGAAACAGTGTGATTCCTGATGCGATAATAGTGAAAGGAATCGCTGTTTTAATAATGGATTTTAAAATATCATTAGTCGAAACTTGTATTTTGTTTTTACTATT
Source organism: Carnobacterium sp. (assembly GCF_032094055.1). Classification (GTDB taxonomy): domain Bacteria; phylum Bacillota; class Bacilli; order Lactobacillales; family Carnobacteriaceae; genus Carnobacterium_A. The sequence goes on from NZ_DAMDAK010000082.1 coordinate 9,061, forward strand.
GGCCACATGAAAATCCAACTCGGGCTTTTTGCGCCAAATGATATACAGCAAATATAAAATACTAAATAAAGCTCCGATAAATGCTCCAAAAGTAGAAGCAGATACAGCATCAACTACTTCTCCATTCATGACAATCCGGATAATGTATACTGCCGCCAACATAAAAATAACGCGGCCTAGCTGTTCAATGAATTGTGAAATAGCAGATGGTGCCATTGTATTGTGACCTTGAATAAAGCCACGAGTGACACTCATACAAGGGATAATCAATAACGCCCAACTTAAGGAGCGAATAACTTGTGTCCCATCACTTACTGAAGCAGTTGGACTATTAGCAGCAATAAATGGAGCAATCAAATACATGACCGCTGCTGAAACAATTCCTGTGATCGCCATCAGCTGTAGTCCTTTTTTATAAATGTCACGACTAACTTGGTATTCCCCTAAAGCATTGTAATAAGAAACTTGTTTAGCGATAGCAGATGGTACGCCAGCTGTTGCAATATATAAAAATAATGCATAAGGGGTATAACCTACCATATACAAGGCGTTTGCAGAAGTCGCTACATCTTGTGTCCCCATCCAAGCCATCCAAGGGATAATATATAACGCACCTAAAAGACGAGATAAAATACTGCCGCCTGTCATCCAAGCAGAGCCGCTGACCATTTTGTCTCGTGAACTTTTTTCCTCAACTTCTCTATTTTCGTTTATAGTATCATTTGACATTTTCCATACCCTACTCTCATACTTTTATGTACTAATGTTCATTCTACTTCTTTACCATTTTGGTTGCAATGCCTTTACTGGCAGTCGCCATGATATTTACCAAAACTTAATTTTCTCTTTTGCTTTTATCTTTTTCTCCAAAAGAAGAGCTGCTGTTTTAGTAACCCAGCAGCTTCTACTCTTCTATCTCCTATTAGTTTGCAACAATATTAACTAATTTCCCAGGTACTACGATCACTTTTCGAATCGTTTTTCCGGCAATAGCATCTTTTATTTTTTCATTATTCATAGCCAAAGCTTCTAGCTCATCTTTACTAATTTCTTTTGCTGCTTGAGTTTTAGCTTTCAGTTTCCCGTTTACTTGAAAAACAACTTCAATTTCATCTTGAACTAAGAACGCTTCGTCATATGTTGGCCAAGCTACATAAGAAATCCCAGCTTCGCTTCCTGTTAACATCGCCCACAGTTCTTCACCTAAATGAGGAGCTACAGGTGCTAATAATTGGACAAAACCTTTGACGTAGTCAACTGGCAAGGCTTTAGCTTTATAAGCTTCATTTACAAATACCATCATTTGAGAAATAGCTGTATTAAAGCGAAGGTGTTCAAAATCTTCGGTAACTTTTTTAACTGTTTGATGGTAAACTACATCTAAGCTTCCATCATTAAAAGTTGTTATGCGATCGCGAACTTTCCCTTCTTCATCTACGATCAAACGCCAAACGCGGTCTAAGAATTTGCGGCTACCTTCTAGTCCATTTTCGCTCCAAGCAATAGATGCATCTAAAGGCCCCATAAACATTTCATACATACGCAAAGTATCCGCACCATATTTTTCTACCACATCATCAGGGTTTACCACATTGCCTTTTGATTTAGACATTTTTTCGTTGTTGTCTCCTAGAATCATTCCTTGGTTAAATAATTTTTGGAATGGTTCTTTATTTGGAACAATACCAAGATCATATAAGAATTTATACCAGAAACGCGCGTACAATAAGTGCAATACCGCATGTTCTGCTCCGCCTATATAAATATCTACTGGCAACCATTCTTTTAATTTTTCAGGATCAGCCAACATTTCTTTATTTTTCGGATCAATAAAACGCAAGAAGTACCAAGAGCTTCCAGCCCATTGCGGCATCGTATTTGTGTCACGACGTCCTTTCAAACCTGTTTCAGGGTCTTCTACATTGACCCAATCTGTGATATTAGCTAAAGGCGATTCGCCCGTACCACTTGGTTTTATTTGCTCTGTTTTAGGCAGCAATAAAGGCAGTTCTTCTTCTGGTAAAGTTGTTGCAGTTCCATCTTCCCAATGAAT
>NZ_DAMDAK010000082.1:11123-11660 GCF_032094055.1 Carnobacterium sp.
CCCAATACCGTTGACGCGCAAATAACCAGTCACGTAATCGATAAGTAGTCTCTTGTTTTCCTACACCCTTTTCCTCTAGCCATTCATTCATCTTAACAATCGCAGCTTCTTTGTCTAATCCATTTAAGAAATCAGAATGAATATGTGGACCGTCTTCTTGGAAAGCTTCTTTTTCGATATTTCCGCCTTCTAAAACTGGAACAATAGCCAGATCAAATGTTTTAGCAAATTCATAATCTCGTTGATCATGAGCTGGAACGGCCATAATTGCACCTGTCCCATATGAAGCTAAAACATAATCAGCGATCCAGATAGGCATTTTTTCCCCATTAGCGGGATTGATCGCATAAGCTCCTGTAAATACTCCAGTTTTTTCTTTGCTTAAATCTGTTCGATCTAAATCACTTTTTAAACTCACTTTTTCAATATAAGCCTTAACTTCTGCCTTCTGTTTTGCTGTTGTAATTTTTTCTACTAAATCTAATTCAGGTGCTAACACGCAATAAGTAGCTCCAAATAAAGTATCAGGACGAGTAG
>NZ_DAMDAK010000083.1:0-6725 GCF_032094055.1 Carnobacterium sp.
CGGCTTCTGCTGCTCCTTGTGAAGCTAGAAAATCATCGATTTCTGTTAAGATCGTATCAATCACTTCATCGCTATCTGTATCGACAACTAGTGCCATATCGTTTGCTGAAGCTTTTTCAAGTTCAGGTGTTCTTAATCCGCTGCCTTCGAAAAGGTCTTTATTAGCTGGTGTTCCCAGCATGATAGAGACACGGTTAACACCTTCGATCGTATTGGTCAAAAGCATCAAGACAACTGAATCTTGATACGCATTTTCTTTAATTATTGTGTGTAACATTAAAATTCCCCGCAATCTTTTAGTTTAGTTAAACCGACATGAAAGGCTTACATTCTTATTGTAACCGCTTTTCATCTTGAATACATTGTACACTGTAGATAATAATTGTTTTGCTTTGTTATCCTATTTGTATAATTCGGCTAAAAAACAACCGTATTGACTCCGATTGTTTTCTTTTTTGCTATACTTTAACTAGTGATACAATCATGATTGATTTATTTTTAGGAGGTACACTATAGTGAAACCAGAAATTTATTCCTTTTCCACGCAACGTTCTTTAACTTTATCCGCTTCTTTTTATCGTTCTTCTGCCAAGTTGAAAAACCATACCATTATCTATTTACATGGAGGCGGTTTGATTTGGGGCGATCGAGACGATTTACCGCAAGAGTATATCGAATTGTTCTTAAAAGCCGGTTATCATTTTCTAGCAATTGATTATCCGCTAGCTCCCGAAACTGCCTTGCCAGAAATATATGCCAGTACAGTAAAAGCAGTAGAATGGTTTTCTACTCACTTTGACACCGTGTTAAAGCTACCATCAGCTGATTACAGTTTGTTCGGCCGTTCTGCTGGGGCTTACTTATCCTTGTTGCTAGGAAACGATTCAACATTGCCGCAACGACCTAAAAAAATCATTAGCTTCTATGGCTATTATTCTATTCAACAGCCGTTTTACCTTTCGCCTAATAAACATTACCAAGCTTATCCTGATATTCCTAAATCCCTCATGGAACAATTGATCCAACCTGCTCCACTTGCTAAAGGTTTACTAGAAAACCGATACGCTATTTACATTTATTGCCGTCAAAAAGGAAAATGGTTAGACCTTGTCTTGCCAAACAATGTAGATCCAGCACAGTTTTCTTTGACGGATAAAGAATTAGCTGAATTACCGCCTACTTTTATTGCACAAAGTAAAACGGATCAAGACGTGCCGTTCCAGACAGCGATACATTTAGATGAAACGATTCGTTCAACAGAATTCGTTGCTATTGAACAGGCTAAGCATGATTTTGACAGCGACTCTAGTAGTGAAGCTGCCATGGAAACGTATAAAAAAGTGATTGACTGGCTGAATGATTAAATGGATACACTGACTAATGGCAATTGTCTTAGTTTTTAATCACTTTACAAAAAGCAGAAGAACCGCTCTTGCTCTATTGAAAAAATAGGGTAAGAACGGTTCTTTTTATCATCTACATGTTTTCAAGATTTAATTTTAAATCTCCATATTTGATCCAGCCAAATTTTCTGAACAGTTCAGAAATCAGCCAAGTTAGAATGGCAGGTGCAATAAAGCAGAAGACGACGATCTTAAGCCATATTTCTCCCATTGGATAACCTAATTCAGACATTTTTGCTAATGCACCTAATGGAGCTACCAAACCGGAAGTTCCTGTGGCTGCTGCTGCAGAGACACTTTCCATTTTAAACATAGTAGTAACGAAAGGCCCTAAAATCATTCCCGCTAGCGTCGGCGGAACAAAAATAATCGGTTTTCGAACAATGTTTGCTACTTGAATCATAGGAGAACCTAATGCTTGAGTAACAAATCCGCCCCAGCCGTTTTCCCGTAAGCTTTGGATTCCAAAACCAATACACTGAGCACAGCCGCCAACTACTGCTGCGCCAGATGCAGGTCCTGCAATAGCGATCATAATCGCAATCGCAGTACTGCTGATTGGCAGAGTTAAGGTGATTCCCATTACACCGGCTACTAGAATCCCCATTGGAATAGGCTGCAGCTCAGTTGCTTTATTGATGATGACACCTAGTCCCAACATAAACTCGTTGATTCCAGGACCGATCAATGTACCGACAACAGATCCTGTAATGGCCGTAACTGCTGGAGTAACGACTACATCGATTGGTGTTTCTTTAGAGACCACTTTTCCAAACTCTGCTCCGATAACAGCGGCAACAAAGGCGCCTACTGGCCCGCCCAATTCGTATCCGGCAAAACCAGTGATAACAGAAGAAAATAAAACTAGCGGCGGTGATTTCAAACCTAGGGCTACAGCTACTGCAATACCAGGCCCCGCCATTTGTTTAGCAATCGGTGCTAACGTATCGGTTAAATAGGCAATGCCTAATAAATTTCCGACCGTTTCAAATATGACTCCAATAATGAGTGTAGAAAATAATCCTAGGGCCATAAAAGATAAAGCATCAATTAAATACCGTTGAAAACTAATTTCAATGTCTTTCCGCTTTAAAAAACTTTTAAACTTTCCCTCTTTTTTTGGTTCCGGTCGTGCAGCATTTTTATTTTTTTCTTCCGTTTGTTTTGCCATAGTTGTCCAACCTCTTCTCTTATAAATAAAATATCAGAATAAATTATTCTACATAGCGGTTATTCAATAACATTCTATTCAATCCGCTTCTATCTATTACCAACAGAAATAAAATACAGATAAATTAGAGCAAAAACATAAGTGTAAAGCAAATCACATTGATTCTTTCTTTCCCTCCCTTTTTTATTTTCAGGCCGTTTTTACTGCTGCTAAAGCCTTTTCTTAATTCCATCTTTAAAGCCTGTTTTTTTGTAAGCCTTTTCTCAATAAGCTTATCAAGCTAAGAGACTTTTTACATTATCTTTCAAGGATAAAATTAGCCTCTATTTTTCGTTTTCCATGCACCTATCTATTGTTTTTTTCGGCTTAGATGAACTTATAGTCCAAAAATAGAATGACACCGAAAATTGCTGCTACTGCTAATGTATAAGGAATAATTTTAATTAACACTTTTCCTTCTGAACCTAAGATTCCAGCAGTCGTTGTTCCGAGGATAATATTGCCTGGTGCAATAGATGTTCCTATTCCTCCGCCTCCTGTTTGTGCCCCTAAGATAGCTGCTGTTTTCAATCCGATAAACTCAGAAACTTGCATTTGAAAATCACCAAACAATATATTCGACGACATATTGCTTCCGGTTATAAAGGAACCGAGCAACCCAATAAAAGGAGCAATAAAGACATAATTTTCTTGCAAAACAGCTGAGATTCCTTGCGCTAAAACAAACGTCTGCCCTGTTCCAGCCATTACCCGTGAAATGGACAATAAAGAAAGAACAGCAATGCTTGGTGATAGAGCTTTTTTTAATGCCCGTTTTATCAACTGGAGTAAACTTCTTGTCTTGATCAACCCTGCTTTACGGTAATAAAGATAAGTAATCAGAGACGAGGCCAATAAAAACATACTAGCATGTGTAAAAGGCGTTAAAGGCGCGTATTTCTCAATTGCTGGATTGATTACACCGTAGCTTGTCTCTGTTTGACTAAAGCTAGGACCAAAACTGAAAGAACCTAAGAAATTTGTAATAGGCGGGATCAATAAAATAAGCAAAGAAATCCCAGTAACCAAATAATAAGGCAGTAAGGCTTGGGTGGTCGTCAATTTTTGATTTGTTTTCTTTATTGGATCAATTTCTACTCGTGTCATTATTTTACTGTCTTCTATTTGCCATGGTTCTCGGTATAAAGGCGTTTTGGATAATCCAATAATCGCTAATAAAGAAATGGCGCTAGGAATAAAAGCAGCTAATTCTGGATTGAAAGTAGAAAAGATTAATTGCCCTCCTCCTTGAATCAATGTAATCATCGCCACAGCGATAAACCCTTTCTTCACTCCTTGCCAGCGGCCATAGAAAAACGTAATAATAAAGCTGAATAAAATCGTTAAAATAAATAAAAATAGCGAGGCATAGATTGCTGTATGCAAAATTAAGCTTTTGTCCTCAATACCGGTTTGAATCAGTAAAGCATTCCAACCAAGGGCAAGTGTCCCAAAAGTTCCAGCCCAACTATGTCCTAAGAGTGGAATAATGACAGCATAAACGGGAGCAACGCCTATATTTAACAGCAAAGGCGCAGTAATCAAAACTGGGACTCCGAATCCCGTAATTCCTTGTAAAAAACTGGCAAAAACAATTCCGATCATCAATACTCTGATCAATTCATTAGGCGCTAGTTTTCTAAATAAAACGTTTAGTGTATCAAAGGCTTTAGCTTCACTGCCCACTTCATACAACAGAATGGCGCTTATAATGACCAAAATGATACCGGTATAATTCCAGCCAGCCTTTAGTAATTCACTGCTCAGCACTTTTCCATTCGCTTTAAAAAACAGCATTCCAAGTACAATCGTAACTACTAGTGTGAAAGGAGCCGCTTTAGAGGCTCCCCATTGAAATTTAATCATTAATACAAGCAATAAAATAATTGGAACAATACATAAAGTCCAAAAAAACAAATTAATTGGTATCGTCATTTAGTCGTTTCTCCTTTAATTCTAGTGATAAGCAATCGCTTCTTTTTTATTTTACCTGTCCAGCCTCCTTTATGAAACCTTCTTTCTGTGTTTTTATCGTGTCGCTTTCTTTTATCTTATTATCCACATAGACTGGACCTTTTCTAAAACCTGAATATCCATAGATTGTCTTTTTTATTTCTGATATACTACAGATAGCCCTACACTAGTGTACCTTTTTTTGTTAGCGTCTTCATTCTCATCTCAAACTAAAAAAAAAGGTATTTCCTATCTCTAGTAGATAAAAGAACAAATGCAGCAAGACAAGGAAGTGATATTTTGAACCTAACGATCCAAAAGATACTTGAATTTGATTCACTTAAAGACGCCTCTTCCTTAACAGGATCAACTGGCTTAAAGAATACTGTAACAGGAATTATGATTGTAGAAGGCCCAGATATTGAAAGCTGGGGTCGCGAAGGAGAACTTTTGCTGAGCAGTTACTATGCGTTAAAAGATCTTTCTCCAAATGAATTAAACGCGTTCTTTAAAGAAGCCAAGCGCCTTAAAATCAGCGGTTTGATCATTAAAATAGATCGTGTAGTGGGAGAAATACCGGATTTCATTCTTGAATTGTGTAAAGAAAATGAAATCCCTTTGATCAAAATCCCTAAAAGCACTCAATATGAACCGATTCTTCTCGATGTAATGGGAAATTTAATTAACAACAATATTCATTTACTGGAAAAGTATTATCATCTGCAAAACCATTTTACAAAAATGGCTTTAACAGAACCAGAACTGATTGATATTCTATTTATCTTAAAAGATTTGATAAAAAAGCCCATTAGTTTAAAAAATACATTGAAAAACGAATGGATCAGTACGGATCCGCTTTATGATACGGCCAGTATTAACCAGATCTATACTTTACCTCAAAAAAAATATATGAATTATGATTATATTCGCCGGGATGTTACTTATCTATCCCCTCAAGAAAAGCTAAACTACACTCAATTAGTCGTGAATATTCCTAATTTAGAATTTACTTCTTTCGAACTGATTATACACGAAGTCGACTTTTCTATTCCCGTTGAAGACTTTATGGCTATTGAAAACACTGTTAGCTTTTTACAAATGGAACTGCTGAAAAAGCATGCTGTTTTACAAAATAATCTCAATTATAAAAATAGTATTATTTCTGACCTATTGAATGATCGAATGGAAAATAAAGAAGAAGTAATCGAAAAAACGACTTATTTGAAATTAGAAAATTCTCCAAATTATCGGGTTCTTATTTGTCATTTTTCTAACGCTTCATTAGATAGAGACAACTCGGATGTCGCTCAAAAAAAAGAACACCAATTTACTCTTACATTTACAGAAGAGATAAAAAAATATTGGCCGCAGCGGGTCTATCTGATTCGCCAGAATAAAATCGTCTTTATTGTAGATACTCAAACAGATGATGAAGAAGCACTTAAAGAAAAAATAGCTAAGAGCATCCAAATCAGTAAGAAAAAATTTCAATTAAATAACTTGAAAATGACGGTTAATTTCAGCTATACAGGTAATCTTTTTCATCTGCCAAGTTTGTATAAACAAGCACAGGACACGCAAAAAATTACTGCTTTGTTTGGCGAATCGGATGTTATTTACAGTTACCGGGATATCGGGATCTACCAATTGTTTGCAGAGTCAAACAACTTACAGCATTTTGAAAAATATATTCCTACCTCTTTACTTGAGCTGAATAAAGATCATCCAGATTTAATTGAAACGTTAAAGGTTTTTTTAGACATGAATCAAAACTACAAAACAACCGCGGATGCTCTTTTTGTTCACCCGAAAACAGTCCGCTATCGTATAGATAAAATAAAACAATTGATTTCTATTGATTTTCATAATGCAGAAGAGTTGTTGCAGATCAATATTGGCTTGCGCTTATTGAAAATGTTGAACTAACGATAAATGAAAAAAAGCAGAACAATCCCGCCCTGATTTGAAAGAAATTTAGGACGCCATACTCTGCTCTACCTGAGAAGCTCTTTATCATTTTGATAAGAGCTTTTTTCTGTTTTTTCTATTCTTTTGTCTATCAGAACGCTGCTACCTATCACTTCTAACTTTGTGTTGGAACAGTCTCTTCTATTTGCTTTAGTAACTTTAAAAAACTATTTCTTAATCGAATAAATAAT
>NZ_DAMDAK010000083.1:6735-9589 GCF_032094055.1 Carnobacterium sp.
AAGGCATTCCTATTGCAGTTTTACTTTGTTTGATCTTGTTACGTGCCGTAACATGGATGCAGTAGCCTTAAGTCACGGTAAGCCTTTTTGCATGCCCTAACAAATGGAATTCTTTATCTTTAGGTCACGGTAAATCAATTACGAAGAGATTTTTTTAATGATATGCTTTTCGGTAATAACCGAAAAGGTCTGATCGGAATCGTGAAAAGAAATTAGATCAATTTAATTTTGTAAGCTAGCTTGTCTCTTTCTACCCCATGAAAAAAGAACTTCAGCTTCACTATGTGCAGTAATACACATAACAAAACCAAAGTTCTTTTGTTTAAAAGCAATTTTTCTATTCTGAAAAAGATTCAAAATAAGAAATATCTTTAAAAGTAAATAATTTGTGTGTGTAGGCTAATTTGCTTTCCTCTTTTAATTGTTTCACTACATTTCCCACTGTTTCCCTTGAGCAGCCGCTAATATCAGCAATTTCATTGATCGTAATAGGAAAGGGAATTTCAATCAGAGATGACGATAGATAGATGCCGAGATCTTCCATCAAGTAAGCTAAAGCTTTTATGATACGACTCGTTGCGCTGGAAACAGCTAAATATTGGATGCGTTTTTCTTGCTGTTCTAAGATGGTAGAAATCTTTTTATACAAGTAAAGCAGTTGGTCTGCATTGGAAGCAACTTGCTCCTCAAACACTTTAGTGGGCAAATAATATACTTCTATATCCGTAGCAGCATAGGCGGAAAAGTGATACGTTTCATCGGAAAACATGCCGCCATAAGGGAATAATGTGTCAGGCTTAGTATAGTCGATATATGAAAAAGAGGCACTTTCATCGTAACTTTCCAATCGAACTAACCCTTTAGTTAGGTAAAACATTTTTTCGCGCTTATCCCCTTCATCAAATAAAACCTGACCTTTTTTATACTGCCTAAAAAATAGCTGCTTTTTAAGACAATGAAATTCTGCTTCAGTAAAATTGGCAAAGACCGGTTTATAACGCAATTCATACAATTGGTTGACTTTCATCTGTTTAGTGGGCATTTTACTCTCTCCTCACACCTTAAATAATGAATTAGAAGCAGACAATTAGCTGATCACAAAAAGAAAGCGATTACTACTCTACTTGTATAATATAACACAATAGAAAGAAAATTGCTTTCGTGAACGGGATTTATTAGAAAATGAAGAAAAATCCATTAAAAACGGCTCCCCTAGCTGGTTTCTTCCCTTATCGTTAAATGGATAATTCTTGCTCTTTCATCTCATTTGTCTATTCTTATTTTTTAGATGTATTGACTTCATTAATGATTGCGTTTACAGTTAACTGGACACTTCAATTTGAAAGGTGGAATAAAGAGTGGAAAAAAAACTAAAGGATACTTTTTTATGGGGAAATTCAGTTTCCAGCATGCAAACAGAAGGTGCTTGGGATGAAGGTGGAAAAGGAAAATCAGTTTATGACATTCGTGAAGCTGGTGAACATACTTCTGATTGGAAAGTCGCAACAGACAGTTATCACCGTTACCAAGAAGATTTCGACTACATGCAAAAACTTGGTATGAATTGTTATCGTTTCCAAATTTCTTGGTCGCGGGTATTTCCTAATGGCGATGGAGAAATCAATGAAGAAGGAGTTGCTTTTTATGACAAGTTTATCGATGACTTATTAGCTAGAGGCATCGAGCCGATGATTTGTCTGTATCACTTTGATATGCCGTTGCACCTATCTGAAAAGTACAATGGTTTTGCCTCTCGTTATGTTGTCGATGCTTTTGTAAAATTTGGCAAGGCTATGGTGGACCGGTTTAAACAAAAAGTAAAATATTGGATCACTTTTAATGAGCAAAATATTTTTGGTTCCAAGGAAGGTTTTCGCATTGCCGGCTGTACCACAACAGGTACTGAAAAAGAATTGTATCAACTGCAACACAATACGATGATTGCTCATGCTGAAATTGCGAATTATCTTCATGATACAACAGAAGGCTGTCAAATTGGCGGTATGGTTGCTTATCGTGCAGCTTATCCTGCTTCTTCCGAACCGAAAGATGTATTGGCTGCAAAACGAGCAGATGACTTTTTCAATCAATTTTTCTTAGAAGTGTTTACTTATGGAAAATATCCAGCTTTTATGTTGGCCTATTTAGAAAACAATCACTTAATGCCTGTATTTGACCCAAACGATGCAGCAACTTTAGCTCAACTCAAAAGCGATTTTCTATCTTTCAGCTATTATTCAAGCAGTACAATCAGTGCAGCAGATATCACTGAAGAAACGCCTATTTATTTATATCCGGAAGTCGGCGGTCATCCAAACTCTCATTTAGAAGCAACTGAATGGGACTGGCAAATTGATCCTACTGGTTTTCGTATCATTTTAAGCAACTTGTTCAACCGATATCACTTGCCTGTTTTTCCAATCGAAAACGGAATTGGTGTGATGGAAGAATTGCCAAAAGAGGGACTTATTCAAGATGATTACCGTATTGAATACCACCGTACTCACCTACAAGCTATGAAAGATGCTATCTCTTTAGATGGTGTGGATTGTATAGGATATCTCGGCTGGGGATTGATTGATATCCTAAGTTCACAAGGTGATATGCGTAAAAGATATGGGGTCGTATATGTGAATCGCGAAAATCATGATTTAAAAGATTTAAACCGTCTTCCTAAGAAAAGCTTCTCTTGGCTGCAGCAAGTTATTCAAAGCAATGGAAAACAGTTAGATTAAGACATAGCTTGGCGCTGAGCCAATTCTCTCAAGTAACAAAAATAAGCAACCTAAAACTGACCGCTTCTTTTGAAGGGGTTTGTTTTAGGTTGCTGTTTTATCTCTTTTATTTCGTTATA
>NZ_DAMDAK010000083.1:9599-11553 GCF_032094055.1 Carnobacterium sp.
TAATCGTACCGCCTTGATTGGTTAGCACTTGCTCGATATTTTCCAGCGATGTGATCATCGCTTTGCCTTCAGGATGGTTTTCAACAAAAGCAATCGCTGCTTGAACTTTTGGCAGCATACTTCCTGGTGCAAATTGGTTTTCTTCAATATAATGTTTCATTTCCGCCACAGTTACTTGTTCCAATTTCTTTTGATCCGGTTGATTGTAGTTTACATACACGTTGTCGACACCGGTCAGAATAATCAATAGATCCGCTTTAACCAATTCGGCTAATTTTTGTGATGCAAAATCTTTATCAATCACAGCTTCAACACCGGTCAACTGACCATCTTTTTCAATTACAGGTATCCCCCCGCCTCCAACAGAAATGGTAACTACACCATTTTCAACTAGTTGATTAACAGCTTGGTATTCTTTAATACTGACAGGTTTTGGTGAAGGAACGACTTTTCTCCAACCGCGGCCTGCATCCTCTTTAAACACAGCACCGGTAGTCGCCATCTCTTGCCGGGCATCCGCCTCATCCAAAAAGGGACCAATTGGTTTGGTTGGGTTTTTAAAAGCCGGATCAGCTTCATCGACCACTACTTGGGTTACAATAGCAACTACTGATTTGGTTAAGTTCCTTTTTTCCAACGCATTCCCCAGAGCATTTTGCATCCAAAAGCCGATGCTTCCTTGAGTCATAGCCACGCAAGAATCCAACGGCAGGGCTGGATTTTTTTCGCTATCCGCAGCAGCTTGCTGCAATAATAAGTTACCGACTTGCGGTCCGTTACCATGCGAAATAATCAAGTCATCGCCATTTTCAATAAACTTCACTAAATAATCAGCTGTCTGAGCCAACGCTGCTTGTTGAGCTCCAGCACTTGCATCGTCTGATAATATCGCATTACCACCTAATGCCACTACAATTTTTTGTTTTGTCATAGTTATCCTGTCTCCTTTTTTACATATTTCCGATATCAATTGTACCATTAAAAATTTGGAATAATGCAATTAAAAACAAAGCTACGATGACTGCTGCAGCAATCATTTCGTTCTTCGTGAAAATTTTCCGCTTGTTTTCTTTTTGAGCCCAAGCGAAAATGAGAATGCCGGGTGCATAAAGAAGCATCGTGATCAATAAGTAGTCAATACCACCTGCATAAATCAACCAGATAGAAAAGATACTTCCAAAAATACCAATCAAGACATTTCGTGTCCGATTCGGCGTTGTTTTGCTTTCTTGCAGCGATAACTTCAATTGATAGAAAGCTGTAAAAGCATACGGAATCAAGATAGCAGATGAAGCCAGTGAGAAAGCAAAGTTATAAGCCCGCTCACTAATCAAAAACGTGAATAAAAACAACTGAACGATAACATTGGTGAAGATAAGCGAATTAACAGGTGCGTCGTTTTTATTTTTCTTTGTAAAGAATTTGGGAAAAGAGCCTTCTCTGGCTGCTTGATAAGGTAACTCAGCAGTCAGCATCGTCCAAGCCAGCCAAGCGCCGGCTACAGAAATAATGACACCCATATTAATTAAAATGGCGCCCCAATGACCAACCACACTTTCTAGAAGAGAAGCCATAGCTGGTTGTTTTAAATCAGCTAGTTCCGGCCGTGACAGCACACCCATAGATAAGATAGTTGTTAGTAAATAAATACTGATGACGGTCATCAGCCCTAAAATAGTCGCTTTTCCAACATCTGATTTTTTTGCAGCTCGGCCTGAAAAGACTACCGCCCCTTCAATACCGATAAATACCCAAACAGTTACTAGCATGGTCCCTTTAACTTGGCTCATCACTTCAGCGAAACTGAACCCGCCTTTTTGAGTTCCCCAAAAATCAGCAGTGAAAACATCCAGCTTAAACGCAATGAACATGGTAACAAGGAAAATAACCAGCGGTACTAATTTAGCAAAGGTTACGATCGTGTTGATAAAAGAAGCTGTTTGAACGCCTTTTA
>NZ_DAMDAK010000084.1:0-3620 GCF_032094055.1 Carnobacterium sp.
AAGTTTTATTCGATTTAGGGTTAAAAGATATTCAAAATCCAACTATGTTAAATACTGTAGGGAGATATATGACTATTCCTAAAGGAGCAAAAATGAAAAAAGTTGACTTGAACAACGTTATCTATCAATTAAATCAATTAGGATTTATCATTGAGGAGTGAGCTTATGGAAAACAATACTGTTTACCGGCAGAAAAAAATCATCGAAATTCTAACCTTACTTCATGAAGGCGGTGAGTTTGAAGAAGCAAAACGTCTTTTTGATGAATCTTTTGACGGTGTAGACGTCAGCGAAATTACTGCTGCAGAAAGAGAATTGATTGCCAGTGGTTTAGATCCATCAGAAATACAGCACCTCTGCAATGTACATGCTGCTGTTTTTAAAGGTTCAATTCGGGATATCCACCGTTCCAATTACGAACACGAACAGCCTGGGCACCCTGTCCATACTTTAAAGTTAGAAAACCGAGTGATTCGTTCGCTTTTAGAAGACGAAATTCTTGGAACTTTTGAGCGATTTGCTGACGGCAATTTTTCACAAAAGCAGCGGCTTCAAAATGCGTTGTCAGATTTGATGCAAATCGATAAACATTACACCCGAAAAGAAACGTTGTTTTTTGCTTACATGGAACGGTACGGCATTACTGCGCCGCCAAAAGTAATGTGGGGCGTTGACGATGATATCCGTAAAGCGATCAAAGATGTGAATGCTTATTTAACTAGTGAAAAATTGGTGATCAATCCGCTTCGAGAAAAAATCAATCATCTGGTAACAGAAGTAGAAGAAATGATTTTTAAAGAAGAAGAAATTATGATTCCAATGGTTTTAGATGTTTTTCAACTGATGGATTGGCAAAGAATTGCGGAAGACAGCTTAGATATCGGGTTTGCTTTTATTCCTAAACCACTTACTTGGAAACCAAGCAAAGAGGCTCTGGCACAAGAAAAAGGACAGCAGAAAGAACGAGCTGAAGCAGCAAAAAAAGCGGCAGCTATGACTGAAGCGATCGCGGAAGATTTCCCTGAGAATGAAGCTAGTCCCTATGAGTGGCAAGACGAGCAGCTAAGTGAAGGTAAAATCGTTTTGCCAACGGGTGTACTTCAATTAAAAGAATTAACGGCTGTTTTTGGTGTTTTACCAGTTGATTTAACTTTTGTGGATAAAGACGATCGTGTACGTTTTTATTCAGAAGGAAAGAATCGGATTTTTCCGCGTACCAACTCTGTCATTGGACGTGAAGTTGTCAATTGTCATCCGCACAAAAGTATGCACATGGTTCAGAAAATTCTTGATGATTTTAGAAGCGGAGAACGAAATGAGGCGGATTTTTGGATCAACATGCATGGAAAAGTTATTTATATTCGTTATTTTGCTATTCGCGATACCGAAACCAATGACTATCTTGGCTGTTTAGAAGTTACACAAGACATTACGGAAATACAAAAAATCCAAGGGGAAAACCGGCTATTAAACGAAGAAAACTAACTTATCCTATTCAAAAGCCTAAAAACAGGAGAAAGATTGGAAGCAATTCCAGCTCTTTCTCCTGTTTTTTTGTTTAGCCATTTAATTTAATCTTTTTAAGGTAAAGTATTTATCACGCTTCATCATATGCCGCTTGCAATTCTTTTATGTTTAATTTTTTCATTTTGAACATAGCTTTAGAAACAGCCGTGCGTTTGGCTAGATTATCACCCGCTAAAAGCTGCTCTAAAATAGTAGGAACCACTTGCCAGGAAATACCATATTTATCAGTCAGCCAGCCGCATTCTACAGGCTCGCCCTCAGCCACTAACTTATTCCAAATTTTATCTACTTCTTCTTGTGTTTCACAATTGATATACAACGAAATAGCTGGCGTAAATTGAAAATAAGGACCGCCGTTAATAGCATGGAAGTGTTGACCTGCTAATTGAAAATCGATTGCAAGTACACTACCTTCGTTTCCCTCCCCAGGAGCATCAAAATGCTGCGTGCTTAAAATCTTTGCATCTTCAAAAATACTGACATACAAATCAACTGCTTCTTGTGCTTTATCATCAAACCATAAATGAGTCACAATTTTTTGCATGATATTTCCTCTTTTCTTTTAGTTGAATGGCTTATCGCCCCAAGAAAAATAACTATACCTACAAAGAAAATCTTTTAAATCCATACGCTGTATTTCTTACTTCAAGCATACTTTTTTATGCTTGAGTGTCAATGAAAAAGACTTCTCAAAAAAAGATATCTTTCCATTTACGATATACTTTCTTCATTAAGTTTACGAACAAATTACTTTACCTGTCGTAGTAAATAGAGTATACTTTAATTACTACGATAGATGAAGTAAAAGAGGGGATAAATTTGATATCAAGTGATGTCATGCGCGGCTTTAACAGTTTGATTATTTTATCCATTTTAATGAAAGGGGATTCTTATGGTTATCAAATCTCGAATACTATCAAAGAAATAACCGGCGGAGCTTATGTGATGAAAGAAACAACACTGTATTCTGCTTTTAATCGGTTAGAAAAACAAGAATTGATTCAATCTTATTCCAGTACAGAAACTTATGGCAAACAACGTACCTATTACACCCTTACACCTTTGGGCAAACAAACGTATTATGACAAAGTAACAGAATGGAAGGACACAAAAGAAATTATTGATCAGTTTATCAAGGAGGAGAAGCTCTAATGGATACCATTGTAAATTATGTGGACTCGGTTTTTGTTCATTTGCCAAAAACACCTGAGATGCTCAGGCTTAAAGAAGATATGCTGCTGAATATGGAAGAAAAATACGATCAATTAAAAGCCGAGAACCGAAGTGAGAATGAAGCCATTGGAACGGTTTTAGCTGAATTCGGGAATATTGATGAGATCATTGAAGCGTATAACTTAGAAACGGATGTCCAAGAAGACAATAACGTACTATTTTTATCACATGAAGCAGTTGAAGATTATATGTCTCATCGTGCAAAATTCAGCCTAGGCATTGCAGCTGGAGTCTTTCTCTGCATTTTAGCACCAGCCATTATGCTGCTGGTTCAAGAAGTTTCAAACTTTCTGCCATTCATTAATCAGGCAACAGAAGACATACGTCTGATCGTCTCTCTTGTTCCACTCTTCTTGCTGATTGCACTGGCTGTTGGTTTGTTTATTCTTTTTGGTATAAAAGAACAACAATATGAGCTTGAAGGCCGTGCTATTTCGATTGATTCCACTACTCGTTCAGAATTAACTAGAGAATTGAAAAATTTTAAACCTCAATTTGCCAAAGCAATTGCTGCAGGGGTGATCCTGTGCATCACCGCTCCTATCGTTCTATTGTTGTCACTCGTATTATTAGGCTACGATAATTATTGGGCAGTGATCTTTTTGCTTAGTTTCGTTGCTGTAGGTGTATTCCTATTCGTATTTTTTGGAATTATCCACGCAACATATAATAAAATATTAGCCATTGGATCCTATACTCCTAAAAAAATAGCAGCTGAGAAATTGACTGACACAGTAGCCAGCATTGTTTTCCCAACCGCAGCTGCTGTTTATGTTATCTCCGGTTTCCTTTTTAATACTTGGGGAACAGCTTGGATCATCTTTCCAATTGTCGGTATACTCTTTGCCGTTTTTGCAGCT
>NZ_DAMDAK010000084.1:3630-11477 GCF_032094055.1 Carnobacterium sp.
TGCAGCTGCAACTGAGAGTCTTGGTTCATTAAAACACAGAAAATAACGGTTAAGCTCAAAGTAAATGACGCAAGTGTGAATATGGTTCATTGGAATCTTACAGAAAACAAGAGGTAATCCACTATTAAACAAACCTTGTTCACTGAATAGGATAGACAGGTAGAAAGGTACTCTTAGCAGAGTGCCTTTTCTATTATTTCGCTTTTTATAGAAGCAGATTTAATAATTGTATTTAGAAACGTATAAAGAAAATGATTCAACTGGGAGGTCATGTTAAGATATAAAGAAGCAGTTAAACCAATAAATTTGAAATTTGAGAGGAGAATTGAGCAGTATGGAACTTGATGAACAACGTCAACATATATTAAGTGGTGCTATGTACAATGATGTGACACCAGAATTGATTAAAGCAAGAGAAAATACAGTATTGCTGACTAATGAATATAATAATAGTTTTGGAAAAACATCAGAAGAAAGAGAAACCATTTTAAAACGGTTATTAAAATCGGTAGGACAAGGGATCCACTTTGAGCCGAATTTCAGATGTGAATTTGGATATAATATTTCTATTGGAAACAACTTCTATGCAAACTTTGACTGTATTATGCTTGATGGTGGAGAAAACGAAATAGGTGATAATGTGTTGTTTGGACCAAGGGTTGGGATTTATACTTCCAATCACGCGATTGATTTTCACGAAAGAATCGCAGGAGCTTGTTATGCTAAAAATGTAAAAATCGGAAATAATGTATGGTTGGGAGCAGGTGTTCATATCAATCAAGGAGTTACCATTGGAGACAACTCCATCATTGGATCAGGAAGCGTAGTTACTAAAGATGTTCCTCCTAACGTAATAGCAGCAGGCGTACCATGTAACGTAATCCGAAAAATCACAAAAAATGATCGTACAGGTTTTCAGCCCTGATCGTTACAAAATTCCATTTATTGAGTAATTGGCTCTAACAAATGTATTGCTTTTTTTCTATCTGTTAAAATTGCAGGTTCTTTTGTAAAACAGCGCGATCTATCTCTAGATAATACAAAGAAGCGGTATAATACGATTCGTATCTTTCCGCTTCTATAAAACATCCTAGTTGATAGCGCCCTTCTGTTTTTCGATCTATTAACTGCCTCTTTTTTTAATAATTCCAATAGAATGTAGACTTATTCCAAAATAATTAAACCGTTATTTCAATAAGATTTCTTTCTGGATCTTCTATTACGCTTTCATAATAACCGTCACCAGTAAGGCGTGGTTGGCTGGTACACGTGTAGCCATCGCTGATCAATTTATCGGTCAACTCATCCACTTTTTCTTTGCTTCCGACAGAAATTGCGATATGTGCCCAACCTAACATTTCCGTCGAAGAACGTTTAGTCACATCTGCGCGCTGCATGATCTCTAAACGAGCTCCATCTGTAAATGTAAGGAAATAAGATTTAAATTTTTTTGTAGGGTTATGATACAATTCATTTGCTTCTGCTTCAAAATAAGTTTCATAAAATGTTTTTGTTGCTTCTAAATCCTCTACCCATAAAGCAAGGTGTTCTATTTTCATAATTATTTCCCATCCTTTTTTATTTTTAGCTGCATTGCTACAGCTTACTTAGCGTGCATTTTTTCTAGACGCTCAGCTCTTCTTAAAGTCTCTTTAATAAGTGAAGTATACAAATCAAGTTCAAATAAGTCAAACAACTGACAGGACGCTTTTTGCTATCTAGAAATAGGGATAAACAGTTAAAGACCAGCGCTAATGATCTCCGCTGGTCTTAGTAGCTCTTAATGATCCTAAGTTATCTTTTATTCTTACTCACTCTAGTTTGTTTAGTATCATCTGGTTCTATTGTGATACTATCTGTTACTTTTTCACTTTTTAAATCTTGCTTAGCAATATCCGTTTTTCCAATTTTTGTCGTCGAAGTGTCTTGTACGCTTTTTGTGTCTGCAGTTGCTAAGTGTTTATTTAGTTCTTCTTCGAGGCTGCTGACTTGCTTTTTCAACCCTTCAATTTCAGCATTTTTCTGTATCAATTGTGCTTCAGAATCTTGTTTCGCCTGCTCGACGGCTTCTTTTTTTGACAAATCTGCAACCCTCAATTTATCTTCTTGATCCTTCTTTTTTTCTCTATTCTTCGTTCCTTTGGAGAGAGCTAATAGCCAAGCGATCAACAGCCCTAAAACTAAAGCTCCTGCAATGACTATCCAAACTGGCAAATTGACTGATGTAAACCACAAACTGATTGGAACTACTGGATTCATATTTAAAGCAATAACTCCTATGGCCAATACAAGCAATATTACTCCTATAATCGCACCCATTTGTTTTTCTCCTCTCTTAATTACCTTGCTTTATTCATTTCCCTTTTTTTTGCTGTTGAACGTGTCTTGGTTTGGGTTTTACGTAATAGTAATTGGCTTTAGTATCTTCTGAAAGTTAAACAAGCTGCAGTTTTGAAGTTGAATTAGTAAAGCCTCTATGAACCTTTGCCTTTACTAAGCGAATTCTTCTTTTTGTTTTTTGTAAGTTAAGTATACTTTCTTTTTTTCACAGTGCCTAATAATAAGCATGCTAAACTGTCTTTTATTCCCTTACCTCTTTAATTTTTGGACAGTAGTTTTTTAAGAAAAAAAAAGAGAACCGAAGTTTTACTTCTGGTTCTCTTGCTGGGTTGCTTATTTTAGTCAGGTCTTACTTAACAAAGATAAATTGGCCTGGTCTTGTGTCTACAACGCCTTCTTCTTGACTATAAACGGTTTTTCCACGTAAAATCGTCCGTGCTATTTGCGCGCCGATTTCGCGACCAATATAGGGACTGATTTTATTTTTGTATTCTAGATCTTCAGCTTTCAACGTATACGGTGCATTGGGTTTGATCAAGACAAAGTCCGCATCTTTTCCGATAGAAATACGTCCTTTTGTATTTAATTTGTATCGATCTGCTGGATTTGCAGCAATAATATCTGCAAATTGTTTTAATGACATACCGCGTTTTTGAACAGCTTCATCAAATAGAATATCCACGTTATTTTGAAGACCGGCAATACCGCCCCAAGCTTCAAAAGCATTGTCTGTATCTTTTAAATCTGGTGTACATGGAGAATGGTCCGATGTTACAAAATCAATTTCACCAGCCAATAATTTTTCCCACATGCCATTTTGGTTTTCTTTATCACGAATAGGAGGAGAACATTTTACGACTGGTCCAATTGCATCCAGTTCAGAAGTGTCGAAGTACAAGTAATGTGTACAGGTTTCACAGGTTACGTCTACCCCTTCATTACGTGCCTTAGTTACTTCTTCTACGCCTTCTGGACAGGCAATATGACAGATATGAATACGGCATCCCGTTTCTTTAGCGAAAAGAATAGCTCGTCTGATCGGTTCGACTTCTGTAAATACAGGACGAGTAGCAACATAGGCTTTCAGAGTGGTTTCTCCATTTTGATAAGCAATTTCACCTAATTTGTCTGTGATCGTTGCATTCTCAGCATGCAGGGCTAAAACTTTTCCTGTTTTAGCGATTTTTTTCATTCCTTCATATAAAGTGTAATCGTCTGAATTCATGAAGTCTCCTTCAATTGAACGATCTCCGCAGGTTGCCATAAACGCTTTGTAAGCTGCTACGCCGCCCTCATGTAATTCTTGGATTCCTTTTTCTAAATTAAAGGGTACCAAACCGCCAAATGAAGCAACATCAGCTGTTAATCTATTTTCGCCTGCATCTAATTTGACTTGCAATGATTTTGCGTCTACAGTTGCCGGTACTTGATTTAAAGGCATTTCCATAAAAGAGGTTACGCCTCCTTTAGCGCTTGCTTTTGTACCTGTCAGGTAACCTTCCCAATCATCACGATAGCTTCCGCCTGGATCAGTAATGTGAACATGAGCATCCAGCATACCGGGACTGACGATTAATCCTTTAGCATCTACCACTTCAGCTGCTTCACCTAAATCTGTTCCAATAGCAACGATTTTTCCTTCTTTTACAGCTACATCTGTTTCTACTTCACCGTTATCTAAAATCACTAACCCGTTTTTGATGATTAAATCATATTTCATGTTCCAATTCCTCCTACTGCTATTTTTTATTATTTATCAAATAAAACTATTTTTAAATTATTTCTCTACTCTTTTTAGGATCGTATAAATCACAAAAGCTAATCCTGCACCAATCAGCCAAGATAGACTGGAAATCAATTGCAGAGACGGAATGAGCTGACCGCTTAAAGAAACAAGCAGCGCCACGATGGTTGCTATATAAGCTTCTTTATTCACGCCTCGATAAGAATTAGTAGCCTTATCTGCTGTCTTATCCATATACAAAGCATCTAAGTCAATTTTTTGCTTCTTCACAACGTAATAATCAGCAAGCATGACACCTGCAACTGGCCCAAGAACTGCTCCAATAATGTTTAGAAAAGCAAAGATGCTATCTGAGTTTTCCATTAGTTTCCATGGCATAATCAAATAACTGATTACTCCAGCAATGAGTACCCCTTTTTTGTAATTGACCTTTTTAGGGAATAAAGCAGAAAGCTGATAAGCAGCAGGGATAATATTCCCTGTGGCATTCGTCGAGATTGTAGTCATTAACAACACCACAACTGCTAAAGTAGCAGCAGGCAAGCTGTCCCATTTATCGACAATGTTTAATACATTCCACTCTTGCACATTATAATGGATAGAACCTCCGATTAAAATAGCCACACTAGAGAAAGCAAAAATCACATAAGCAACAAGTAAACTAGCTGTTTGTCCAATGGTTTGAGCTTTTGTTGAAGTGGCACTTTGCGTAAAGTCAGAAACACTGGAGCCTGGAGCTGCCCACACAGCTAAAACTGAATTAATAATCATCAAGTACACTAAGATTGGAGGATTATGCTGAACAACTTCGCCAGTTGGAACATAAGAAAGGATATTTCCTATACCTCCAGCCACATTGATTGCCCAAATAGCCATTCCGCCAAAAACAATATAAATAAGCGGATTCAAAATTGCAGTAAATTTGTTAAGCGTTCCGCCGCCGCCAAAACCGATTAGGACATTGATAGCCCAGAAAATGGTGAAGGCGATTAAACCTGGCAGATTGATACCAAAAAAAGAGAAATCTCCACCTAGTGTTAAAAATTCCGGCCAGAAACTGCCAATTAAGATCAGCAAAGCTAATGACCCGGTATAGTTTTGAAGTCCAAACCAAGCTATTGCAGCTACTCCTCCACGAAGGAAACCAGGGAGCTTTGCCCCTATGTCCCCGTATGTAGAACGTAATTGCATTGCAAATGGTATCCCATAACGAGATCCCGCTTTTCCGTTATATACCATGAAGGCTGCAACGGCTAATGCACTAATAATAATAGCCAACATAACGTTTATGGGGGATAACCCTAGAAAAAGAAAACCACCAACTGCTGTATAGTTGGGGATATTATGAACCGATCCCATCCAAAGTGTAAAATAATTTTTAGCACTCATATTTCGTTTTTCAGCTGTTTTAGGAAGAACATCTTCATTGTATCCACGCTGCTTAAATTTTTTCAATTGTTTTTCATCTATCAGCCTATCGCCTTCTTTTTCTTGATAGTTCTCTTTACTCATTTCCATTTTAAAACCTCCTGATTGGAATCGCTATCACTTATTTATATATTCATTTTACCTGTTGTTTAAAACGGTTTCATTGTGAAATATGAACAAAGTATTCTTTTGTTTTAGTCATTCTAGCCATATTCAGGATTGATTCTTTCTTTGTTTATAAAGGTTGGGTAATTTAAGAAGAACGATAAGGAGGTTAGCGTTAATTATCGCTGAATTTAAAAAAGACCATTAACTATAATGATATACTTAATGGTCTTTCACTGTTTTATTTTGCGGTGAGGTAAACGTCAAGTGCAGCTTGGACGGCTTTGCCACAATGGATATCCGCTCCATAATAGAGGAGAGTCGCTTCAAAGGCGCCCAATACTTGTAAAACATTTTCTCTGCGGCTACTAAATCCCATATTTCCGAATCGCCAAACTTTTCCATTCAGCGGTCCGAATGAAGATGCAATTTCAACGCCAAATTGCTCAAGCATCATTGTCTTCACAGCTTCTCCATCAACTCCTTCAGGAATCAAAATCGGAGTAACGGTAGCCATTTTTGTTTCTGCATCGCCATAGATTCCTAGACCCATCGCGTGAATTCCCGCTTGAATAGCTCGGTCATTCAATTGGTGTCTTTCATATCCTGCTTCGATCCCTTCCTGAAGCAGTAAACGCAGCCCTTCATGCAAAGCATAAATCATGCTGGTTGCTTCAGTATGGTGATTGATTCGATTCTCATCCCAATAACGTTGCAGCTGGCTTAAATCTAAGTAGTTGCTGC
Organism: Carnobacterium sp.; assembly: GCF_032094055.1. GTDB lineage: Bacteria > Bacillota > Bacilli > Lactobacillales > Carnobacteriaceae > Carnobacterium_A. The sequence goes on from NZ_DAMDAK010000084.1 coordinate 9,992, forward strand.
TGATGTATCTTTCGTTTCTAAAGTCTTTGCTCAACCCTAATTCTTTTTGATAACGAGAAGTTAATACTTTTTCAACACGGTCATTATAGGTGATCAAAGCTAATCCAGCAGGGACACCCACACATTTTTGTGTTCCGGCTACAGCAATGTCAATACCCCACTCATCTACTTTGACGGGTACTCCGCCATAAGTAGCGACTGTATCTACTACTAAGAAAGTTTCGTGTTCTTGACAGTACGCTCCAATTTTATCTAAAGGTTGCATTTGTCCATTCGCTGTTTCGCCATGAACCATCGCAACTATTTTAGGTTGGTGCTCCGCAATAGCTTCGATTATTTCCTTTTGGTCAAAAACACTGTCCCATTCTTTTTCTAAATAAATCGTTGTCGCTTTGGCACGTTCACAAATTTCACCTAAAAGATAAGCAAAACGGCCATAAGCAGGAATCAACACTTTATCTCCTGGCTCGATCAATCCGATCAAGGCTGCTTCTAAGCCTGCTCTGGAAGTGCCGTCAATAGCAAAAGCTTGTTCGTTTTTAGTGCCGAATGGAACTTTGATCATTTGTTTGACTTCATTCATAATTTTAAAAAAAGCAGGATCAAATTGTCCGATAATAGGTGTACTCATGGCTTGACGTACTCGTGGATGCACTTCCACAGGGCCTGGTGTCATGATGGTACGAATAGGTGTATTTAATTCATTATACATACAAGGGCCTCCTCTATTTTTTACTTTTTCTCTATTCTATCATACCAAACTCCACATAAAACGCATTAGCTATTACTGCTAACTTTTTAATTCTATTATCATTTTTGCACAAAGGAATTGCTGTATAAGGTACTTTCAATTAAAATGAAGGAAGAAGAGGTGATTTAGTGACAACCCTAAAAGAACTAATAGCTATTCCGCGTTTTTCTAGTTTAAAGTCTTTAACTGCAGAACATCATTTGGACCATGTCGTAGACAGTATTGAAATCACAGAAACACCAGACGTAGCATTTTATATTCCTAAGAATGTCTTTATCTTAACTACAGCAATGATTTTCAAAGATGATCAAGAAAAAATGATTCCTTTCATTGATTCACTAGTGCGGGTAAATTCAGCAGGTTTAGGTATTAAAGCGGGCCGTTTTATAGATAAGATCGATCAAAAGGTTTTAGACTATGCAAATAAAGTCGGCTTGCCTATTATTCAAGTTCCTAGTACCGCTCCATTAGGTTCTTTATTGCATCAGTTACTGAGTTATTTATGGAATACAAAGACAGAACAGATATCTTATGCCTTAGATATCCAAAAACGTTTTTCTACTCTTTTAATGAACGATGCGAGTACTGCACGTTTTATTGCAGAATTCGGCAAAATGGTTAAGACTCCTGTTATTTTACTCAATCCCTTTCGAAAAGTGATCGCCTATTCTAAACACTTCCACCATTCAAGTAAACCAGCTGAATATTTCGTAGAACAAGTGATGCAGCGCGATC
>NZ_DAMDAK010000085.1:0-434 GCF_032094055.1 Carnobacterium sp.
TGGAACTAAAGAGTGCTAACACAAGTATTAATTTACCAAATAAGTAGTAAATTGTCAACGATTTAACCTCAATTTTTATAATTCTTCTTTTTCAAAATCATTCGTTCTTTTCTCCAGATCGTTTTACTTTCTCTTAAGCATCTTATCAAGTAACTTTGTTTTTAATTGAAGACAGAAAAATTTTATAAGATCCTCCTCTAGTAAAAAAACAGCCACTCTACTACGTCGCTGTTTTTTAAGGGCACTTTATTCAATTCACTTGAAATAATTCTGGGTGTCTAGCTCATCTTGTTTTAGTTGTTCGATCAATGCTTCCATTGAATCAAATTTTAATTCATCTCTTAAATAATGGTGCCACAAAACGGTTACTTTTTCTCCATAAATGTCTTGTTCAAAATCCAAAATATAGACTTCGACCGTTAAAGGCCGATTGG
>NZ_DAMDAK010000085.1:445-11279 GCF_032094055.1 Carnobacterium sp.
ACATTCTTTGTTACTTCAATATTGGCTGTTGGAAACCCGAGTAAACGTCCACGCGCATCTCCATGAACAACTCGACCAGCAGTTTCGTAAATATATCCAAGTAAACCATTAGCTTCTTCAATGTTCCCGCTATCTAAACATTTTCTAATCCGAGTTGAACTAATTTTCGATTCTTCATTCATTTGTTTTTCAACTACTACAATTTCAAATCGATCATCAGCATAGCTAGGTAAATGTTCCATTGAAGCAATTTCTTTTTTGCCATAAGTATAATCGAAACCGGCTACTACTACTTTGGCATGTAATCCTACAATGTATTGATCTACAAATAGTTGTGGTTTTAAAGCTGCAAAAGCAGATGTAAAATCAACTTCATATAAAATGTCTACTCCTAATTCAGCCATCATCGCTTGTTTTTTTTCAACTGTTGATAAATAAAGCATATCTTCCACCGCAATTTTTTTGAAAACAATTGATGGGTGCTGATTAAACGTCATCACTGCTAATTTGTATTTTTTTTCTGCAGCTATTTGTTTTGCTCTGCCTATGACTTCTTGATGTCCTTTATGAACACCATCAAAAAAACCAAGTGCCAGTACAACATCTCCTGCTGGAATTTGATCTTGTGTATAAGGATGGTGCAATTTTATAATTTCCATGATTAAAAAACTCCTTTATTGAAATTTACGTAAACCTTTGACTGGTTTTAAAAGGTTTTCTTTAGTTGGGTGTTTATCGTAAATGCTCCATGCTTGATTTTGGTACATGACTACTACCGGAAAATCGGTTTGTTCTCCAAAAGCAGCTAAAGGCAGGACAGCTCCATTTTTGACTTTATCCAATAAAGCTTGATCGATATGAGTGGAAGCGAGTTCTTTCAGACCATACTCTAATGGAAATAGCGCTTCTTGAATGGTACCGTTAGCTGCTTTTTCAGCAACTTGGTCTAGCGTCAAACAGTCGCTGGCTTTAAAGGTGCCGCTTAAGATGCGTGTTAAATCAGACATATGCGCTGGATAACCAAGGGCTAGGCCTAAATCAACCGCCAATGTACGAACGTATGTCCCTTTGCCACAATCCACTTCGAATCGCCAAGAAACCGTATGCGCTGCTTCATCTAACACAGGCTCAGAAGTACGGATAAAACGTTTTATAGTCGCTTTTCTGCTCGGACGTTCCACAGTTTCACCAGCTCGTGCATATTCGTATAACCGTTTTCCATTCACTTTAACTGCCGAAAACATAGGAGGCGTTTGAAGAATAGTACCTTCCATCGCGGCCATCGCTTGATCGATTGCTGTTACTAACGGTACTTCATTCATTTGAACCTGTTCTACAATGTCCCCACTGCTGTCTTCTGTTGTGGTCGAAAAACCTAATGTAATCTCACCGATGTAGCCTTTACCCGTCTCCATCATATATTCAACAACTTTTGTAGCATTTCCAATACAAATGGGTAAGACTCCATCTACATCTGGATCTAATGTGCCCGTATGACCAATTTTTTTTGTTTTTAATATTTTACGCAATTTAAATACACAGTCATGACTTGTCATGCCACGTTCTTTCCATAATGGGAGAATACCTTCCATATTAGATCCCTACTTTCCATTTTTAACTTTATCAGTATACCATATTTCAAAGTCTCGCGAAAATACCTAAGAGAATCTTGTGCAAAACTAAAGCTACTACTGCACAAGATGGAGTACGTTTCCTAGAAAAACTGAATGTAAAAGCAGTAAAATAGGCTTATAAATGTTATTGAGAAGAAGTCCAAATGAAACCAATTAAAATTGCGACGGATTCAACTGTCCACTCGTCAAAAGAGGAACAAGAGAAATACGAGATTACTATTATTTTTCTTATCGCAATGGTTGAAGAAGAACTGTATTATGATCCTAACTGCAAAAAAATGCTAGAGCACCTAATATTACCAAAAACAGTTCAACCTGCAGTCGGAAAATTCGCTGACGATTCACTGAACTTGGGCAGCTACGTCTAAGATTAGTTGTTGCTTTAAAAGAAATAAAATCAAAAATCTTCTAGGCTGATTCTCGTAAAAAAAGCTGCCTTTCTTTTTGAAAGACAGCTTTTTTCATTACGAGTCATTTACTTTTCAATCACAATAAACTCTTTTTCACGCATTTCTAATAACAAAGGATTTTCCTTAACTGCTTCCCATTTCACTGTTCGCCGGAATTGTTCGCGTTCTGCTTCTTCACCATCCCAACAACTATAAAGTTCTACTTTATTCGTGTCTTCAAAACAGTTATTTAAGACATACATCAAACCCTGTTGTTGCGTAGCGTTTACTGCACGTGCATCATCCATCATTTTAAGGTAATCCATCACGTTTGCTGTCGTAAAACCTTCCGGCACTTCTGTATCATTTTCAATCGGTTCCCATACAGGAAAATCAGAGGTTTGGTATACAAACGGAGAATTAAAATGCTTTAAGATAGCTCCTTTTTTTACTTCTTCAAGAATCTCAAAAGTCCCTACAATTTCTGCTTCTGTATCATAGAATTCGATTTGTTCCATCGTAATGGAAGCATCTTGCGTTTGGTTTTGAATGTAGCTTAATACCATTTCATCTGTTACTCCTGGATCTAAGGTATCACGTGCAATTAGTGCTACGGTATTTGAATTTTCTGGAGCATGTGTAGGTAACACTTTTTCAACTCCAATATATGAATATAAAGTCATCTCGACTGCCTCCTATCATTATGAACCATTAAAGTATAACAGATTTTCTGTTTTCCACCTAGCAACCTGAAACAAAAAAAGACAAAGCAATTTTTATCGCTTTGTCTTTTTTAAACTTACTCTTTATTTAAATCCCGCAATAACTCGTCGATCCGGCTGCCATATAAGACAGATTCATCTCGTTCAAATTTTAATTCAGGTGTTTTATAAAGCGTTAAACGCTGTCCTAATTCTCTTCTGATTAGTCCAGTTGCTTTTTCTAATCCCATTTGAACATTTTCAAGATCTTTTTCTTTTTCAGATAAAATACTGTAATAAATAGTTGCCTGCTGTAAATCTCCTGTTACTTTAACTTCTGTAATCGTAACATCGGCGACACGCGGATCTCTTACGCGTTTAATTAAAATATCATTGACTTCTTTTTGGATTTCTTGTGCTACTCGTCCTGTTCTGAAGTTTGCCATGATGTATCCCTCGCTTCCTTTACTTATCAAGAATTAAATTTAAAAAGAACAATTATTTGCGTTTAACTTCAACCATTTCATATGCTTCAACTACATCGTCTACTTGAAGATCATTGTAGTCTTTAATCATAAATCCACATTCAAAACCTTTTTTGACTTCTTTCGCATCATCTTTAAAGCGTTTCAAACTTGCTAATTCGCCTTCAAAAATAACAATATTGTCTCGAATCAAGCGAACGCTGCTGTTGCGGGAAATGTGTCCTTCTGTCACAAAACCACCTGCAATTGTTCCAACTTTCGATACTTTAAATGTTTCACGAACAACGACTTGTCCAGTAACTTGTTCTTCGTATTCCGGATCCAGCATCCCTTTCATAGCTGTTTCAATCTCATCGATCGCATTATAAATGATCCGGTGAAGACGAATATCGATTTTTTCTTGTTCCGCTTGTTCTTTAGCTTGAGGAGTTGGTCGTACGTTAAATCCGATAATAATCGCGTTACTTGCAGCAGCTAACGTGATATCACTTTCATTGATAGCTCCAACAGCCGTATGAATAATTTTAACACGGACGCCTTCTACTTCAATTTTTTGCAAACTTGAAGATAACGCCTCAGCAGAACCTTGCACATCTGCCTTTATAATGACATTGACTTCTTTTAATTCGCCTTCTTCTAAGCTTGAGAAGAGGTTGTCCAATGTCACACGATTAGTAGCTAACCGTTGGCTGGCCATAGCTTTTTGAGCACGAGTTTCTCCAACAGTCCGTGCCGTTTTCTCATCTTCAAAGACAACAAATTGGTCGCCCGCTTGAGGAGCTGCATTTAAACCAGTAATTTCTACAGGGGTAGAAGGACCGGCTGTTTTAACACGGCGGCCTAATTCATTAACCATGACCCGCACTCGGCCATAAGTGTTCCCAACTACAATCGGATCACCTACACGCAATGTTCCTTCTTGTACAAGTAAAGTAGCGATCGGTCCTTTGCTCTTATCTAAACGAGCTTCTATCACTGATCCTATTGCCAATCGTTTAGGATCAGCTTTTAGATCTTCGACTTCAGCCACTAATAAAATCATTTCTAACAACTCATCTAAATTTTGTCCAAATTTAGCAGAAATTTCAACGAATATAGTATCTCCGCCCCATGATTCTGGAATCAAGCCATATTCAGTTAATTCTTGCATCACACGTTCTGGATTAGCAGTAGGCTTATCAACTTTATTTACCGCTACAATAATGGGTACATTCGCAGCTTTAGCGTGATTGATCGCTTCAACTGTTTGCGGCATAACGCCATCATCAGCAGCCACAACAATAATTGTGATATCTGTGACATCCGCTCCACGAGCACGCATTGTTGTAAACGCCGCATGTCCTGGTGTATCTAAGAAAGTAATTGTTTTTCCATTAGATTGTACTTGGTAAGCACCGATATGTTGTGTGATACCACCTGCTTCGCCTAAACTAACTTTTGTATTTCTTAATGAGTCCAGCAAAGTCGTCTTCCCGTGATCGACATGTCCCATAATCGTTACAACTGGCGGACGAGTAGCAAGATGCGCCTCGCTTTTCTCTTGTTCGAAATAAACATCTAAATCAGAAACATCTACTTCAACTTTTTCTTCTGCTTCTATCCCATATTCGGCAGCAAGTAATTCAATTGCATCTTTGCTTAGGCTTTGGTTTAAAGTAGCTACGACTCCTAGTAAGAAAAGTTTTTTGATAATTTCAGCCGGTTCCCGATAGATCTTTTTAGAAATATCTGCCACTGTCATGCCATCAGAATAAACCAATACTTCTGGCAATTCTTTAAATTTACGCGGCACTGGTGGTGCAACTGGTTTTGTTTCACCTTTTTTCCCTTTTTTCTTACGTTTATTGAAACCGCCGTGAGTTCCTTGAGAACCACGGTAACCTCCTCGTTTATTTCCGCCGGGTCCAGCAGTAGTTGTTCGTTGTTCAACAGGGTTAGTAGTTCGTTTTGCAACTGTATTCACTTTTTTATCAGCTGGTTTAGCTGCAGGACGATTTGCTGCTGGTTGTGCTGCTTTTTTGCTAGCAGCTGGTTTATTGCCTTGTGTTGGTTTAGTGGTTGATGTTGTTGGTTTATTGGATTGATTCTTTTTATTTACTATACTCTTACCGCCTTTTTGTGTTGTATTTTTTTGTGTTTCATCTTGTTTTGTCATATTAGGTGAATTCCTTTTCTTGTTTGCAGCAAATGTATCATTTAGCATCGCAACTTGTTTGTCTTCCATTGAAGACATGTGACTATTATAGTCGATTCCTAACTCTTTAGCTTTTTCAATTACCTTTTTAGTAGGAATATCGTGTTTTTTTGCATATTCGTACACACGCAAATTAGCCATGTTATCACCCTCCGTTAATGTATTAATAATTCCCGGAACTTCTTCCCAAAGCCATTATCCGTTGTTGTACATATTGTACGGTCTTTTCCGATTGCCTGACTTAATTCTGCTTTTGTAAAATGAACAACGAATGGAGTTTGATAATGACGACATTTATCCGAGATTTTCTTTTTCGTTTTTTCACTGGCATCTACAGCAACAAGAACGACTTTAGCTTGTTCTTTTCTAATTTCTTTTAAAGTCAAATCTTCTCCAGTAACTAGTTTTCCAGCTTTCATAGCCATGCCCAAAAGATTTAAAACTTTTTGGTCTTGGTTCATAAGCTCATCCGCGCTTTTTGGTGAGTTACATAATCAAGTAATTCCTGATAAAACGCATCATCTAAAGTTGTTTCAAATGTACGGTCCAAAAGATGTTTGTCCCAAGCAAGTTGAACAACAACAGGTTCAATAGATACATAAGCTCCACGTCCTGGTTTTTTGCCACTTGGATCAATACTAATTTCGCCTTCTTTGTTTTTCACGATCCGAATCATCTCTTTTTTAGGTTTCATTTCATTGGAAACAACACATTTGCGCATTGGTATTTTACGTTTTTGCATCTAGTTCACCTCTTGTTATTCTTCGACATGATCTTCATCTTCTGCTAGTTCTATCATTTCTTCAGCTTCTTCTGGATCTAAGACGCCTTCTTCTACATCATCATCAATTCTAAGTTCCGATGCAAAATCTTCTTGATCTTCAATTGAGTCAACGACTTCTGTTAGGCTGTTTTCTTGTTCTGCACTGAGTGTTTCTTCCAAGCTTTCTGCATAATCCGCAGTTTCTACCAAACCTGCTTCTTGTTCAGCAGCAAGAGCGTCTTGCATATCTGATTCTGATTTAATGTCAATTTTATAACCTGTTAATTTTGCAGCTAAACGCGCATTTTGACCACGCTTGCCAATTGCCAAAGACAATTGATAATCAGGAACGACGACAACACAGCTGCCTTCTTTTTCATTGAATGTCACATCAACAACTTGAGCAGGATTTAAAGCATTGGCAATAAAAGTAGCTGGATCAGCGTCCCACTCAACGATATCCATGTTTTCACCTTTTAATTCATTTACTATCGCTTGAACACGTTGTCCTTTAGGCCCGACACACGTTCCGACAGGATCAATATTTTCATCTCTAGACATTACGGCTACTTTGGCACGATCACCAGCTTCACGTGCAATTGATTTAATTTCAACAATTCCGTCATAAATTTCTGGAACTTCTTGTTCAAATAAACGTTTTAATAAGTCTGGATGACTGCGGCTAACAAAAATTTGGGGTCCTTTTGATGTATTTTCAACTTTAGTGACATAAACTTTGATACGGTCATGTGGTTTATATACTTCATTAGGAATTTGTTCTTGTTTTGATAAGACCGCTTCAATCTTTCCAAGATTTACATAGATATAACGGTGATCTTGTCGTTCAACGATTCCTTGCATAATATCATTCTCATAGGCAATAAATTCGTTATAAATAATATTTCGTTCTGCTTCACGAACACGTTGCATAATAACTTGCTTTGCTGTTTGTGCTGCAATTCGACCGAAGTCTTTTGGAGTCACTTCAAAACGAATCGTGTCGCCTAATTCATAAGCTTTATTGATATCTAAAGCTTCTTCCATGCTGACTTCTAAACGCGAGTCGAATACAACATCAACGACTTCTTTTATAGCATACACATGCATGTCGCCTTTTTTCATATCAAATTCAACTTCAACGTTTTGCGCTTGTCCATAATTTCTTTTATATGCAGAAACTAATGCAGCTTCTAAAGCTTCAATTACGATTTCTTTAGCTACACCTTTTTCTTGTTCTAAAATATCAAGAGCATGCAACATTTCTTTGCTCATTTCATTTTCTCTCCTGTCCACTTGCCATTTAATTTAAAATTGGATTGCTAATCTAGCTTTAGCAATTTTTTTACGGTCAAATTCAATTTCTTTTACGCGCGTTTTGATTCGGACAGCTAAAATTAATGTATCTTCTGTCACTTCTTTTAACGTTCCTTCATAAGCTTTTTCGCCATCTACTGATTCATATAACGAGATATGAATAAACTCGCCAATAGCATTCGTGTAGTCTTCTTCTTTTTTTAAGGGCCTTTCAGCTCCTGGTGAAGAAACTTCCAAAAAATAAGCTTGAGGAATCGGATCAGGATTCATTGAGTCCATTTTTTCACTGATTTTCTCACTGACTAATGCGCAATCCTCTAGATCAATTCCCGTCGGTTTATCAATATATACACGTAAAAACCAATTTTTGCCTTCTCTAACAAATTCTATGTCAACTAATTCAAATTGAAAGTCGTCAACGATGGGTTGGACAATTTCACTAACCGTTTCAACCACACTTGTCACTTATACCGCCTCCTTTTAGATACATATACCTGACTGCCGAAAAAGAGTGAGCGTCGCCGCTCACTCTTTACCAAGATATCTAAATACATTAGTAGAATAACATAAAAACGACAGATAAGCAACAAAACCGTTTAGAAACACAGCTTTTATTTAATGGATGAAAGCTTTTAACCATCAGCCTTCTTCAATTAATCCGCTCGTTATTTTATTAAAACAAATCGAATAACGACAATTGATTTTCATCAGGCAGACCTTTCAAAACACCATTTTCATTCATGTACTCAATAACCGTTTTTGATACTTTTCCACGCTTACTTAAATCTTCTTTAGATAAAAACGGCTTTTCTTGTCTAGCTACAACGATTTGCTTAGCCACGTTTGCACCTAAGCTTGGAACAGCTCTGAAAGGAGCAATTAAGGAGTTGCCATCAATAACGAAGTTTGTAGCATCTGATTTGTCCAAATCGATCATTTTAAATGTCATTCCTCGTTCTACCATCTCATTCGCTAGCTCTAAAACAGTTAAAACATTTTTCTCTTTCGTTGAAGCATCTAAGCCTTTATCCGTAATTTCTTTCATCTTTACCTTAATGGATTCTTTTCCTTGACACATAGAAACTAAATCAAAATCTGTTGCCCGTACAGAAAAATAAGCAGCATAATACAAAATAGGAAAATGCACTTTATAATATGCAACCCGCAAAGCCATCAAAACATACGCCGCAGCATGAGCTTTAGGGAACATGTATTTGATTTTCAAACAAGAATCAATGTACCATTCTGGAACTTTTTCATTACGCATCGATTTCTGCCAATCATCAGGAATACCTTTTCCTTTACGGACAGATTCCATGATTTTAAAAGCTAGTCCGTCTTCTACGCCATTGTGCATTAGATAAACCATGATATCATCACGACAACCGATTACTTCAGATAAAGGGATATTGTTTTCGCGAATCAGTTCTTCTGCATTACCCAGCCAAACGTCCGTACCATGTGATAACCCAGAAATTTGCAGTAATTCCGCAAAGGTCGTTGGTTTTGTCTGTTCCAACATCCCTCGAACAAATCGTGTCCCAAATTCCGGAATACCTAATGTACCCGTTTTGGATTGAATTTGTTCAGGTGATACACCTAATACCTCTGTTCCGCCAAATATTTTCATCACTTCTGGATCATCTGTTGGAATCGTTATTGGGTCAATACCAGATAAGTCTTGCAGCATCCTGATCACAGTGGGATCATCATGTCCCAGTATATCCAATTTCAATACATTATCATGGATAGAATGGAAATCAAAATGAGTCGTTTTCCATTCAGAATCTTGCGCATCAGCCGGGAATTGAATAGGAGTAAAATCGTAAACATCCATGTAGTCCGGAATAACAATAATACCTCCCGGATGTTGTCCAGTCGTACGTTTAACACCGGTCGAACCTTTTGCCAAACGATCGATTTCTGCTGCACGCAAACTTAAATTCTGATCGCGTTCATAAGCTTTTACATAACCGAAAGCAGTCCTATCAGCTACTGTACCAATCGTTCCTGCACGATAAACATAATCGTCACCAAACAGTACTTTTGTATAATCATGGGCTTTAGCTTGATAATCTCCTGAGAAGTTTAAATCAATATCGGGAACTTTGTCTCCGTTAAAACCTAAAAACGTTTCAAAAGGAATATCGTGTCCATCTTTATGCAATCTAACGTGACAATGCGGACAGTTCTTTTCTGGCAAGTCATAACCTGAGCCGACTGAGCCGTCTGTAAAGAATTCTGAATATTTACATTCTGGACAGCGGTAATGCGGCGGCATTGGGTTAACTTCTGTAATTCCTGTCATCGTAGCTACAAAGCTTGAGCCGACTGAGCCCCGGGAGCCAACCAAATAACCATCTGATACACTTTTGTGCACTAATTTTTGCGAGATCAAATAAATAACAGAAAACCCATTTCCAATAATACTTGTTAACTCTTTTTCTAACCGTTTTTCAATAATCTCTGGCAAAGGATTACCATACAGCCGATGAGCTTCATTGTAACTTAATTGTCGTATCTCTTCCTCAGAACCTTCAATTTTCGGAGTGTATAAATCTGTTTTTACAGGTGTAAGCTCTTCTACGCGTTCTGCTATCAGTTGCGTATTTTCTACAACGATTTTATGAGCTGTTGCTTTTCCTAAAAAGCCAAAAGCTGCGAGCATTTCATCAGTTGTTCTGAAATGAACTTTTGGTAATTCGCTTCGGTTTAATGGATTAGCTCCACCTTGCGAGTTAATCAGAATTTTACGGTAAATGTAATCTTCTGGATTCAAATAATGAACATTCCCAGTAGCAACAACTGGAATAGATAATTCATCGCCTATTTGGATCATATTTCGAATGATCTCTTCCAAATCAGCTTCTGAATTGACTAATTCTTGTTCAATCAAAGGTGCATAGACTTCTTTTGGCATCACTTCTAAAAAGTCATAAAACTTCGCTTTATTTTTTGCTTCTTCAGCACCTTTTTGCATCATAGCTTCAAAAACTTCTCCTTGACTGCAAGCAGAACCTACAATCAATCCTTCGCGCAATTTTATCAATTCTGAACGCGGAATACGCGGACTTCTGAAAAAGTATTGGGTCATGGATAACGAAATCAATTTAAATAAGTTTTTCAACCCGTCTTGAGTAGTAGCAATAATAGTTGCATGGAAAGGCCGAGCTCGTTTATAAGCATCTCCTTCTCCAATACGGTCATTTAATTGATTATGATTGACTATTTCATGATCTTCTTCTGCTTCTTTTAAAAACAGCCAGCACAAATAGCCTGTTGTTTCCGCATCATAAATTGCTCGGTGATGCTGCTCTAATGCGACGCCATATTTTTTGGCCAACGTATTTAAGC
>NZ_DAMDAK010000086.1:0-2007 GCF_032094055.1 Carnobacterium sp.
CAGAACGTGTAGGTTTATTAGAATTTTTCATTTTGCATCTTTCCTTTCTGTTTCCCCATCTCATGATAGCATATATCGGCCAGTTGGATATTAGCAATAGATTACAGTTTTATACCTCTATGATTACAACTTGTTTCAAAGAAAAATAGATGTATTTGAAAAAACAGTTACCGCATGTTAAACTATAAGAGAAAAGAGAGAAATGCGTCAACATTCCCCTCTTTTATAGAACCGTTAAAGACGGTAGCCAATAAGAGAAAACAAAAAGTAATCGTCCTACTCGCTAAAGTTCAGACGGTTACTTTTTTTTGTTGTTTGTTGAGATTTTTAAAACCAACGTTGCAAAAGCTAATGCAAACATTAAGGATTCGAAAATACTCATGGGTTTTCCTTTCTGGGGAAAGCCAAACAAAAAAACATAGGCATCACCCCTTTTTAATGAGAGTTAGCCACCGCCTTAAACATTTCTATATTTAAATCATACCACATTAAGTTATTTTTTTAAATAGAATTAGAACATATGTTCCAATTCCAAAAAAATAAATACTTTTTTTTGCTGTTGGGTTATAATAGGCAAGTACCAAAAGAAATTGATGAATGGAGTGGTAATATGACTAAAAACATTCGTATCGGCTTAGTCGGTTATGGAAATATAGGAAAAGGCGTAGAATTAGCCCTGGATAATTTCCCAGATATGGAAGGTATCGCAGTATTTACAAGACGGAATCCAGAAGAACTGACTTCTAAACTCCCAGCTGTAAGTATAGACAACATATTAGATTATCAAGATAAAATCGATGTTCTAATTTTGTGCGGTGGCTCAGCAACAGATTTGCCTCAACAAGGACCTTCCTTAGCGAAATATTTTTCTACAATTGATAGTTATGATAACCATAACCATATCCCTCAATATTTTAAAGATATGGATCTAGCGGCGAAAACAAATGAACATGTCAGCATTATTTCAGTTGGCTGGGATCCAGGTTTATTTTCACTAAATCGTGCTGTTTTAGAATCGGTCTTGCCTGCTGGAGAAACCTATACGTTTTGGGGTAAAGGGTTAAGTCAAGGACATTCAGATGCTATCCGCCGAATTGATGGAGTTAAAGCAGGAGTACAATATACGATCCCTATTGAAAAAGCCCTTGAAGAAGTTAGAAGCGGATCTAACCCTACTTTATCCACTCGGGAAAAACATGAACGTGTGTGTTACGTAGTGGCTGAGGAAGATGCAGACAAAGGTTTGATTGAGAAAAAAATCAAAACAATGCCGGATTATTTCGAACCTTACCATACAACTGTTCACTTTATTGATGAAGAAACATTTGCTAAAGAACACCAAAAAATGCCTCATGGTGGTTTTGTTATTCGAACAGCTACTTCAGCTACCGAGAATAAACAAAAAGCTGAATTTCAACTGGAATTAGAAAGCAATGCTGAATTTACATCCTCTATTCTAGTAGCTTATGCACGAGCAGCTTATCGTTTTAAAGAAGACGGAAAATCTGGCGCTTTCAGTGTATTAGATGTTCCTCCGGCATATCTTTCAAGTAAGTCTGCAGAAGAATTAAGAAAAGAGTTACTGTAATATAAAAACGATTAAATAAACTACCCCCTTTGAAGTTAGTTTTTCTATAACTAATTTCAAAGGGGGTTTTGGTTTTATTTGAAGAAGGTTGACTTTATCAAGTTGTCTTAAAACGTTTTAAAGCCTTTGCAACGACTGGAGCGATAATAGCAGCAGCTACAGCTTCCGCCAGTCCATTTGTTAAGACTACTGCACCTAAAGCTTTTGCTAAATTAGACACATCCACATTTAATGCTGTCGCATAATCGTCTTTATAAAAGAGGTAAATAAAAAATAAAACTAGTATGGTATTGGTTAAAGAAGCCAACACAGAAGAAAGAATCATTCCCAATGAATCTTTCTCTTTTTTATTTTTAAATAAATGATAAACATATCCGGCAACAAATCCAACAAGAATACGCGGCACAATAGAAATAAGC
>NZ_DAMDAK010000086.1:2017-2703 GCF_032094055.1 Carnobacterium sp.
ATTAGTAAACAATAATAAATCTAATGGCGATGCTGGGGCAATAAAAGCTTTAATAAATCGGCTGATCCCCCATACGCCACCGATAATCATTCCATCTTTTGTTCCTAGCGTTAATGCAGCAATGATAACGGTAATATGAATAATCGTTGGATTTAATGGCGGAATAGGGATATAACCTAAAAGTGGCACGAAATTTTGAACAATAATAATAGCTGATAAGATCCCTAAAATAGCTATCCGATAAGCTTTTCTATTTTTTTGATACATTGTCACCCTTCTTTCTATGTAAAAATATATAAATTCATTTTACAACAAGTATAAAAAAATAGCATTAAAAACAAAATGATTTTAGAAAAGCAGACAGAATCCGTTTACGTTTAGTAGTACAAATTAAGAAAAAGTTACCGGTGTACCTATTGGAAAAGGTAAAGAGTCTGAAGAATGACCAATTTGATTCGTTTTTAAAACAGCAAAATGGTGACGTCTTGAGTAGCTTAAGACTAATTTTTTTAATTCTTCTGTTTGGTTTTCAGCTTCAATAGTTGTGAATTGCCCCAATAAGATAACACTACAGGCTTCTAATATGCCTATTTGTTCTAGTTGAGCAAAATAAGTAGCCATCTGCTCTATCTTTCCTCCTTTTGCTTCCAGCAACAAAACACGTCCAGCTGCATTTGGGCAATAAG
>NZ_DAMDAK010000086.1:2713-3142 GCF_032094055.1 Carnobacterium sp.
ATCGGCAAGCTTTAAAAAACACCGTATATTCCCACCGATAACAGGTTTTGAAAAGCTGACTGGAGGAGTTAACCACTCATAGCGTAAAAAAAATAGAGGTTGTTCGTCTATAAATGCCTTTCGGAATTGCTCTTTTTGTTTTTGGCCCTCTAGAATAGTGAGTAATTGGAAATTATAACCGACGCAATCCGTTTGTGCATAAATAGCATTCAACATAACCGTTAAATCGCTGTAACCGACAAAGGTTTTTTTAGCATATTTAATGGAAGTATAATCAAGATAAGGAAGAACTTCGTTAGCGACTTCTCCGCCTGATAAGTCAAAAATCATTTTAATCTCAGAATCATTATAAAGAGTCATTAAAGCTTTTCCACGTTCTTGCGCTGTCCCGCTGAAAATAGTTGAATTTTTTTGGTAAATAGTGGAAGC
>NZ_DAMDAK010000086.1:3152-6793 GCF_032094055.1 Carnobacterium sp.
ACCTGTAATTGAAACTCTTGCTCTAAACAAACAACTAATCGTTCTATAAGCTGTCTTTCTGATAGTCTTTTTCCATTTGAACAACAAATTAGACCTATTGTATCACCCGGTTTAAGCATTGTTTCTCAACACCTTTCTTACGGTAAACTCAATTGCATTACTCGTAGATAAAAGAACAGCAATCTGGTTAAAAGATTGCTGTTCTTATCTTATTTATTTTTTTCTGATTCAAAAGCTGCAATATAATGCTTCATATATTCAGGAAGATCAGGAGGACGACGACTTGAAATAATGTGTCCATCTGTAAGAGCTGGTACATTATGCCAGATCGCTCCAGCATTCGTCATATCATCTTTAATGCCTGGTGTGCTTGTTACGTTAACACCTTCTAAAATCCCGGCTGAAATTAGTACCCATCCTGCATGGCAAATTTGTCCGATTGGTTTCTTTACTTGGTCAAAATGACGCACAAAATCAAGAACTTCCGGATAACGTCTTAATTTATCGGGAGACCAGCCACCAGGAACCAAAATTCCATCGTATTCTTCTACATTTATTTCTTTAAAACTAAGGTCAGAAACCGCAGGAACACCGTATTTACCAGTATATTGTTTCTCTGCTTCTTCTCCGACTAGGTTTACAGTCGCACCCGATTCTCTTAATCGGTAAACAGGATACCATAACTCTAAATCTTCGAAATCATCACTAACCAGTGCAATGATTTTTTTATTTTCTATAGTCACAACCGACACCACCCTTCTAATAATAACTTTAGTGTACCAATTACTAGAAGAGTCTGTAAACTCTTCTAGCTTATTTTAATTAAACATGGTCTTCCATGTATTGATCTAATAGATTTAAAACGGCATCTGTACCGTAATCTTGAATGAAGTCGTTAAAAAGACCTAAAAAAATACTGCCTTTTTTAGCTGTTCCGTCACTTTCATCCTCAAAAAAAGTGATGAAATAGTCGCTATAGTCTGTATAGCCTTCTACAAACTTTTAAAAAAACGGTTTTCTTCCGTCTCACTCTCTAATTGATCTTCTAATAAGCTTAGTGCAGCACTTTGTTCAATGATTAATTGAATCAGTTCATCTTTTGGTAGCTCGCCTAATGTCTTCTCATCCATTGTCTTTCCTCCTTCTTTTTTAATCAGTTGCTAGTTCTATTCTTCGGTTGATGCGTCTCAGCAGAATAATGAATAACTGTTTTTCGTCATTGGGCCAAGAACTGAAAATCTGAGTCACTTGATGTTCTATTTCGAAGTGTACGCTATTAATAAGCTGTCTAGCTTCTTTTGATAACACTAGGTACATGAACCGCTTGTCTTTTCCACTATCTTTAATGACCCACCCTTTTTTTACCAAATCATTTACTTGTCTGCTTAATGTAGATTTATTTAAGGAAAAGGAAGAAGTTAATTCGGTTAAGGTCAATGGCTGATCAATAAGGTAACGCATAATAAAAAAAGCTGATCGATTAAGTTGATTTTTTTTCAATACCGATTGTTCAATGGAAGTATATCGAGTTTGAAAATTATCTATTTCCTTCATTAATTCATGGGTAGAAATAAGGGTATCCATAAAAAAACTCCTTCACCAAGCTATGGTTGCTATATGCAAGTATTATTGTTTCATATAGCAACTATAGCGAAGGAAGCTTGATTTTTCAAGGGAAACGCTCCTTTGTACTGCAATTGTTTTATTATTGCTTCTTGAAATTTAGTAAAAGCCCATTATCCAAGAAGCATTTCATCTGAGAGGGCGGATTTTTCTGTCGAAGCTTGGAATAAATCTAATACAGCAGCTACAGTTAACTTACTTTTTTCTTCTCCTTTGACATCCACCACTACTTTTCCTTGGTCCAACATAATCAAACGGTTGCCATAATTTAAAGCATCTTGCATATTGTGGGTGATCATTAATGCAGTTAACTGTTCTTCAAAGATTCGTTTATTTGTCAATTCTAAGACAATTTTGGCCGTTTTAGGATCAAGCGCAGCAGTATGCTCGTCTAATAACAATAATTTGGGCTTCTTCATAGTGGCCATCAACAATGCAATCGCTTGTCGCTGTCCGCCAGACAATAACCCCATTTCGCTGTCCAAACGGTTCTCCAGGCCCAAGCCCAATTTAGCTAGAATCTCTTTGAAGAATTCTCTTTCTTTTAGAGAACTGCCTTTGCGTAGCGTTCTTCTCTTCCCGCGGCGATAAGCGATGGATAAATTTTCGCTGACCGTCATACGCGGCGCAGTCCCCATTAAAGGATCTTGAAATACACGTCCGATCATCCCAGCACGTTGTTCTTCTTTTAATTTAGTAATTTCTTTGTCTTCGATTTTAATGGACCCTTGATCAATTAGAAAATTCCCTGAAATGCTGTTCAACAACGTGGATTTACCTGCACCATTTCCCCCAATAATTGTTATAAAATCACCTTGTTGGACTTCTAGGTCCAAGCCTTTTAATACTTGATTTTGATTGGCTGTTCCAGGATAAAAAGTTTTAGTAATATGTTGAATCGATAAGACTGAGGATGTTGTCAATTAAAGAACCTCCTTTTTATTAAAAAAGTTTAAATTCAGTTTATTTCTTAAACTTGGTAAAGCTAAACAGAATGCTAAAATAATGGCAGAGATCAATTTTAAATCATTTGGCTGAAGCCCTACCAGCAAGACAAACATAATAATGAAGCGATAAATAATAGCTCCTAGGATTACACAAATCAATCGATTGGCAAAAGATAAATTTCCAAAAATAACTTCTCCAATAATCACGGAAGCTAATCCGATAACGATGGTACCAATACCCATACTGATATCTGCATAACCATTGTCTTGCGCGATTAAGGCTCCTGCTGCAGCTACAATTCCATTCGACAACATTAAACCCAATATTTTTGTACGGTTAGTCGATATTCCTAATGAACGTGCCATTTTTTCGTTATCTCCTGTAGCAATTACTGCTTGACCTAATTCTGTTTTAAAGAAAAGAACTAACGCAGCGATAATTAAGACTGTTAGCAAGATGCCCATAAAAATAGTATCGAACTGAGGCGGCAAGTTGTATCGGCTTAGCAAGTCTGTTATTTTTTGTTTGCCTAATAAGCTTAAATTTGCCCGGTTCATAATACGCAAATTGATAGAATAAAGTCCCGTCATAGTCAAAATACCCGCTAATAGTCCTGGTATTTTAGCTTTGGTGATCAGAAAACCGGTAATGAATCCTGCTAGAGCCCCTATGGCGAAGGCCGTTAGTGCTGCCAACAGCGGATGAACACCTGAAAGAATCAAACGGGCACAAACAGCAGCTCCTAATGGAAAAGAGCCTTCAGCTGTCATATCGGGTAAATCTAGAATCCGATAAGTAATAAAAATGCCTAAAGCCATTATGCCCCATAACAAACCTTGTGCTGTTGCGGTTACAATTAAATCCATCGATATGACCTACTCTCTTAGATATAGTTAAATTAGTGATGTGCCATTTGGTCTAATAAAGCTTGCGGAATAGAAATCCCTAATTCCTTTGCTTTTTCTTCATTGAGTACAACTTCTCCTTGTTCAAGGTACTGCACAGGTGTAGTTGCCGGATCACTTTCGCCTTTAAGAACAGCTGCTGTCATTTGACCTGTTAATTTCCCT
>NZ_DAMDAK010000086.1:6803-10903 GCF_032094055.1 Carnobacterium sp.
CCCTAATTCATATTGATTTAATCCGATCGTTGCTAATCCGCCTTCTTCTACCATTGTATCCACAGCTGGAAATACCGGAATGTGTTTGGCATCAGTGGCCGCAATTAAAGTATTCATCGCACTGGCTATGGTATTATCTGTCGGAACCCAAATAGCATCTACTTGGCTAGCCAATGAAGAACTGACTTGTGAAACGTCATTCGTTGAAGAGACAGTTAAAGTAGTTGTTTCATATCCCATAGCGGCAGCAATGTCAGCAGCCTGTTTAGCTTGAACGATCGAATTGTCTTCACTGGATGAATAAAGAATGCCAATTTTTTTTGCTTCTGGTAAAAGTTCCTTGATCAATTCAAACTGTTCTTTAATTGGAGTCAGATCACTGACACCGGTGATGTTCCCACCAGGTTTTTCATTGCTGGCAACCAACCCAGCTTCTTCAGGATTGCTGACAGCTCCTAAAATAATCGGGATCTCTTGAGAACTATTAGCTAGCGCTTGAGCAGCTGGAGTGGCGATGCCCACCATAACGGCTGCATTCCGACTTACAAATCGAGCACTCATAGAATTCAAATTGCTTTGATCGCCTTGAGCATTTTGAAAGTCCAATACCATGGTTTCTCCATCAATAAATCCTTCTTCGTTTAAAGCATCAATGATACCTTCATAAATCTTATCAAGAGCAGGATGGCTGGTTAGTTGTAAGACACCTACTATGGGCAACTCTTTTTTTGTTGAAGTGGTTGTTTTAGTTTGCTCGGTAAAAAATGCAAACGTTAAAATTAGTGCTAATACACTGATAAATCCAATCATTTTTTTCATGCTTTTCCCTCCAAAGTAAGTAGTTAACGTATCTTTCATTTCGCATGTGGTGTTTTGTTAAAGCAATGCCATCGTTTCGTAAAAAGAAAAGACATTTTATTTTACTCCTTTATTTCTATTATTTTGACTACTGAAGATAAAAAAATAAACAGCTCCACAAAAGTACTTGTGGTAGCTGTTTATAGTAAACGACTCCACATAGAATAAATGTTTTACTCTATGCAGGTCGTTTTCACGTGTGTTCAAATAAACCAACATAGATACAAGTTCAGCGTGTTACCTGAAGGCTGTACCTATGAAGAAGCTTCATAAATCAACCTATCTATCTTGGCTTTGCCAACGATTATTTAAATTCATAGCGATAGGTAAAAATGGATTCATGACAAACACTCCTTTTGGTTGATTAAGAACTTATTAGATTTATCTTACTCGTTGCTTTCATAAGAGTCAAGACAAATGGTCATTTTCTTTAAGAATGTTTTATTTTATTCAGATAAGAAAATAGGCCGGTTAGCGATCGGCTGCAAGGGACGGTTTGTTTTGCCGACATTCTCTTTGAAAGCTTGCAACAATCCTTTGCGCATATAAGTTTGATGTCGAAAAACGATCCATTCTACGGGCCCTGAAGTCGGCGGTGTTGTTAATGAACCGCTATAATGAAAAAATTGTTGTTTGGCCGGTAAAATATTAGCTAAGTCGATCGGAACTTCTAACCCGCGGCCAGAAATTCTGGGATTTAAAGCTAAACTGTCCATGCGAGCCATTTCTGGGTTTGCCGGTTCTTTGTTTGGAAGAACGGTAATTCCTAAAACCAGTAATTCATTTTCTCTTGAGCGGTGAACCAAATGAAATTCTAGTGGAAAAGACTCATGATTGATTTCATGTTCGCTTGGCAAATGAAAATGCAGATCCTCTAGTATGTATCTTTTATGATTAAAAAAGACTGAATTCAACCCTTCACCTGCCAAGGGACTCAAATGCACTGTATGGTTAAAAAAAGATGTCTCAAAACGTGTCGTATGGTAACGAATCGTTAGCGACTGTTGACTGATTTTTTTTGTGACCTCGTTTTCACTCAATTGAATGGGAGACTGCAAACTACCCTCTTCTGCTGTTTTGAAAGCTTGACAGATGTCTTTCCAGTGTTCAGGTCCTCGTTCTCCTTCATAACACCAATCCATTATATTCTCCTTTAAAGTTAAATTTTCCTATTTCTAAAATAGTGATTAGTTGTATTTTACCTTTCTTTAAATATCTTTTTCAACTGTTTTGTATTTTTGAGCTGAATTTCTAGGCGGCTTCCTTGATGCATATACATTCTTGCTAAACATGTTATAATTAAACATACGATCATAATAACGATAGATTGTCGTTGTTTTCTTTAAATGAAAGAAAGCAGCTGTTTAAATAATCTATTCTAAAGAAAGAAGGGCAAAATATGTCATTTGATGGTATCTTTACCCATGCAATGGTTGACGAGTTACGTTATGCACTCAGCAACGGCCGAGTATCTAAAGTACATCAACCGTATAAAAATGAAATTATACTAGTTATACGTGCGAAGGGGAAAAATCATAAGCTGTTGTTATCTGCGCATCCTAGTTATGCTCGGATTCAGTTGACTGAGATTCCATATGAAAATCCAAGTGCTCCGCCTAATTTTTGTATGGTGATGCGGAAACATTTAGAAGGTGCTGTTTTAGAAAATATTCAACAAGTTGGAAATGACCGCATTATTCATTTTACATTTAAAAGCCGTGATGAATTAGGCGATATCCAAAATATCATGCTGATTGTTGAATTGATGGGACGACACAGTAATCTGTTCTTGGTTGAGCAGGACACTCAGCGAATCATGGACACGATCAAACATGTTCCTGCTAGTCAAAATACGTATCGAGCAGTGATGCCAGGTGCAACTTATGTTACGCCTCCTCATCAAGATAAATTAAATCCATTTGAAACGACCAATGCAGCCTTAATTGAAGTGCTTGAAAATCCTGTTGAGCTTTCCTTGACTAAAAAATTCCAACAAACCTATCAAGGAATTGGTTCAGATACAGCCAATGAACTAATCTACCGCAGTGAAGAGCAATTGGATAAGCTTCCAGAAGTTGTACAATCTTTTATTGAAACGATTCGGCAAGGTAAAATTGCACCCACTTTAACACAGGTAAAGAAAAAAACGTTCTTTACACCGGTTCCTTATCTTAGTTTAGATGGAGAATCTGAAAGCTATTCGACATTGAGTACTCTTTTAGACCAGTATTATCAAAGTAAAGCGGAAAAGGACCGCGTACAACAACAAGGAGCAGATTTAATCCATGTGGTACAAACTGAGTTGCAGCGAAACGTTAAAAAACTAAAAAAACTTGAAAAAACAATGGCTGAAACAGAATTAGCAGATGATTACCGAATACGTGGCGAACTATTGACTGCTTATCTGCATGAGTTGCATAAAGGGCAAACGGAAGTTACCTTAGCTAATTTTTATGATGACGATCGCCCGGTGACTATCGCTTTAAATCCAAGAAGCACTCCTTCTCAAAATGCGCAGAAGTATTTTTCAAAATACCAAAAATTAAAAAATGCCATTATTTTTGTTACCGAACAAATTCGATTGACTAATGAAGAAATTGCTTACCTGGATTCTGTCTCAACGCAATTAGAACTTGCAACGCCTAAAGATATTGCTGAGATCAAAGAAGAATTGATTCAGCAAGGCTATTTGAAAAAGAAAACGAAGAAGAAACAAAAAAGACAAAAAGCCAGTGCACCTGATAAATATGTATCAAGTGACGGTGATTCTATTCTAGTTGGAAAAAACAATTTACAAAATGATCAGTTGACCTTGAAAACAGCTAGAAAATCTGATATCTGGCTGCATACGAAAAATATCCCTGGTTCACATGTGATCATTCAAAGTAACGATCCTTCTGAAACAACTATTTTGGAAGCAGCTAATATCGCTGCTTTCTTCTCAAAATCGCAGCTGTCAGCTTCTGTTCCTGTTGATGTAGTAGAAGTGAAAAAGATACGAAAACCCAATGGCGCTAAACCAGGTTTTGTGATTTATGAAGGGCAACGGACGGTTTTTGTAACGCCTGATAAAGCATTAGTCGATAAATTAAAGGTTTAGATCTAAGTGGTATAGCATAAACTAAAACATAGTACAAAACCCCTGAAGGATGTTGTTACTAACGTCCTTCAGGGGTTTTGTTTTGTTCAAGAAGTTTAGCAAATGTATTCGCAGATCGGTTTTATTTTTTCCAATTCACTGG
>NZ_DAMDAK010000087.1:0-7103 GCF_032094055.1 Carnobacterium sp.
TGCACAAAGCAACATACAAATAAGCAATGAAGGAATCAATCCTAAATGAAAAACATTAATTGTTGTGTAGCCAATGAAAGCACCCACCATATAGATTTCTCCATGGGCAAAGTTGATTAATTTAATAATGCCGTAAACCATCGTATACCCTAGAGCAATTAGTGCATAAATGCTTCCTAATGAAAGCCCATTAATGAGTTGTTGAATAAAGTTCTCCATAAGGCTCCTCTTTTCTGATAAATTTTAAGAGGCACAAAGCTACGATCAGCTCCGCACCTCTTTTTTGATCTTGTATTATTTTGGCGCTACTTCTGTTCCACCAGCTTCTTCTCCTTTTTGCAATTCAATAACAAATACGGATTTAACTGGATTGTGATTTTCATCAATTGAGAAATTACCGGTAACTCCTTGGAAATCAGTGATCTTTTCGAGTGCTTTAGCCACTTCTTCAGGATCGTTGCTATCT
Source organism: Carnobacterium sp. (assembly GCF_032094055.1). Lineage (GTDB taxonomy): Bacteria > Bacillota > Bacilli > Lactobacillales > Carnobacteriaceae > Carnobacterium_A. The sequence continues at coordinate 467 of NZ_DAMDAK010000087.1, forward strand.
GCTTCTTCGATTCCTTGTTTTGCCAAGTAAACAGAATCATATGCTAAGGCTGAAAATGCATCCGGCTCTGTTTTGTACTCTTCTTTATACGCTTTAATAAAGTCTTGAATATTCTTTTCTTCATTGTTCAAAGAGAAGTGAGCAGAATAATAAACGTCTGAAACATTTTCTTTGCCGGCTAAATCAAGCAATGCTTGGTTACTAAATCCATCTGCTCCTAAAATCGGCTGTTCAATTCCCATTTCACGCGCTTGTTTAATAATTAAACCAGCTTGTTCATAATAAGCAGGCATATAGATGACATCAAAATCTTTGCCTTTGATCCGAGTTAAAATAGCATTAAAATCTGTATCATCAGCTGTAAAGTTTTCATCAGCAACAATTTCACCTTTATAAGAGTCCTTGAAAGCTTTGGTTAATCCAATTGCATAGTCGCTGGAGCTGTCTCCAATAATCACAGCTTTCTTAGAGTCTAAGTGATTCGTCGCAAAGTCTGCCAACGCCACTCCTTGGAAAGAATCTTGGAAACCTGTCCGGAAAACATAAGGCTGAACTTTTCCTTGGTCATCTAGTGTTAAACTATCATCTGTCCCAGAAGGTGTGATCATAGCAACTTTAGCTCTCGTTACTGATGGAGTGGCTGATTTTGTTGTACCACTGGTAGCTGGTCCAACGATGACCGAAACTTTTTCTTGTGTAGCCAGTTTCGTTGCGATACTAGCTGATTCAGTTGTATCAGATTTATTGTCTAATTCGACATACTTTAATTGTTTATCCAAAACGCCGCCAGCTTCATTGATTTCTTTGATGGCCAGCTTTGCTCCATTCGATTCTGCTGATCCATAAGCAGATACTGGACCAGTTAGTTCAAAATTTCCACCAATTTTAATGGTGTCTGAATCATCCGCATTTCCTTTAGCCCCGCACGCCGTAGTGAATAATGCTAGAGCTGCTAACCCGACAACTAATTTTTTCATTTATTTTCCTCCTCATTTGCTGCTTTCTTTATTTTTATCTTAAAAACGGATGATACATTTATTAGAATAAGATAAGATTTAACTAGATGTTTAATAGTATAGAATATTCTGACAATTTAAGCAATAGCAAATTTATTTTTTTCTGAGATAAAAAATATAGCGTTACCTTTGTTATAAGAATACCCAAAATGTTCTTAACTACCGTATCGTTAGATAGATAACCTTCTTACGGCACGCAAAAGCGATTTGCCTGCCTTATCATTGTATTTTTTTGACTCATACGTTACGTATAACGTGTTTACCTAACTTATCCTGTATTTTTTCTGCCTGATATAGGAGGCAAAATGGTTTTTCCTACTATACGGCTGCTATTTAATCCTTCATATGTTCTTTAACAGCTTTTATCCGTTCAAGTCGGGCCTTTTCGGGCACAGCCGAAAAGTACAACTTCAACCACTGTTCTCATGTATTTTTTGAATAGAAACCTAAATACCTTGCCGTACTCAAAAAAGGTAAAAGGATAATTGAAACAAAGCAAAAAAAAGAGTAGACAGCTCTACTCTGAAAACCTCTAGCTATTGAGATGATTGTATCAAGTATTTTCCAAAAAAATACAGCAAGAAAATGAGGGGCTCGCCCCAACCTCCTGCTGTATTTTTTTCTATTCCTTACTGTACTTCACTGCTATTTTCGGTATCTACTGTAAACGATTCGCCTTTTTCTTTTTGGATATGTCCTGTGCTGTAAGGCTGTCCATCGACAGTGAGATAGACTTCATTCATATAGTAGTACCCGCCTATTGTATTGACGATGCTTTGTAAAATCAACGTTTCATAGGCAGAACCTGCATTCATTTCAGAAATCAATTCTTTAGAAAAGTCGACATACACCCTTCCATCCGTATTCAAATACAAGCTCAAAATGGTCGTATTGTCTGATAAGACGGATCCAACAGCGTCATTAGGTAATTCTTTATACGCTGTTTCTATTTTCTTTTTCGTCACATCATTGGTTTTAAAAGCTAGTTCTTTGTCCACATAAGACAACGTCTCTCCGTCAGCATTAGGATAATAAAAACGGACTGTTTGAACCAGTGGTACATCTGTTTCAATTTTACTTAAAGTGGAGGTCACGCTGTACTCGTCTGATGTAAAGACGGTTTTCACCAACCCAATGTCCGGCGCATAATAATCGACTACTTTGTCTTCGCTTCCTTCAGTGGTCACTTCCACGGTCTCATAAGTTCCCATTGGTGTATCGATAGAAACATTGATACCGGTGATTGTCCGTGTCCGTTCGCCCATCACGGGCCAAGTCGTACCTTCTTTTAGAGGCGCTTTGAGTAAGATTTCCGTTCCTTCCTCTTCTCCTGGCTCTTGGTCAAGCCAATTTTCACGTGGATAAGCTTCACCGCGGGATAGACGGGTCTTGATTTGGTCTTTTTCTAACTCAATGACCTTTACCTCTCCTGTTCCGCCATTGTTTTTTCTAATTTGTTTTCGATTGTCTTTAGCATAATCAGTGTACTCATCATAACTAGCATATTCATTTCCTTCACCTGCATAAATATAATGCTGGTTGTTTGTATCCGGAAAATAAGTAGCTAAGTCTATGCTGTCTGGTTCTTCAGCTGTTGAACTAGAACTGGATGCAGCTTCTTGGCTCGAACTCGTTGCTGAATTTCCTTCAGAACTGGAACTTATCTTGCTTTCTTTAGACATTGAGGAGCTGATTGAAGAATCCGTATTGGGTTCTTCCCGATTAAAGGAACGGCAAGAGGATAGAATAAGGGCTAAAAAGAATAAACTAAAAAGAAAACCTATTTTTTTCATCATGTATCCCTCTCTTTCTTCTTTATATACTGTATTATACCATTTACAGAAAACGTTTTCCATTTTCCTGTAAAAACCACTTATGCTAGTCTTGTTACTGACCTATTCCTTTTTTAATTAAAAAACCAACTTAATGCTTCAATCACAAAAAATCCTGCGAAAAGGCTCATTAAGATAAAAATACCCACCACCGTTACTTTTTTCATCTTCTCTCTCATATTCTGTGAGCTCCTTTTAAGTTGGGTTCATCGTTCGATTCGGTCCGCTGTTCTAAGCAGAATATATCCTAAAGCTAACAAGCCATAGCCGATTCCAATCTTTTGATTAAACAGACCAAGAATTGCTAAACTAAAAACAATTATTGATAAAACATGAAAAACTACATATCCTTTATTCTTTTTCATCTATTTCCCTCCACAAAATGAACGTCTTTATTTTTACTGGTACTTTCAACCAACGATAAAAAACAGACGCTTGTTTCTGACTTTGTCTCTGTTGTTTTCTTCATTCCTCACCTTGATTATCCGACACATTATTTAAAATAGTAAGAACGCAATGGTTTACATCCTAGCAACCAATGGTTTACATCGTTGATTTAAAGCCATTTCCAATGACTAAACATCCAACAGGGAAAAATAATGTTATTAGCTGATAGCAAAAATGATCAGCTTTCGGTATGATAGAAAAAGATAAGATACAAGGGAGGAAATCAGATGGCGTTAGCAGAACGATTAAAGGAAAGTAGAATCAATAAAGGGTTTACGCAAGGAGATGTTGCGGATCATTTGCAAATTTCTCGTCAGTCTATTTCTAAGTGGGAAAATGGAAACAGTTACCCTGATTTAGATAATTTAGTAAAATTAAGCAATTATTATGAAATATCGATCGATGAATTATTAAAAGAAAACCAAGATCTTAAAAAAAGAATTGAAGAGAATGAACTTAAAATTGAAGATTCTTATCGAAAACTGGATTTTATACGAGGGACCTCAGAAAAAGATGAAGGCCTTATATTGCTGATCCTTTCTTTTATTAGTTTTTTAATCGCTCCTTTTGGACTAATTGTGGCGCCCATTATTATAAAAAGGAACAAAAAAACAAACACACTGTATAAATTGCTTTATCTCTCGTGTGTTTGCTGTATTCTTTTTAATCTTTTTATTGGCTACGGTGTGCTAAGCGATATTTTTGGATGGGGGACGACAACTGTCGAATACCTCGGTTAATTTAGTAACTAATCGAAATATTATTTGTTAGCAATTTTGCTCGTAAGTTTATCGAAGTTGTAATCAACGAGACTTTTCTTTTCAAATAATAAGTTGCTTGTTTTGTATTGTCTACAGTTAGTTTAGCGCTTGTAAAACTTCCTGTATAAGCCACAATAGAGGGTGAATAAGCTTTCGTGATTTTGTTGCCACTGATCGTGATTTGATACTCTGCTTTCCATTGACCCGGTGTAGCAGCGGAAATTTTATAATTTCCATTTTTTACGGCTCTTAACATAGATGGGATTTCTTCCACTTCAATCACGATTTCTTCTCCTGCAGATGTGACAACAGTAAACGACTGTGTACCTCCTTGTTCTATATCATAGATGATCTTTTCTTGGTCCCCAGCTGATTGTGCTGCTTCCGCTTGTACTTCTTGAGTCCCAAAAGAAACGAATGCAACTAGCCCTAAAATCAAAAGAATTTTTTTCATTCTCTATTCCTCCAAACTAAATTTTTAAACTCTATCTTACTTTAAAAAAGGAGTGGAAATTAATGGCATTAAAAAAAGGAACTATCCATCATATTGAATTATATGTTTCTAATTTAAAAAACACAACTTATTTTTGGGGTTGGTTCTTAGAAGAATTAGGCTACTCTCCTTTTCAAAGTTGGGATGGCGGCCAAAGTTGGAAAATAGAAGATACTTATCTTGTTTTTGTCCAAGCAGAAGAGAAGTTTCTTGCTGCTCCTTATCATAGGCGCCAAGTTGGTCTTAATCATTTGGCTTTTTGGGCAGATTCCAGACAAGAGGTTGATCAAATGACTGATAAATTAAGAAAAAAAGGCGTTCCGATCCTCTACACTGATCAACACCCCTTTGCAGGCGGCAAAGAACATTATGCAGTTTTTTTTGAAGATCCTGATAGAATCAAAGTTGAATTTGTAGCTCCTGAACAAGTCATAAAGTAACAGCTAATCGAATAAAATTAAACCAACAAGCAGCAGCACTTATGAATGCAACTCTATTTCAGAAAATTCTTTATACATAACCTAAATAAACCTGTTTTGATGTTTCTCAAAACAGGTTTATTTTCGTCAACTTATTCTTCTTGGTTACTGTGCTTTTTAATCGCTGATATCAGTAAAAACATCGGCCGTCTATCTTCATCTTTCATTGCTGGATCATTCTTCAACATCTCATCAGTAGGCTTTGATTCTTTAACAGCTTTTATTGTAAAGCCCGCTTCAATCACATCATTTAAATAGGTTGACACTGTTCGATGGTATTTCATCACACTGTCAGTTAAGAATGTCGTTTCCCTCAATCCTTCTGTGTGATAATGGTCTACTGGCCAATGTAATCTATTTCCTTGCTCATCCAGGTACCATTCTTGTTCAGCGGAAGCAGTAAAGATAGGGTGTTCAACTGAAAAAACAAAAGTACCGCCGGGTTTTAGACAATCGTATATCCGTTTACAAATCGGTTCAAAAGATTCAATATAATGAAAAGCCAACGAACTAATAACTACATCAAATTGAGCAATTGGAAAATCAATATCTTCAATTGGCATCTGAAGATAGGTAATGGCTGGATCATTTGTTTTTTCACGTGCTGTTTGAAGCATTTTTTCGGATATATCTACACCGACTACTTTACTCGCGTGTTGTTCACGAGCAAAACGACAATGCCAACCAAATCCACACCCTAAATCAAGCACCGCTTTATTTTGCAGTTCTGGGAGTAAGGATCTGAATGCTGGCCACTCACCTGCAGCTTCAAGTCCTTTCACTGAACGTGCCATTTGCTGATACTCCGAGAAAAACTTAGGATCATCATATTTATTTTGTTTCATTAGATTATCTCTCCTTATTTTGGTCTTTCTATTTAAAAGTACTAAAAGTATAGTTATTTAAGAAAAATTTAAAGCTGCCTAGTTTCTCATCTATTTTTACAAATTGTTTATTTTTTGGATTTATCAGCTTTACTATCTAATTTTTTTGCGTTCTTTTCATAAAACTTTTGCTTCACATCAATAAAACGTGTGAAATCATTTAGTAATTGAAATAAAATAGCTCGATTTTCAAACTCTTCTCGGGTTTGCGGCAATGGACTGTTTCGGAAATAATTTAATAGTTCTTGAATATTTTGCATTAAAGCGGTGCCTGAGTTGCTTTCATGTAATTGCTCAGCGGTTAAATAGAATAAGCCAGCCAATATTTTATTTTGCTTAGTCGGCAAATGGCAAAACCGTAAATTAGTCGCCATTTGTTTTAATATCAATGCCTGTACTTTTCGCATTTCAAAATAATGAATCTCATAGAACCGAGGATTTACTAATTGATTATCCAATTCTGTATAAGCAACTTGGATAGCTTCATCTAAAGTCTCTTCTAATTCTTGGATCAACTGAAAATCCTCCGTTCCGGAAAAGCCTTCTTTTAACGTTTGATCAAAGTAAAGCAGTATTTTTTTGATTTTCTCATCAACTGCATCACGCATTTCTTGAATTTGCGTTTCTTTTGAAGGCATATAGAGGTTGAATAAAATAGCTAAACTTGCTCCGATCACCATCAATAGAAATTCGTTCCAGAGCCAATGAACAGAGGTACTTTGTTC
>NZ_DAMDAK010000087.1:7113-10885 GCF_032094055.1 Carnobacterium sp.
ACTGAGCAAGGAGCAATTCCCGCCTGTACATTTAATTTGTATGCAATCGGTACATAGACCAAGAGATACAATCCAAAAACCAACGTTGTAAAACCAAAAAGCTGAAATAATACAGCAGCAATTGCTAAAGCCACAACAGTAGAAACGATTCTTTGACCAGCTGTCTTTAAAGAAGATAACTTTGTATCTGAAATACTTAGAATAGCTATGATTCCTGCAGCTACTGTATAGTCTAAATGCAGCATTTCTGCAAAAAATATGGCAATTGTTGTTGCGAGCACAATTTTAATCGTTCTTAAACTAAGCGTCATAATGTGATCCTCACCTTCCGTCAATTCAAGAATAGCTTATTTTTCAAAAAAATTCTATGAAAAGACAGGTGTTTTTGGGTTCCTAGTTTTGTTTAAGCCATTTTTGTATTATTATGGATACACTACCTATTCGAAACAACTTATTGACTTAGAGAGAAAGTGATGAATTTATGTCTATTTTTGAAAATTATCGTCTGGGCATGCGGACGATTAAAACGGCCATCGCTGTTGCCATTTGTGTTCTATTGTTTCATTTTACTGAGCGTGGTACTCCAATGATTGCTAGCTTATCAGCCATTTATGCGTTAAGAGAAAACTGGAAATCTAGCTTTACTTTTGGCAAAACAAGAATATTAGGCAATACGATTGGGGCTTTAACAGCTACCTTGTTAGTCCTTATACAAAAGTATATGGGAGAATCCTTTCTGCTTGAGCTGATTGGTGTTCCGATCGCCGTTATTTTAATTATTATTTTGTGCGACCGCGTCCAAAATAATTCCGGCATTATAGGGGCTACAGCTGCTTTTTTGATTATCTATTACACCATCCCTGTAGACAATGCGGTACTATACGCTCTTCAACGAGTCTTTGATATCTTTATTGGAACTTTTATTGCCGTTAGTGTCAATCTTCTTATTCCAGCTTTTCCTAAAAAATCCACTAAATAGCCCATTCATGCCCACGTGATACTTTTTTCGTGTATGATAGAAGTATCAGAGTTGATTCTAAATGATTAGCAGATCAACTCAACGGAAGAAAGAGTGAAGAAAGTGTTTAAAAATTATAAAATTGGTATGCGGACAATCAAAACAGGTATTGCCGTAGCTCTTTGTATGTTGCTTTTCCATTATACGAATCGTGGAACGCCTGCTTTAGCCGCTTTAGCAGCAGTTTTTTCTTTAAGAGAAAATTGGAGGACGAGTTTTGATTTTGGAAAAACACGTATTTTTGGAAATGCTGTTGGTGCTTTGATTGCGACTCTTCTTGTTTTGATTCAGCAATGTACAGGCTACTCTTTTGTCATTGAACTATTCGGCGTAGCCATTGGCCAAATGCTCGTCATCATTATTTGTGATCGTTTGAACTACCATGAAGGTATTATCGGTGGAACAGCGACTTATATGATCACTTATTTTACGATTCCTGTCGGAGCAACACATCTTTATGCGCTTAATCGCGTGTTCGATACTGTCATTGGCAGCATGATCGCTATTTTAGTGAATATTGTTTTTTCATCTTATTTTATTCACCTTTTTTTAAAGAACGTTCGTAAAAAACAGCAATAGAGCTAAAGAGTCTGTCAATGAAAAAATACCGGTGAATTATCAGCTAAACTGATAATTCACCGGTATTTTGATTTAGGAACATCATTTATTCTGCTCTATGGATATTTCAGTATATCTTAAAAAGCTTTTACTTGAATCTGGTTGTACAATCTCTGGAAATTATCTCTATTAATATGACCTGTAACAGACTCTAATGCATTTAACACGCCTGTTGTCATTCGAGTTTTTATAATATTTTCATCTGATTCAACCTGGCTTAAAGCATATGCTAGGCCAGCAATAGTAGCATCTCCTGATCCAACTGGATTAACTACATCGATTTTAGGCAAGGTGGCATGATAAAAAAATTCATTGTGTTTCACAACTGCTCCCTCTCCTCCTAATGTCACTACAATCCATTCTACTCCTTGAAATAGCGGATGGGTTAAGGCTTGTTTCAACTTTTCAGGCTGTTCAGAGTCCAAATCTGACTTTAGTAAATCATTGATTTCGGTTAAATTCGGTTTTATTAATTTGGGCTTTTGTTCGCCTCTCAAAGCTTCTTTTAGTGCTTTTCCAGAAGTATCTAGCAATGTATCAACGCCTTTTTCTTTGGCCAACAGAATAAGTTGAGCATAGAAATCGTCTGGCAAGCCTTTCGCTAAGCTGCCAGAAATAGTTACCAGTTCAGCATGTTCTAATAAGCGTTGAAAGGTTGCAATAAAGCCCTCCATCTCTGATCTTGTAACGTTTGGACCAGACTCCAGAATTTCTGTTTGCTTCCCATTATCATGCAATAAAGCAATAGAGTTTCTGGTTTCTTGTGAAATAGAATAAAAATCATGAGTTATGCCAGTTGAGTCCAGCTGCTCCTTAATTTGGTTACCGAGGTGTCCTCCAACTACTCCTGTAGCCTTAACAGAACCACCAAGTTCATGGATAACACGCGTAACATTGAGTCCTTTGCCTCCTGCTGTTTTCGAAACTTCAGAAACACGATTGATGTCGTCTAGCTTCAAATATTCAATTGGATAGGAAATATCTATAGAAGGGTTCATCGTAACCGTTAGTATCAAACTAGTCTCTCCTTTATTCAACAACTTCTACTTTATCGTGCCATGAAGATGCTGTCCGTTCGACTACTTCATTCAAACTTTCAATATTCTCTTTGCCTTCTGTTTGAAGCCATTTGTTTGCTGCGTCTTCTCCATCTGCTATAAAATAATGGACACCATTTTTCCAAGTTGCTCTCCCGCAAAGCACTCCATTAAAGGTAGAACCAGATTCATTTGCAAAAACGAGTGTCTCTTGGAACAATTTGGCTGAAACTCCTGCACTAAGAAAAATAAATGGCAGATGGGTCGCATCGCTTTGTTCTTTAAAGTAAGCAGCTGCTTCCGCTTTTGTATAGACTGTTTCTTGTCCAAAACCTTCAACGAAATTCATATTTACAGGTACTTCAACTTTTAATACATCTACTTTATACTGCGGTTTAGAAAATTCTTTCATCATCTCAATGACTTTATGCGGTTTCACTTTAGCAAATTCACTTGAAGTATTGTCTTGAATGGTAGCGTCATAAGATAGTAGTTCCAAATAAAAAGGAATATCTTCTCCCATGCATTCGCTTCCCAGGCGTTCTACAAAAACATGTTTTTGATGGTTGATTTCCCGATTATCATCAACATCGTAATAAAGCAAGAATTTGATGGCGTCGGCTCCTTGATCTTTTAACTGCTTTACAGACCACTTTTCTAACAAATCAGGTAGGCGTCCGGGAACAGTAGCATCATAACCTGTTTTTTCATAAGCCAGTAACAAGCCAGCTTCAGCATGGCGAGCAGCAGCAGCGGCTAAACCATACTCTGGATCTAATAAGATAGAAGATGCATACGGTGTTAGTCCTTCTGACACTATTTTTTTAAATTCAATGATGCGTTCATCCGTTGGTTCTTGGTTTTCAGCTTGGATCATTTTTTTTAAAGCACCACGCTGATCAATCGCTAAAGCTTCGATATAACCTTCTTTTGTAGATAAACGGTCCATTGCTTCTTTTTTTGCTTTTGATAGTTTCAACATTTTTTTCATCCTTTAATTAGCGTTTTTAAATACAGATACTCCATTTAGATAAGTTTCAAGTAAATTCAACTGTGAATCAATGACTAGAAAATCAGCATCATGTCCAGCTTGTAAGCT
>NZ_DAMDAK010000088.1:0-6619 GCF_032094055.1 Carnobacterium sp.
GGAGAGTTTATTGGCTGGCCAAGGGGAGATCGTTGATAGTATGTATACTTCTGTCAGTCCTTATAAAAATGAAGAACTGGAAACAACAGCATACGATCCAGATTTGGCTAAGAAGTTGATTGCGAAATCAGATTTTGATATGAACCAAGAAATAGAAATTGTTGTTCCAGTCGGCAACAAAGTCAGAGAACAATCGGCTGTTTTGATTCAACAAGACTTGGAAGCTGTAGGGTTTAAAATCAAACTATCTAATTTTGATTTCCCAACCGTTATGGAAAAAGGGCGTGCGGGCGATTTTGATTTGATGATGTACGGCTATGCGTTGAACATTGATCCGGATGTATCAAATTATGTTGGGCCGGATGGTGTCTCTAACTATTCGAATTATGAAAACCCTAAAAATACTGCTCTATTAGAAGCTGGATTAGCCGAAACCGACCCAGAAAAACGAAAAGTGATTTATGATGAAGCGCAAGAAATTTGGCAAGATGACATGTTTATTGTACCGCTTTATTCTGCATTGGATATCGTGGTCAAAAATAAAACCTTGAATGGCGGAATAACTGATTTTTGGCCTGGTTCATTAACAGATGTCGAAACATGGACTTTAAATCAAGCAAAAAAGAAATAAATTAGCGTACTAAGAATGACTGTTGTTAGGTTTCCTTACATTCGTTTTATTTTTAGAGGTAATTGGTTATTTTAATTAGAAAAAGATTAAAATATAGTTTGACTTTTATCATTTTAACCGGTAGAATTTAAAAAAACATTTTAAAAAAGTGGAAAATGGCTATTTTTCTTATTTGAATGAGAAGAAAGGTTAGAAAACCTGACATTGGAACGAAGAACGAAACAGCTGAGAGGTTAATAGAAATAAAAAAAGAAAAGAGGAACTTAAATGGGGTATAACGAATGGGAAGAGCATTTGGCAAATAATTTTGATGAAACGGTTGCTTGGAGACGACATTTGCACCGCTATCCAGAAATCTCTTTTGAAGAGACGGCTACAAGAGCCTATATTTTTGATAATTTAACTGAATTTGGTTATACAGATATCCGTACGAACGTAGGTGGCGGAGGCCTGGTTACACGTTTGGTAGGTGCACAACCAGGACCTAAAATCGCTTTTCGAGCAGACTTTGATGCTTTGCGTATTCAAGAGGAAACACAACTGCCCTTTGCTTCCGTCAATGACGGGATTATGCATGCTTGTGGTCACGATGGACATACTGCAATTCTGTTAAGTGTTGCAAAAGTGTTAAAACAATTTGAAGCAGAACTAAAAGGCGAAGTCGTTTTTATCTTCCAACACGCTGAAGAAATGTTGCCGGGTGGAGCAAAAGCAATGATCGATGATGGTGCTTTAACAGACGTTGATTACGTTTATGGGCTGCATTTACGGTCGCCATTAGAATATGGAAAAGTTCAATACTGTAGCGGCTTCTCTATGGCGGCAGCAGATTTTTTTGAAATCACGATTCAAGGAAAAGGCGGTCATGGTTCAAGTCCTCATACATCGATTGATCCAATTGTCGTCGGATCTCATTTAGCCAATCAGCTGCAGACACTTATCAGCCGTACAAAAAATCCGATGCATGCAGGTGTGTTGACCATTTCGACTTTTCAAGCTGGAAGTGAAGCGAACAATGTCATTCCAGATACAGCACGCTTAAAAGGAACGGTTCGAACCTTTGAGCCAGCGTTGCGCAATCTGCTTGAAGAAAAAATAAAAACGATGGCGGAACACATTTGTGCAGCGTATGAGGCGACTTGTACCGTCACTTACACAAAAGGATATCCTGCAGTTTATAATCATCCAGCTGAAACAGAAGTTGTACAAAACTTGTTCAGCAAAAAATTCGGTGCTGAAGCAGTAGAATCCACTCCATTAAGAATGGGCGGTGAAGATTTCGCCTATTTTCTTGAAAAGAAACCTGGTTCATTTTTCTTTGTTAATTCAGGAAATGCTGAGAAAGGGATTATTTACCCGCATCATCATCCTAAGTTCGATATTGATGAGCGGGCATTGTTAACAGGCGGAAAGGCATTCTTAGCAATCGCAGAACACCACTTGTTAGAACAATCAGAAGTACCTGTAAAGAAAAAAACAGTTGTTGAAACAGCAGCAGAATAAAAACAACTTAATTTGTGAGGAGCGGATGGAATGAGTTATGAAAAATGGACAGAAGAATTAAAAGCGAATTTTGATGAAACGGTCGCATGGAGACGGCACTTGCATGAGTACCCAGAGCCTTCCTTTGAAGAAGAGCAAACAGCAGCATTTATCGTGACCCAATTGCAGCAAATGGGAATTGAAGATATTCAAACGAACGTAGGCAATGGATATGGAATCGTTGCTAAAATTTATGGGGATCATCCTGGCCCTACGATTGCTTTTCGAGCAGATTTTGATGCTTTACGAATCCATGAGGAAACGGATGTCCCTTTCCAATCGAAAAATCCCGGAATTATGCATGCTTGCGGACATGATGGTCATACTGCTTCGCTCTTAAGTGTTGCAAAAGTTTTAAACAAACACAAAGCAGATTTACATGGAAATGTAGTTTTGCTGCATCAAAATGCGGAAGAAGTTGTCCCGGGCGGAGCGAAAAGTATGATTGAAGCAGGTTGCTTGATGGGCGTCGATTATGTTTTTGGTATTCATGTCATGTCTAATCTAGAAGCAGGCAAAATTGCTTATAGTTCATCTTATGGTTCAGCTGGATCTGACTCTTTTCAAATGCAGATTCAAGGAAAAGGCGGACATGGAGCTGCTCCTCATACGACAGTCGATTCAGTTATGATCGGTACACAAATCGTAACAACTTTGCAAACACTAGTCAGTCGTCAAGTCGACCCTGTACAACCAGCAGTAGTAACTTTTTCTGGGTTTCAAGCAGGCGGCGAAGCCAATAACATTATTGCGGATAAAGCTGTATTGCGAGGCACTATTCGGACATTAAATCCAGAGGTTCGTGATTTAATGGAAGCGCAAGTCAACCAAATGAGCCAGAGCATTGCTACAGCTAACCAAGGGACTGTCAAAATCCGCTATACCAGAGGGTATCCGTCCATAATGAATACACCGCTTGAAACTGAGCGGTTAACCAAAGTGATGCAAGCGAAATTTGGAGATACAGAAGTTTTAGAAGTGGAAGCTGGAATGGGCGGCGAAGATTTTGCTTATTACTTACAAGAAAAACCAGGTACGTTCTTTTATGTAGGAGCTGAAAATGCAGCAATTGAGGCGAACTACCCTCACCATCACCCAAAATTTAAAATTGATGAAACCGCACTATTGCGTTCTGGAGAAGCTTTCTTAGCGATTGCGGAAGATTATTTAGTAAACAAAGCAGATTAAGCAAATAGGAATAAAAGGAGGTCCTTCGATGAAAAAATATATAGTAAAAAGACTCATGATTGCTGTGCCGGTATTGTTTATGGTCTCCATTTTTTCTTTTCTTATTATTAATCTGGCGCCTGGAAACCCGGTTGATTTATATGTTGCACCAGATGCAACGGCAGAACAAATCGAAGCGACTAAAACAGCTTTAGGATTAAATCAGCCGTTGCCCGTTCAATACATTAAATGGATCACTAATTTGATCCAAGGAAATTTAGGCTTTTCTTATTCAACTAGACAGCCGGTGACGGCTATTCTTTTCAGCCGTGTTTCGCCAACGCTGCAACTAATGGGCATCAGTTTGATAGTCGGTTACCTTGTAGCTATTCCACTTGGAATCTATAGTGCTGTCAAAAAAAATACATGGGTGGATTATTTTATCACAAGCAGTTCTTTCTTAGGGGTTTCTGTTCCAAATTTTTTCTTAGGGTTGGGTTTAATTTATATTTTTGCTTTGCAATTGGCATGGTTGCCGACTGGCGGCATGCAAGTTTTGGGCGGTAATGGAGGAGTGTTGGAAAGGATTCAGCATTTGGTTTTACCAGTGATTGTTTTAGCAACAAGCATTTCAGGAAATATGATCCGCTACGTCCGATCGAGTATGATCGATGTTTTGGGCGAAAATTATTTACGGACAGCCACTGCTAAAGGGCTGAAAACAAGAGACATTTTAACGAAACACGGATTTCGCAACGCTTTGATTCCAATTATCACCGTTATTGGGATGGATATCCCTAAGTTGATCGGAGGAGCTGTCGTTACTGAACAAATTTTTCAGTGGCCAGGTTTGGGCCAATTGATGATCACTTCGATCAACTCTAGAGATTACCCAGTATTGATGGCCATCAATTTGCTGTCGGCTATTGCGGTTTTAGTCGCTAATATCTCAACGGATATTCTCTATGCTGTAGTGGATCCAAGAATAAAATACGATTGAAAGGAGAGGAGTAAATGGCAGCTAATTTTAATTTAGTTTCGACAAAGAGAATGGAGCAACTGGAACAAGAAGCAGAAGAACGGATGCTGGTATCACAAGATGAAGGCTATCTTAAAACCATCTCCAAGCGATTTATGCGAAATAAAGTAGCGATGGGCGGTTTGATTGTTTTTGGGCTTGTGATTTTAATGGCCGTTTTTGCGCCTTTGATCGTGAATTACTCTCCTTACGAAACGACCGGTTTTTTTGAAACGGCTCCGAATAGCGATTTTTTATTAGGAACAGATGAAGTAGGAAGAGACGTTTTTAGTCGCTTGGTCTATGGAGCTCGCGTGTCCTTGATTGTAGGTTTAGGATCAGTGGCGATTTACATCGCCATCGGAACAACTTTAGGACTGATTTCTGGTTACTTCGGCGGCCTGACAGATGCATTTATTATGCGGCTTACAGAAGTTTTTATGTCTTTTCCTTACTTTATGGTTATTTTAGTTTTGGTCAGTTTGGTCGGACCAAGTATTTGGACAGTGACGATTGTATTGGGACTGCTTGGCTGGCCGACAGTGTGCCGCTTAGTTCGAGGAAGTGTGCTGTCGATCAAAGACACCGATTTTATTCAAGCAGCTGTTTCAGTAGGACACTCAACTCCGCATATTCTGTTTAAACAAATATTGCCGAATGTACTGTCGCCCATCTTGGTCAACGCAACTTTCGGAATTGCCAACTCGATTTTAACGGAAGCTTCGCTTAGTTTCTTAGGGATGGGAGTTCGCCCGCCGACCTCAAGTTGGGGGAATATGCTGTCAAATGCTCAGTCATTGACTGTTTTAGGTGAAACAAAATAAAAGCAGCTATTTAGATGCAATCAAAAGAAATGAGGATGGAAAATGAAAGAAGGTAGATTAGTAAATAAGTGGAAATTAGCGGTAGGGTATTTAATGGTTTTGTCGGTATTGGCAGCATGCGGTACAAATGCGGACTCTGAAAAAAAGGCTGACGCAGCTAAGAAAGTACCTTCAGATATTCTTTATATGGGGTTGACCAATGCTCCCGATAGTTTTAATCCTTTAAACACTCCCGGCGTTTCTGGCCGTTGGACACAACGTTTTTTCTATGATGGTCTATTAGAAATGCCTGAACCCCTCACTTTTGAACCTGCATTGGCTGACAGTTTCGAAACAGAAGACAATCAACATTACACGATCAAATTAAACCAAAAAGCTGCTTGGACTGATGGAACGCCAATTACGGCGGATGATGTAGTTTTTACGTATAATCTGATCGCTGATCCAGAAGTGGAATCGGTTCGCGGAATGGCAGTCTCTTCATTAGAAGGAACAGATGACGTTGGGAAGCGGGAAGCTGGGTTAACGGAACTGCCGAATTTGGTGGCTGTTGACGACAAAACCGTTACCTTAAAAACAAAAACACCAGTGGATCCTAACTATCTAAAAGAAATCTTAGGCTTTGAAATTTTTATTGTACCAAAGCATATTTTAAAAGACATTCCAAAAAAAGAGTTGGCCAATGCTGACTTCGTAACACATCCAACAGTTACGAGCGGAAGTTATAAATTTGTAGACTACGCAAAAGATGATCACTTGGAACTGGCGGCTAATGAAGAGTATTACAAAGGGGTTCCAGAAATCAAACAGCTTTTTATTCGAATTATGAATGGAACTAATCTGGTGACTGAATTTCAATCAGGCGGTATCCAGGCTAATGCCGGCGGCGGCATTGGCGTTGTACCGATTCAAGATATAGCTACTTTGAAAGAACGCAATGAATTAACTGTCGATACAAATCCAAGTTATTCCGAACAATTTGCGTTACTCAACAATGAAATGTTTAAGGATACTTCCATTCGGCAAGCGATCGCTCACGCCATCAACCGCCATCAAATCGTGGATAATTTGTTGAAAGGCGAAGGGGAAGTGTTAGAGAGTGCTTATACATCAGCTAGTCCATATAAAAATGAGGATTTAAAACCGACTCCATATGACCCGGAAAAAGCTAAAGAACTCATTGCTGAATCTAATTTTGATATGGCTCAAGAAATCCGCTTAGTTGTTCCGATCGGCAATAAAGTTCGAGAACAATACGCGAATTTGATTGAACAAGACTTAAAAGCAGTTGGGTTTAATGTGGTCCAAACAACCTATGATTTCCCAACAACCTTGGAATTGGCTCAAAAAGGCGAATATGAAATTATGTTGATGGGGTATGCCTTTACAGTTGATCCAGATGTTTCAACGTATTTTGCCTCTAATGGAGCTTCTAAT
>NZ_DAMDAK010000088.1:6629-8024 GCF_032094055.1 Carnobacterium sp.
GAAAGTGATGCTTTATTGGAAGCTGGCAAAAAAGCTACCACATTTGAAGAACGGCAAAAGATTTATAATGAATTCCAAGCATTATGGCAAGAACAGATGTATGTTCTGCCGTTGTATTCCGATAGTCAATTCGCCGTAAAACGGAATGAATTAACAGGCGGAATAAAAGAATTCTGGGCAGGCTCTTTGTCTGATTTGTCTGAATGGTCATTATCAGGCGCTCAATAACAACAAGAGCTAATGTTCAAAGCTCTTTAAAACTAATGAGAAGAGGTGGAGAGATGGAGAAAGAAAAGGTACTGGAAGTCAAAGACTTAGCTATTTCTTTTAAAACATTTGAAGGAGAAGTAAACGCCGTTCGCGGTGTGAATTTTGATTTATATAAAGGAGAAACACTTGCGATCGTAGGAGAATCCGGATCTGGAAAATCTGTCTCTACAAAAGCGATCATGCGGTTGTTGCCGCCGAAAAACACGCTGCTCAAAAATGGATCGATTCAATTTAGGGATAAAGATTTGTTGTCTCTCTCTGATAAAGAAATGCAAAAAGTCAGAGGAAAAGAAATTGCAATGATTTTCCAAGATCCGATGACCTCGCTCAATCCAACAATGACAATTGGCAAACAAATTGCTGAACCGCTGATTGAACACCAAGATATGGACACAGCTGCAGCTTTTGACCGTGTAAAGGAATTGCTGCATTTAGTCGGGATCAAAGATGTGGAGAATCGGATGCATCATTATCCGCATCAATTTTCAGGTGGAATGCGCCAACGAGTGATGATCGCCATGGCATTGGCTTGTAATCCGCAAGTTTTGATTGCGGATGAGCCGACTACTGCATTGGATGTCACCATTCAATCACAAATTCTCGACTTGATGAATGAATTGAAAGCAAAAATCAATACATCGATTATTTTTATCACGCATGACTTAGGTGTGGTAGCCAATATGGCCGATCGGGTAGCTGTTATGTATGCAGGGAAAATCGTAGAAACCGGAACAGTAGATGAAATTTTTTATAATCCGCAACATCCGTATACTTGGGGGTTACTGGCCTCGATGCCGACATTGGATACTGAAGAAACAGACTTGTATGCTATTCCGGGCAATCCGCCAAACTTATTGTATCCGACTACCGGTGATGCTTTTGCTCCGCGAAATGAATATGCATTAGAAATTGACTTCGAAGAAGAACCGGAAGTTTTCCAAGTTTCACCGACTCATTTCGCCGCTACTTGGCTGTTGCATCCAGATGCGCCAGCTGTAACACCGCCGAATGAAATTGTGAGACGTAAAGAGGTATACGCTAAGTTGAAAAAACAGGAGGTGGGGTAAATGGCAGCAATACCTGAACGAAAGAAAATTCTTGAGATCAAAAATTTACAGCAGTACT
>NZ_DAMDAK010000088.1:8034-10725 GCF_032094055.1 Carnobacterium sp.
GCAGTACTTTAATGCCAATAAAAAGAATGAAGTTCGTGCAGTGAACAACCTTTCTTTTCATCTGTACGAAGGCGAGACCTTTGGATTAGTCGGAGAATCGGGTTCAGGAAAATCGACCACCGGGAAAATGTTGTCGAAATTATTGGAGGCTACTGGAGGAGAAGTTCTGTTTGAAGGGAAAGAAATCAATAACATCAAAAACCGGAAACAACTGTTAGCATTTCGTAAATCTGTTCAAATGGTTTTTCAAGATCCGTATGCTTCTTTAAATCCTAGAATGACAGTAATGGACACGATTGCTGGCGGCATTGACGTCTATGGCTTAGCTAAAAATAAAAAAGAACGCGCTGAAATGGTTTATGAGTTGTTGGACTTAGTAGGGTTGAGCCGAGAATATGCTACCCGCTATCCACGAGAATTCTCAGGTGGACAATGCCAACGTGTTGGGATCGCGCGGGCTCTAGCTGTCAGTCCTAAATTTATTATTGCGGATGAAGCTATTTCTGCATTAGACGTTTCGATTCAAGCACAAGTCGTTAATTTGTTAAAGAAATTAAAACGTGAAAAGAACCTGACCTATTTGTTTATTGCTCATGATCTGTCAATGGTGAAATACATCAGCGATCGTATTGGAGTGATGAACAATGGTCGGATTTTAGAATTAGGTCCAGCAGATGACTTATACAATGCGCCGCTGCACCCTTATACAGAATCATTGCTGTCGGCTATTCCTGCTCCCGATCCAATTGAAGAACGAAAGCGATCGAGAATGGCTTATGATCCGACTTACCATGAATATGAGGATGAAACGGCTGTTGGTCTACATGAAATTTCTCCTCAGCATTACGTTTATTGTCATATTGATGAAATTCCGTTTTTGAAAAAGAAACAGCAGAAAATGCAGCAGGCCTGATCTGATTGAATGGAAATAAAGTTAAGGGAATCGAGAAATGACAGCTTTAAGGTAGTTGTCGTTAATTGGTTTTTCTAAAATTCTGTTGATCTAGGTCGGTAAATCTGATAGCAAGGAGATAGGATAATGACAACTAAAGAAATTTTTCGGAAAATAGCTGATGAACGAATGGAAGAATTTTACGATTATTTGCGTTTGCAATCTGTTTCAACCCAGCACCGTCAAATTCCAGAAACAGTCGCATACGTGAAAAAAATGATTGAAAAAACAGGAGGAACAGTACAAGTATTGGATGACTTAGGGGGACATCCGGTAGTCTATGGTTCTTTTGAAGCCGGACCAAATGGCAACTCTGCTAAAACACTTCTGTTCTATAATCATTATGATGTGCAACCGGAAGATCCGATTGGCGAATGGGATACTGATCCTTTTGAACCGACTGTTCGCGATGGTATTTTGTACGCTCGCGGTGTAGCTGACAATAAGGCTAATTTTATGGTACGTTTGAATGCCCTTTCGGCTTTATTGGAAACAGAAGGTGGTTTGCCTTGTAACGTCAAGTTTTTAGTTGAAGGTGAAGAAGAGAACGGCAGCCCAAATTTAAAAAAATACTTAGAAAAATACGCTGACTTATTTGCCGCTGATGCTTGTATCTGGGAGTTTGGCGGTAAAGATAAAGACGAGCGTTTTGTAATTGAAGCAGGAGTTAAAGGCATTGCTTATTTTGATGTAACTGTTGAAAGTGCTAAAGTTGATATTCATTCTTCAATGGCAGCCGTGGTAGACAATGCGGCTTGGCGATTAGTACAAGCCTTAGCAACAATGCGTACAGTTGATAATGAAATTGTGGTTGAAGGGTTTTACGATCATATCACACCTCCTACAGCATTGGAAAAAGAAATCGTCAGTCAGCTGCCTTTCAATGAAGCAGCAACTAAAGAAATTTATGGATTAACCGGCGACTTGATTACTAAAGGCAAAGAGCGGACACCTAGTGAAGCTTTGGTTTTTGAACCAACGTTGACTATCAGTGGGTTACTGAGCGGTTATACAGATCCGGGTATCAAGACGGTTTTGCCTAAATCAGCCTCTGCCAAAATCGATTGCCGGCTAGTACCTGGTCAAGAACCAGAACACATTTATGAAGTTTTGCGTAAACATTTGGATGATCATGGTTTCCAAGACGTGAAACTAGAATTAATCAAAGGCATGCATGCTTTTCGTTCGGATATGACCGATCCCTTTGTTGCGACTGTAACGGATTCGGCTCAAAAAGCTTATGGATCAGATACAGAAATCGTTCTTTCGCCGAATAGTGCTGGTTCAGGTCCAATGTATCACTTTTACCACTATTTAAAATTGCCGATATTAAGCAGCGGAGTCGGTTGGGGAAATTCCAGAGCACATGCACCGAATGAGTCCGTTCGATTAGCAGATTATTATCAAGGAACAGAGCATATCGCTATCTTGCTGAACGATTTTGCTAAATAGAAAGTTTTATAAAATAAAAAAAGAGTATGACCAAAGTTAGTTTTAGATAGCTTTAGTCATACTTTTATTTTTTGATAAGCATAAGGTAAGTAAAAGAAAGAGGGATTTTTTTAAAAGATACTAGGTTTTAAAAGATATTTACAGAAAAGGTGAGTTAAAAAAATAAGCAGAAAGAGTTAAATAGATTGAGACTTTTTCTTAATATAGAAGAATTAAAGAAAAGATGCAGAAAAATATTGGTATAATTATACTTAAAAATTAAATTTTTATACAGTGGAAAACAAGGT
>NZ_DAMDAK010000089.1:0-564 GCF_032094055.1 Carnobacterium sp.
GTGGCTATTGTTCTGAAAACTTCATTTAGTTCTTCACTATTTTATTTCCCCATACTTCGTAACCAATCACGCCCCGCTTCTTCTACTTTTGTCACAAATGGTGAAACAACTTCTGACCAAGTTGCACGACCACATAAAACGCCATTAAAACATGAAGAATTGAAATACAGTTTCTAGATTCTTTATCCGTTTTCAAAAAGTCATTTTTGATTTGGTCATTTTCTAACTCTTTAATAATGTAATCACCAATCGTTCCGCCTAAAATACCAGTAGCTAAAATTTCTTTTTCCATTTGAGAAATAACACGAGCAGCATTTAAACCTTTTCCGCCAGCTATTTTACTTACATTCTTCTACTCGGTTGACATCATCTAACTTAAACTCCTCTAAGGGTAGGATATATCAACAGATGGATTCATGGTAGCCGCTAAAATCATTACTTTCCCTCTTTCTAACTAATCATTTTATCTATACGTGATAACGGCATTCTCCATTTAAGAAAGTTGCTTTTAAATTTAAACTTGAATCTAAAATAATAAAGTCAGCAGCATAACCAGCTGCTATT
>NZ_DAMDAK010000089.1:574-2941 GCF_032094055.1 Carnobacterium sp.
TATTTTACCGCATTCATCCTGAATGTTAATGCTTTTAGCAGGAGCTGTACTGGCCATATAAATGGCTTCTTCAGGGGTAGCTATTCCCCAATCCACAACATTTTTTATCGCATCTTTCAATTTCAGAATACTGCCGGCCAGTGTTCCATCTTCCAAACGGGCAGCTCCTTCTTTTACTTCAACCGCAAATTCACCTAAATTATATTGTCCATTCGGCATACCCCCAGCCATCATGCAATCTGTGATCATAACGGTTTCTTTTCGTCCACGAACGTTCATCAATATATTAGCAGCTGCAGGATGAACATGGTGTCCATCACAAATTAGTTCAGCAAAAATATCTTTCAAATTCATCGCAGCTCCTACCATTCCAGGTTCACGATGATGCAAAGGACTCATACCGTTATACGTATGAACAAAAATGGTAGCTCCTTTCTCTACTGCTGTTTTTGCTTCTGCATAAGTTGCATCGCTATGACCCAAAGCGACTACAATCTTTTCTTTGACCGCATATTCAACAAATTCACCGACACCTTTTCTTTCGGGTGCAACAGCAACTTTTTTGATAGCATGATTTGATAATTCCTGCCATTTTTTCAACTTATCAATCGAAGGATCACTAAAATACTTAGGATTTTGCGCTCCTTTATGTTTTTCTGTAAAAAATGGACCTTCTAAAAAAATTCCTTTTATTTTAGCACCTTGTACTTCAGGAATATTTTCTCCAATCATTTCAACAACTTGATTTAACGTTTCTGTTTCAGCCGTCAAAGTCGTTGCTAAGAAAGAAGTCACTCCGCAAGAGAGCAATCCTTTCGAAATAATATTTAACCCTTCAGCATCTGTATCCATCATATCGTGATTTTCAAATCCGTGAATATGTGTATCTACTAAACCAGGAGCAATCCATTGATCAGTATAATCTAAAATTTCAGCAGATTCAGTAGGTTTTTCATTCGTATATGCGCCGAATTTTCCGTCTTTAATTTCTAAAAAACCCGGTCCAACTGTTTTATCCTCAAAATAAAACTTCTCTGCAAAAACATATTTTGACATATTTCCCCCCCCCTATTTTAAGTAATCTTAAAGAAGAAAAAGCTTATGGAAACCTTTTCCTTTCTTTTAGACTACCGCTACTAAGTTCCTAAGTAAAACAATTTGCACTGTAACGATTCCATTCGGTGAAATTAAAAATTGCTGACAGCTTTATTACTCTATATAATATAATAGTAAAAACCCAATAAAAGGGATGCTGTTTAACGCACTCCTTTTACTGGGTTTTATTTCATCATTACAATTTATTTTTGTCCGCTTTTGATATTATTGTTTTAAAGAAATCTATTCTTCTTATATAAACTCTTATTATATGAAAAATTTAATTATTTATGTGATTAAATACCTATTCAATTGTCTCTTTCTCATTCAGCATTTCTATAAGTTTTACATTAAAGCTTTTCTGATTTTTTAAAATAATTTATAATCAAAAATCGGAAAATTACTTATGGAATGACTTCTAATATTTATCAGTGATAGTCGCTATAGAAATGATTATTTAAAGTGGGTTTTTTTATCAAACCAACTCTCTCTATACCTATTTATATTATAACCAACAAGAAATTCTTTGCTTAAATAGTTTTAGCGTCCGTCTATAAAAAGAACTTCCTAAATTAAAGGAATAATATCATTGATAGTAAAAACATAAATACTATTCCTACTATCATTGGTACAGAAGTCCTTTTTACAATTTCAATAGGTTCTTTTTTTATAGTTCCCGATACAATCATAACTACAGCAGCAACTGGAGATACAGCTCTCATAAGATTACCAGCTAATCCCATTGGTACAGTAATTGCTATAGGATTAATTCCCGCAGCTGCAGCTAAAGGAACCATAAGCGGAACCATTGCATAAAACAAAGCAGTACCACTCCCGCTAATCAATACTATTCCTATAGTTACTCCTACTAACAATAATGGTAAAACAAATCCACTTCCTGAACTTTGCAATCCTGTCATTGTATTTTGTAACTCATCAATTAAACCAATTGATTGAAGACCTAATACAAATACTGATGCTGCTACAAGTAGAGCAACGATATCAATTGCATTTCCCATTCCTTTAAAAAAGTAGTCAGTTCCTGTGAGTACTGGTTTTATGTGTTTATAACGTACTATTTCACAGAAAATAGCAACAATAAAAGAAAAAATAGTCACTACTTCTACGCTTAAAGAAATAGTAATGCCAACGGTAGACTGTAAGAAAAATGTTACCAATAATAAAAGAATAGGTAGAATAGGAAGCAATGCATAAACAAATTTAAATAAATTACTTCCCTGCACTTCTTTAACTTCACTTATATTATCATCT
>NZ_DAMDAK010000089.1:2951-4698 GCF_032094055.1 Carnobacterium sp.
CCCCATTTAAATTCGGTGATTTTTTATCCATATATTTTTGCCAGAAGTAATGCGTAAGTGCAATCACAAGCAAAGTGGGAATTGAAACCAAAGCATGATAGCTAAATACATACTCCGAGACGGTTAAACCGCTAAACATAGGATGATTAGCTAACTCTGTCGCAATTGCTACATTATCTCCTCCAAGAGGTGTAGGAACAATTGTGGCTGACGTTGCTATAATGGCTCCTATGCTTAAAGTAGACATTCCTGCTGCTTTTAGAACTGGAAATAACGTTGCTAGTAATATGATAGCTAAGTTTGAAGCACTAGGTATTACCAAAGAGAGCAAATTTCCTAAGATAAATACGATAGGTACTAATATATACACTGACTTAACTTTTTTTATAGGTTTAAGCAATGCATTAACAGTCACTTCATTAGCACCAATATATGTCATATATGAAGCATATCCGCCCAATATAAGGATAATAAAACCTGCATTAGTAAGAGTTAATTTAAATTGTTCAACTAATGCCAAAAGTGGATCAAACAACACAAAATTGGTAGTTTCAAATCCTTCAATAGCAATTCCTTTACCCATTGCAATCGCAATAAACATCAATACAATTCCTGTAGCGAATAAAGTAACTTTAATATCCATCTTCTTTAATAACATGTATACAACTAATAACGTTGCTGCAATAGCTGAACCATACATAACAATCATAATTTACCATCCTTATTTTTTATTTTTATTTGCAGTCATTTATACTCGCTAAAAACCAATCTTTAAACTCTTTTTGATCAATATCAAGACATACGGTTGCGTTACTTTCTTGCTTTAAATAGCCCTTCAGATCAACAATCGTGGCTCCAGTTGTATACTTTCCATTCAATTCAACATCAACGAATGTTTCAACAACATCAAATAAATCAGGTCTTAATAAGTAAGCAATAGCTGTACTATCATACATTTTCAATCCAGTTTTCATGCTCCCTCCTCTATATTTACTAAACAAACTATAAATCATATGACCGACTTTATTCATGTCCTTAATCTTCTTACTATCTTCTGGATATACTAAAGCTTTCAATCCAATATCCATTCCTACCATTATAACTGGCACTTTTGAATCAAAAATTATTTTTGCAGCCTCTGGATCAAAATCAATATTAAACTCTGACATCACTCCGCTATTTCCCCTAGTTGTTGAACCACCCATAAAAATAATTTCTTTAATATTTGATTTTGTTTCTGGATACAATTTTAATAAAACTGCTATGTTTATAAGCGGACCTATTCCTACAATCGTAATTGGTTCTGCACTTGTCATAATAGTTTTATACATGGCATTAACAGCATTTTCTTTTAAAAGTAAATGCTCATCCGGCTCTTCGAAATCGTATCCTTCCATCCCAGTTTTCCCATGTACGTTACTAGCATCTTTTGTTTCTCTAATTAACGGAGAATCAAATCCTTTGGCAACAGGAATTTCTTTACCAAAAAAGTTTAATAATTTCAGTGTGTTTTTTGTAACGTATTCCAATCCTACATTACCTGCAACGGTGGTAATAAGCTTTACATCTACTTCATCACTATATAATGCAATCGCTAAAGCAACTGCATCATCAATTCCAGGATCTGTATCAATAATAATGTTTTTCTTAGTCAATTTAATTCCTACTCTCTTTTTTATATTAAAGTAAACTTATTTAGATAAAAACTTAACCATACCGCTACCTAATGTTTCACTAGGTCTTTTTA
>NZ_DAMDAK010000089.1:4708-7063 GCF_032094055.1 Carnobacterium sp.
ATAAAACCATATTTTTTATAAAAATCTTCTTTATGAGGAGTAGACATTAGGCCTACATATGCTCCTACACATCCTCTATTTTCAATATAATCAAGTAAAGAAGTCATAATGGTATTTCCAACTTTCATATTTTGATACTCTGGATCAACAATGACATCTTTAATAAAAAATGCAATTCTATCATCTCCGATAATACGACCCATTCCTATAGGTTTATTATTATCATATACGACTACTGAAAACAGATTGTTTTTAAACGCTACTTCAATATCCTTTATTTTATACGTGCTAAAATTAGCTTTATCCCTTAATTTCATAAAAACTTCAGCTGTTAAATCGTTATTTACTTTTTTAACATCTCATTCCCCCCTTTTATATTTCTTTTAAATAATTAATTAACATAAATTTCTCTTATCAACTATTTTTTATTTGTTAAAAAATGATACCTGATTGTAAGATAATATTGGAATATGGAGTAGCTTCTCCAGTTCGAATAATAGCTTTAGCATATTTTGACAGTTGCTTAAATTCTTCATGGCTAACATAGTTAATCTTTTTCGAAGGCAATTTTTGTTTGATTTGTTCTAATTGTTCTGCGTTATCTGTCTTTATTTCATCTGCTAGGGTTACTTCTTCGATAACCATTTCTGCTAATAGTAAATCAAGCACTTTTTGAAAAGGAGGATCACTGAGCGCTAAAGCTAAATCAATTTTTTTCACTCCATTTGGGATCGGCAATCCAGCATCAGCAATCACTAGCTGATCAGTATGACCTAAATCTGCTAAGACTTTATCTATTTCACTATTTAAGGTTCCATTCTTTTTCATAAAAATCACTTCCCTTCATTTCATCTAATGTCGGCATCCCGCCTTGTGCACCAAATTTTTGAATCGATAATGCAGCGGCCAAATTACCAAAGCGAATGCTGGTTTCTATATCTAGTCCAGCTGTTGAAGCTACTGCAAAAGCCCCATTAAACGTATCGCCTGCACCAGTGGTATCTACAGGCTCAACTAAATACGAAGGTACTTGTATTTCCTTTGATCCATTATTAAAATAAACACCTTTTGAACCCATAGTAACAATCAACTTATTTGGGTATTTTTTCATTCCTTCTGACAAACTCCAGTTTGGAAACAATACGTTGTATTCTGATTCATTCGGAGTTAAAAATGTAACTTTTTCAATCAATTCTTCTGTAATGGGTTTAGCTGGTGCAGGATTATAGATAGTTTTAATTCCTCTTTGAAAACATAATTCTACTAAAACATTAATAACCTCGAGCGGTGTTTCATTTTGAACCATCACCATATCACTTTCTTCTATTTTATTTAAAGCGCTTACGATTTGTTCTTCAGTTACAGCATTATTCGCCCCTGGAATATAAACGATGCTATTGTCTCCATCCACGACTGTGATATGAGCTGAGCCAGAAGACAAATGTGTAACCGATTCCACATTTGAGGTATCAATACGGTTATTTTTTAGATTCATAATAATTTCTTGCCCAAACACATCTGCTCCGACTGCTCCAATCATGGTGACTTGGCTGCCTAACCGAGCTGCTGCTATCGCTTGATTGGCTCCTTCTCCCCCAAAAGTAGTTTTAAAATCTGTCCCTATAATGGTTTCTCCTACTTCCGGTCTTTTTTCGGCACTTACAACAAAATCCGTTGATAAACTGCCGACTACAGTAAGTTTACTCATTTTCATCCTTCTTTCTCAATGATTCTCTCACCTCAAGCGTTACAGGTAATTGAATATTTTTTTCTTTAACTTTTCTGCCTTCTATTCGAGCACATAATATCTCTGCACCTTTATAGCCAATTTGATAGGCAGGTTGTGCGATAGTTGCCAAACTTGGATACATCATTTTGCTATACGGATTATCATCATATCCAATGACCTGTAATTCATCGGGGATTTTGATGCCTCTTCGAATCGCTTCTCTCATCACAGCCAGTGCATGAATGTCATTGGAAGCAATGATACTGTTTACTTTCGGGAAATTTTCCAACAAGTGAAAGGAAGCTTTCTCTGCAGATTCGAACTGAAAGGACTCCGTTTCAAATAAATGATAAGTGATTTTATGTTCTTCCAATACTTTAATACTGCCGGATAGGCGGACCAATGAATTAGAAACGCTGCGTGGCCCCACCATGACAACTACTTCTCTTGGACTTCTTTCAGCGATTGTCTGAGCAGCTAAAGTTCCTCCTTGATAATCATCAGAATAAACAGAATATTCCTTATTCGATGTTACTCTATCCAACATAACGAACGGCATATTTTTTAAATTACGAAATCCGCCCTCAATCGCTGATAAAACACCAGCTACATTATTTTGTGTAAAG
>NZ_DAMDAK010000089.1:7078-8996 GCF_032094055.1 Carnobacterium sp.
TCTTCTTCTTTAGATGAATTTTCTTGAACATTCCCTAAGATTAAGTTATAGCCCATTTCACTCATTTTATCTTCTACTCCTTTTGCAACCAAAGGAAAAAAAGGATTCGAGATGTCAGGTAAAAGTAAGCCGATTAATTTAGATTTCTTTTGATAAAGCGAACGAGCTACTTCATTAGGATAAAAATCTAATTCTTTAATGGCTGCTTCCACTTTCTCGCGACTTTTGTCACTAACATAACCGCTTTTGTTTAAAGCTCTTGAAACCGTAGCCACAGAAACACCTGCTAAATTCGCCACATCTTTAATTGTTTTCATCCTGTTCACCTCATCGCTTATCAAAATGTGTAACCGATTACACAAATGATAATACCATGATTTAAAAAATCATGCAAGCATTTAATAAAAAATCGTCAATAATTTCTAACACACAATTATGTTGCAATTAGCTTCTATAGCACAATGTTAACCTGAACTATTGTAAAACACTAACTCCTTCCATATAAATAGCTTTTAGCCGAATTATATGGAAGGAGTTGATTATTGATTATCAATTATTTAATTTTTTTGCTTCACTTTTTTCAGTGTACTATTTTTATCTGCTTCTAACATTACATTTAATAGATAGGAATTAACAAAACTAAAAGCAATACCGATAGCAACTGACTGCCAGCCATAAGTAAACAACCCCACAGCTAATACAAAAAAGTTGATATAGCGAATCATCAAAGCAATTTTAAGTTTTGAGTTTCTTTTATGCAATACTAAAGCAATAACATCCATTCCAACTGTAGAAGCATTTGAAGAGATGCAGCAATAATAACCAATCGCAATGAATAAACTGGCTAAACTAAAATCAATAGGTAAATTGATAGAAGCTTCTATAGGCAGCGAATAAAAGAAACTAAATAAAACCATATAACATATACTGCTGAAAAAGGATTTAAAAAAGTTCTCTTTACCTAAAAAAATAAAACAAAAAACAAGCAGAACAACAGTAACGCCATTCGTCAAATACAAGAGCGGGATCGACGTAATTTTCTCTAAAATCATGCCAATACTGGTTACGCCGCCATTGATAATATCATTTGGTTTCATCCATTTTGCATAAGCGAATGCCATAAAAATATTTCCAATCATAATTTTGAGCAGTGATGTTAATTTCTCTTTATTCATACAAACCCTTCTTCGACACATTTTACTGCTATTTAGTATCTAACTTCTCTCACATAGCGGACTGCTGAAACTGATATAACAGGCTAGCACCATTCCTTTATTTAGTTTAGCTAAAAAGTCAATTCAAGTCCATCGTATGCGGTTATGAAACCCTCTTTCATTCCTATCGTATTCATTTCATCATAAAGCAAGCCACTATTATGGGAAAAATGGCTGCTGACAAAAATAGTCTTCTCGTCCGTTAAACCCATCTCATTCATTTTATTTTTAATCGCCACATTATCATAAAAACTCATATGGTTGCCGTCTACTTTATTCATTTGGCTGTTGCAATCTAAACTGACACAGTGAAAATAAGGTTTAGTTTTTTCCCAGTACTTCCAGTTTTCTGCTAAGAAATATCCTGTATCATGAGCATATAAAACGTTTTTTTCGCCATCTGTAATTTGATAGATAAAGCAAGTTTCTTTTTTATCGTGATCTGCCAATAAGGGAGTAATATGATAATGCCCTGCTTCAAACGTTTCAAAAGGGTATACCAGTTGAAAGGCTAAACGATCTTCATCTATTCTTCCTTCTAAATCAAAGACCCGTTGATAAAAAGAAGCAACCCGTTCATTTCCATAGATAGTCAATTTAGTATCCAGACTATTGCTGTATCCGCTCATTCTCATGACCAAATCTTCTGGATAAAAATGATCTGAATGCCCATGAGTAATAATCAAATGTTCAATATCTGCCAG
>NZ_DAMDAK010000089.1:9006-10706 GCF_032094055.1 Carnobacterium sp.
GCCAGG
The DNA here is from genome assembly GCF_032094055.1 of Carnobacterium sp. Taxonomy (GTDB): domain Bacteria; phylum Bacillota; class Bacilli; order Lactobacillales; family Carnobacteriaceae; genus Carnobacterium_A. The sequence continues at coordinate 9,013 of NZ_DAMDAK010000089.1, forward strand.
TTATAATCTTCTTCTAAAAAGTGCAAATAACTGTCTGCTGGAAAATCGATCAATAATTGATCATCGATTAAAGACTGCGAGCGAGTACGGATATCCCGTCCCTTTTTTTTACGTGCTTCTTGGCATAAGTCGCATTTACAAAATAGAGCTGGAACTCCTTCTGCAGCCGCCGTTCCAAAATATTTCAGTTTCATTTTGGCCCTCCTAAAAATATATAGTAACTGGTTTTATTCGTTTTATTAAAATTAAGAAGATTTAACAGTCCTAAGACGATTAAACCTTCTTATTTAGATCAGTGGTATTAGGTGTACTTTATTGCTTTTCCCATAATCTATTAACGATTTCATACGGTTTAGCTGGAACTTCTAGGGAACCGTCAACGGCTTCTTCTAGTAAATTACATTTTCTTGCAACATAATTTTCTATCGTTAAACCGGCTTCGGTTTCTTTATTGGTTAAGTTGTACATCCGCGTAACGATCTCATCACTGTGTTCTTTGCGTTTGAAAGCCGTTAATGCCATGTTTGAGTCACTTAACTCAGCATATTGATGATCAGATGCCCATTTTCCATCATGAACAGTCGTTTGGTACGCACTGAAAGGAATTTGGAAATTGTAGGCTTCATGATACGTTCTAACTGCCTCTTCTTCTCCATGGAAAGACAGGGCATACAGCATGGATTGCTCACCTAAGCATTGTGCTTCCGGCGTAGCAAAATAGCCCCAGTCTCCTAATTCGCCAACTGCACGTAACAAAGTAACTGCAATTGTTTGTTGAGCGTGTTCTTCAATAATTTCATATTCGTTTAACCCGACAACAGCTGCCGTTACCCCATGTTCTGCATCTTGGACATTTACAAAAGCATGTGTGTGTTGTGGGTTGGAAGGATTGATCCATGCTGGGTCTACATTATTTGGCCGTTCCACTACTTCAAAAATACTGTCTGCGTAATGCACATTAGCTTGAATACCTGTCGGGAATAAAACACGTAAACGGTGATCTTTATGTTGATTGTCAAAGGTTGTTTCAAATTTAACTTGTTGACTGTGGCGTTCTAAACGCACTTTTGTTTTTAACGTTAGTGTTTTACATGTCTTAGAACGTCCTGCTTGGCGTTCACGCATTTCGATAACGGCTTTTTGTTCTTCTTCTAGTAATTCATCTGCTGAAACTGGTATTTCTAAATGATGAATAATTTCGATTTCGCCAAAACCAATCGTATCTTCAACAACCCTGATTTCTGCTGTTGTCCCTTTTGAATAAATAGCTTGATCATTTAATGGCTGTCTGAAAATATATTCGTTACCAATATCCCCAGTGTCTTCAAAATTCAATAAATCTGTATAGGTTTGATCAGTCGCTTTATCTAAAATAGATAATGTGCCATCTGTTTGGACCTCAATTTTCAAGTGGTCATTTTCTAAGGTTGCACCATTATTTGAAAGAAGGGTTTCTTTTTCCGCTTCGGCTTTGTGATTACTTTCAGCTTCCACTAGTACAAAGCTGTTCCAAGATAAACCAGCCATCGCTTCAATCGGCAATCTTACATCCACATAACGAGCCATAAACGGTTGACGGAATTTATCTTTTGGTAAGTCATAGCCAAACTCTGTCCCACCTTCTGTAATCACAGCTGAAACGGTTTGACCATCAACTGTTTTCACTTCAAATGCAGGGTATTCTTTTTCTTTTA
>NZ_DAMDAK010000090.1:0-4602 GCF_032094055.1 Carnobacterium sp.
CCTTTCGCTTCTGTGGTCACATCCCCTAAAATGCTTTTTAGCATTTCTCCCTCAGGATAAGTCCGAACCCAGTCAGTACCTGTATCAACACCAGGTAAAGCCAATAAGTTTTCACTAACTTTGGCCACTTCTTCATCCGTCACATTTTCGCTTTTGATATTAATCGTTGACAAAGCATAGGCACTGTTCATTCGTTTAAAAATTGCCGCTGCTTCTTGTTCTTCTGCAGTAAACTGAATGTCTTCATCCGTTACATGGTTAACTTGTGCTTGATAAAGTTCCGTTGCAGGCAAATTCAATTCCTTTTCTGATAGACGTTTATTTATTTTGCTTTCATTTAATGCTATCCAAAAATCTTGCAAATCTCTTTTAGATACGTCGAAATCTTCTTTTGTATCCAATTCTGTAACATGGGGCATTTCGATATATTGGGCCAAATTCATTGCAATAGTTGCCATATCTTTTCCGGATATCCCTTTACCTCTTGTATAGGTGATCGCTTGAAGAGGAGTATTCCCCACTAGCTTGCGGTACTGGCTGTCATAAATCTCACCACGCGGTACCGTTCCAGTTGCCAGAGTTGTTTCTGTCCGTTGTACTTGAGTTTCGAATTCTTCGCCTTGCACGATTTGTAAATAGCCTAAACGCAAAATAAGCGTCGCAAACAATAAAAAGACCGTGAAAAATAAAAGATTTAAACGAAAAGGTATATGCGACTTTTTTTTATTATTCTTTTTTTTATTCGATTTCACTGCTACACCTTCCTATTCCACTTAACTTCGTCTATTGTAACAAATCCAAACAAAATTAACCATTGAATGAAGAAATTTTTAATTATTCCTTAGCAATCTATGCTATTCTAGACATTAGAAATCAATCTTTATTTTTGAAAGACTTATTTATTGGAGTGAGTATCGTGCAATTTTCAATTAAATCTTTTTTCTATAAACAATGGCCTCTATTATTGGCCTTTTTTATCCCTTTGTTGATTATGTCAGGTATTTATATTATTCAAGGAGTCTATCCTTTTGGGAATGGTTCGTTAATGACTGTTGATCTAGGACAGCAGTACGTTGACTTTTTTTCTTATTACCGACAAACTTTTTTTGAAGACCCTTCTAGCTTTTATTATTCTTTTTCTAAAGCTATTGGCGGCGACATGGTCGGATTATGGGCTTATTATTTGACCAGTCCTTTTAACCTTCTGTTTTTACTTTTTCCGCATAACCAAGTTTCCTTAGCTATTACTTGTTTGACTCTTTTAAAAATCAGTTTAACAGGGCTAAGTTTTGGTTGGTTACTAAGGAAAGCTTTTAATGGAGATGGCTTTATTTTAGCAGCATTTTCTATCAGCTATGCTTTGATGGGTTATACGATTGTCAATCAACTAAATGTTATGTGGCTGGATGGATTGATTTTTTTACCTTTGATTGCGTTGGGTGTTGAGCAGCTGCTTTTTCAAAAAAAAGGATTAACCTATTCACTTTTTTTAGCTCTTGCTTTATTTTCAAATTACTATATTAGCTACATGATCTGCTTATTTTTGATTGGCTACTTTCTTTTCCGTCTTACTGGAATGTCCTACTCGCATTCGCTGTCTTTTAAAGAAAAAGTAAAAGAAAACTTCCAGCTGATTGGTTTATTCTTGTGGCATTCTTTATTAGGTGCCGGCTTGAGTGCTATTTTGTTATTGCCTACTTTCCATTCTTTGCTAGGGAGTAAAGCCAGCTATACTAAACTGATTTTTGATTGGGAACTGGCTTATCCTTTCCATGAAATGCTTTCCAAATTGATGATCGGCGCTTTTAATTTTGATCAAATGCCTACTGGCTATCCCAATCTTTTTATCGGGAGTTTAGCCTTGGTTTCTTTCGGATGTTACTTTTCCAACCATGCTTTTCCTTTACGAGAACGAATCACAGCCTTGCTATTAATGATTCTTTACGTAGTCTCAATGAATTTAAAAGCTTTTAATATGATTTGGCATGCTATGCAGTATCCAATTTGGTATCCTTATCGTTTTTCTTTTGTTGTCTGTTTCTTTATGATTTTAAACGGCTACCGCAGCTTTATGAAAATGGAAGGATTACGACCACTTGAAACGTTCTTCAGTGTTATTTTAGTTACGGTTATCGGAATCAGTGTTTATCAAGGCAACTATGACTTTGTCTATCCTGAACAAATAATTCTGACTATCGTTTTTAGTCTGCTTATTATATTTCTGCTGATTGTTAAACCGCAACAATACCGCTGGCTTGCCTTGATTCTTTTTTTAATTACTGCCGTTGAGATGGGTGCAAATGCTCAAATTGATTTGTCACGCTTAAGCTACGTTAAACAAGATTCCTTTTCAACTTATCAAAAAGAATTAGACACAACCATTGCTGCCATTCAAAAAAAAGATGCTGGTTTTTACCGAATCGAAAAGACCTTTTTGCGGTCCAAAAATGATAGTTTCCAAGCTGATTTTCCAAGTATTTCTCATTTTAGTTCTACTTTTGAAAAAGAGATTCCGCAATTGTTTGGACGGTTGGGCTTTCCCGTAGGTGATGGATTTATTGCCTATGCGAATGGCACTTTAGTTACAGATGCGCTTTTTGGGATCAAATATTATATCAGTGAACAAAATGAACTGTATCGTTTGCCTGAAAGAAAAGATGAATTATTAAAAGATGTCTCTTTATTAAAGCAAATAGAAGTTCTTCCGGCTGCTGAAATGGTTGATCCAGCTTTTCAATTGTCCTTGATGCAGACTAAACCAGATTTACGTGCTTATCAGCCTTTTGCTGAAACCACCCGGACTGTTTTGTACCAAAACCCTTATGCTTTGCCAATTGCGTTCGGCAGCAACAAGGCTGTGTTAGATGTCGCTGCTGAAAGCAATCAGCCAATACAATTACAAGAGAAATTGTTACGCGGACTAACAGGAATGTCTAGTCAAACAGAAATGTTTGTTCCATTAGATTTTACGAGTACAGTCTATCAAAATGTGTCCGTCTCTCAAACCAGTCAAAGACAAACGTATACCAAACAGATTTCTAATGAAGAAGCTTCTGTTACGTTCCAATTTAAACCGGAAACAAATGGTGCTTATTATGTAACATTAGGACCAAATGTCAAAGAAGAGGATACAGCTATTTATTTAAATGGACTTCCATTTACCCAATATCCTACTTACCGTGATGTGTTAATCTTGAATTTGGCCAATGTAAACAAAGATGACACAATCACCATTAAGTTTTCATTGAAAAAATCAACCCTGCTTTTAGAAGATATGCAGTTGTATCAATTAGATCAAACTGCTTTCACATCAGCTATTGATCAATTACAACAAAGTGGTATGGACATAACCGAACAGACCAATGTTCGGATTAAAGGAAAAGTAACTATCCAAGAAGATCAGCAGCTGCTGTTTACCTCTATTCCATACAGTAAAGGCTGGACAGTGAAGATCGATGGCGTTCCCGCAAAAACAGAAAAAGCTGTAGATAGCTTATTAGCAGTCCCAATTAAACCGGGAACACATACGGTTACTTTTCAGTATCGGACACCTTGGTTCAAAGAAGGTATGATTTTGTCTCTGATTTCAGCACTTCTCTTACTGGTTACTCATCTAGCTGTGTTAAAAACAAAAAATTATCATTTATTTAAAGGAGAACAGAATGACTAAAAAAATAAAAATTACCCCGCCTAAGTTAACTCCCGATTTGCTGCCTGGAAACTTTGACGAATTAGAACATGAAGCTTATTATACGAATACTCTTTTTCAAGATTGTTCATTATCCGATGTTTCTTTTGAAAAAGTATGTTTTAAAAATGTTGCTTTTGTCAATGTCACTTTTGAAAATTGTCAGTTTCACCAAATAGAGTTACTGGATGTAACGTTTGAAAAATGCAATATCAGCAACACGGAGATGATTGAAGCCATCATTCAACGTGCTCAATTTGCCAATACGAAGTTTTTAGGAACTAATTTTGCTGAAGCGTCAATCATGGACACCACTTTTACTGAATGTTTTGGCAACTACGGATCGTTTAGTTATGCTTCTTTAAAAAGAGTTTGTTTTACTAAAACTTCATTGACTGAAAGTGACTTTTTCGAAATCAAGTGGCAACATTTATTTTTTGAAAAATGTGAATTAGATGGAGCAAATTTTATGCAGACAAATATGAAGGGATTGAACTTAAGTTCCTCTACATTTGACCGTATTGCTATATCCACTGACTTACTCAAAGGCAGCATTTTAAATGCTGGTCAAGCCTTGGTGATAGCTGGTGCTTTAGGCATCCAAATTGAATAATACTAGAAAAGCTCTTTATCTTTGATAAGAGCTTTTTTTATTGGTTTGTCTGCTAAACCGCCTCTACCAGACACTCCCAGCTTGGTTTACACCACTTTTGTCTGCTAGACCGCCTCTACCGGACACTCTCAGCCTGGTTTCTACCAATTTTGTCTGCTGACTACTTCTACCGGACACTCTCAGCTTGGTTTACACCGCTTTTGTTCTGCTAGACTGCCTCTATCTAACATTTCGTCCTTTATTAACTGCAGAACAAAATGAATTGTTATAAAACCCTATACCAACACAAAAATAAAGCAGA
>NZ_DAMDAK010000090.1:4612-6421 GCF_032094055.1 Carnobacterium sp.
GGCTATCCGTCTGCTTCATTTTGTCTTGCTTTATTTCATTCAGTTGCTTTTATTTTGCTGCTGCGTAATTTTTTGCTGCTTCTTCCCAGTTTACTAAGTTCCAGAATGCTTTGATGTAGTCAGCACGAACGTTTTTGTAGTTCAGGTAGTAAGCATGTTCCCATACATCTAATCCTAAAACTGGTGTTTTGCCTTCAGATAATGGAGAATCTTGGTTTGGTGTTGAAGTGATGGCTAATTTTCCGCCGTCTACTACTAACCATGCCCAACCAGATCCAAAACGGCCAGCTGCTGCTGCTGCAAATTCTTCTTTAAATTTGTCTAAGCTGCCAAAAGTAGATTCGATTGCTTCTTTCAATTCACCAGTTGGTTCGCCGCCGCCTGTTGGAGAAAGAATTTTCCAGAAAAAGCTGTGGTTTGCATGTCCACCACCATTATTACGTACTGCTGTGCGAATTTCTTCAGGAACTGCTGTCAAATCAGAAACCAATTCTTCAATTGATTTTTCTCCTAATTCAGGATGTTTTTCAATCGCCTTATTTAAATTCGTCACATAAGTGTTGTGATGTTTGTCATGGTGCAAATGCATCGTTTCTTCATCAATAGAAGGTGCTAACGCATCATATGCATAAGGTAATTCCGGTAATTCATAAGCCATAATTAAATTCCTCCGTATATCTATTTTTTTTGCGATTCCTTTGCTACCCTTTAAATGTAACACCTTTCATATAAAAATTCAAAGCCTTTGCCTTTATTTTTGATACAACACTTTTCTTTTCTAAGATTTTTGTGAAGAATTCCTTATTGATATTGAGTTTAATACTATAAAAGACTACAATAATAAAGAACGTCTTTTATAATAAGGTTAGGAGAGGGTCAATATTTATTTTTTAAATTTGATAAAAACAGCTTTTATTCATCCAGAACAGTTAGCCACCGCACGTAGTCTAAAAAAGAGAAATGTTTTTCTTTATCTCTTACTTTTAGCTTTCATAACAGCCATTCCTACCTGGATCCAAGGAAATCAGATTCTAAAAGACATCAAGCACGATGGACAAACAATTGATGAACATCTGCCAGCCTTTAAAATTGAACAAAATCAACTCGTTACCGATGAGTCTGTAGAAAGTTTTATTTACCAAACAGATTCTATTATTTTTACTTTTGATCCTACTGGCAAACAAACTGTTGCAGATGTAAACAATAATACTATTGGTACAACGATTGGTGTTGCTTTACTTAAAGATCGCTTTTACTTGAATGCCCCTGGTTATCCTATTGAAATTCCTTATTCAAACATGAATGGTATTACAGATCAGTTCTTTACTGATTTGGTGACCGGAACACAAACAACAAATCGTTTTGTGTTTATCTTTTCATTCATTCTGATTTGGTTGATCAGTTTAGTCCTTGTTGTGGTATACAATTTACTGTACACGGTTTTTGCTAATCTTATTGCAGCAGTGAGTCGGCGGCCTTTACGTTTTGGTGATAATTGGAAAATTGTACTAGCAGCTTCAACTTTACCGACTTTCTTCTTTGCAGTACTCAACAGTTTCAACTTAACTCCTTATCTTCAATTGGAAGTCAAAATGGTTATAACCTTGTATTTTTATTATTTGGCGATTAGAAAACTGCCTAAGTAGTCTTTGCCTAATGAACAAAAAAACCAGTAAACGAAATTTTTCGTTTACTGGTTTTCTTATGTTATTTTTTTTTATTTGCTTTCTTAATTGCATTCGCTTGTGTACGGCGTTCAACACGGCGTTTTTTAACGTTGCTTGCTTTGATTGCGCGTCCCATTTTTTT
>NZ_DAMDAK010000090.1:6431-10608 GCF_032094055.1 Carnobacterium sp.
GTTCCATCAAGAGGCTCTGATTTTTTCTTTTCACGTTGAGCGCGACGTTTACGATCAAAGGTATCAATGATTTCTCCATTTTTAACGGTTTTAGGTTCAAAAGTAATACCTAATTTTTCAATATCAATAATCAGATTTTCATCGCTAGGAGCATATAAAGTAATGGCTGTACCTTTAAGGTTGTTTCGTCCTGTCCGGCCGACACGGTGAATAAAGAAATCCAAATCGCGCGGAATCTCAGCATTGATGACATGAGAAACTCCTTCAATGTCAATTCCACGAGCTGCTAAATCTGTCGCTACTACAAATTGGTATTCTAAATTTTGAACTTGCTTCATAACTCGTTTCCGTTCACGAGGAGGAATGTCCCCATGAATTTTAGCAACTTTTACCCCTCTAGTTTTTAGTCCCTCAGCAATTTCATCTACTTTCGCTTTCGTATTAGCAAATATCATCACTAAATAAGGCTGTCCAATCATCAGCAATTCATAAATAACATCAATTCGATCTCTGCCTTTAGTTGAAATCAACCAATTCTCAATAGAAGAAGAAATGACTTCTTTTGGTTGAATGTGTTCATATAAAGGATTTTCCATATATTTTTTTAAGAATGGTTTTAATTTATTAGGAATCGTTGCCGAGAAAACTAACATTTGTAATGGCGTCGGTAACTTACCAGCAATTTGATCAATATCTTCCAAAAATCCCATATCGAGTGTCATATCTGCTTCGTCAATTACCAGTACAGGTGAAGTATGGATCAACAAGGCGTTTTCGGTCACTAAATCTAAAATTCGCCCAGGTGTGCCTATTACAACATGCGGTTGGGTACCTGTCAATTTTGCTATTTGTCGTTTTTTATCTGTCCCGCCGACAAAGTTTTGTACAATGATTCTTTCGGGTGCTTTTTCGACGAGTTGAAGTGCTGCTTGATAAATCTGTTCCGCCAATTCTCGGCTTGGAGTTGTAATGACGACTTGTACTTCTTTTTTTGCCGGGTCAACTGCATTGATCAAAGGCAATAAGAACGTATGCGTTTTACCAGATCCTGTTTGAGATTGACCGATTACGCTCTTTCCTTTTTTTATAGCAGGAATAAGTTTATCTTGCACTTCAGTCGGCTGAGTAAATCCTATTTCGTTGATTGCTTCTATTAAAAATGGTTGTAAATTAAATTTTTCAAATGTATGTTCCACTATTGTCCGCCTCTTTTCTATCGATACTCTTTTGCATCTTGTGTATTATACCATAATCAGCCTTCATTCGTTAAGCAATTGTTCGTTCTATGAGGATTTTGCCATTGTTTTACTTGACAATAGTCTTCCATTTGGAAACCAATGTTCATAAAATTATTCCATGACTGATAACTGTATTTTTTATCTGCCTTGCAATCCCTTTATTTTTTAATCACCGGTTGACTTGAATAGACAATTTCTATTTAATGAAGTTGTAGTATTTTATTAATCAGGTTTGATTGATTCTAACAACAGATACTTGTATAATATGAAAGATGACCGTTTGCGAATAAAGCGCTACACAAGGTTATATCGAAAGAGAGGTAAAGATAAATGAGTAAAGAAAAGATTGCTCTGTTTACTATTTTTGGTGGAACAGGAGATTTGGCAAAGAGAAAACTATATCCTTCTCTTTATCGATTGTACAAAAAAGGTTACCTTGCGGAAAAATTTGCAGTAATCGGAACAGCAAGAAGAGAATGGACAGATGATTACTATCGTGAAATCGTCGTGGATTCTATTCAAGATCTAATAGAATCTCCTGAACATGCACAAGAATTTGCAAGTCATTTTTATTATCAATCTCATAATGTGACTGATATCGAACATTACGATATCCTTAAGCTTTTATCAGAAACTTTAGATACTCGTTATCAATTAGAGGGAAATCGATTGTTTTATTTAGCCATGTCTCCTAAGTTCTTTGGTGTCATTTCACAGAATTTAAAAGACTGCAACTTGATTACAGCTGAAGGTTTCAATCGCTTGATTATTGAAAAACCATTTGGCCACGATTACGAAAGTGCACTTGAATTGAATAACCAAATTCGTGCATCATTTGAGGAAAATCAAATTTACCGTATCGACCATTATTTAGGAAAAGAGATGGTTCAGAATATTTCTGCAGTCCGTTTTGCTAATAATATGTTTGAAGCTATGTGGAATAACCGTTATATCGATAATATTCAAATCACTTTAAGTGAATCGATCGGGGTAGAAGAACGAGGCGGATATTATGATACCAGCGGCGCGTTGAGAGACATGCTGCAAAATCATATTCTTCAAGTCATTTCGTTATTGGCAATGGAGCCTCCAACTCGTTTGCAAGATAAGGAAATTCGTACAGAAAAAATTAAAGCCTTGCAAGCAGTCCGTCTTTTCAAACCAGAAGAAGTGTCTGACTATTTAGTCCGCGGCCAATATGGTCCAAGTTCCATCAGTAGTGAAGAATTGAATGGATACCGGGAAGAATTGAATGTTGCTCCTGATTCTCAGACAGAAACCTTTGTAGCTGGAAAAATCATGATCGATAATTTCAGATGGTCGGGTGTTCCTTTTTATTTCCGGACTGGTAAAAGGTTAACGAATAAAGGCACACAAATTGATATTGAATTTAAAAATGTTCCTTTAAACTTATTTGATAACAATGATGAGCCCTTACCTCCCAATGTCTTAACTATTTATATTCAACCTATTGAAGGGTTTTCTTTAGAATTGAATACTAAAAAAGTAGGCCTTGGTCTAGAAACAGAAACCTTGCAATTAGAACATAAACATTCTGCAGAAACTACAGCTAATAGTTCAGAAGCATATGAAAAACTGATTTTGGATTGTCTGAATGGAGATTCTACCAACTTCACTCACTGGGATGAAGTTGCTAGTTCTTGGAAATTCGTTGATATCATTCGTAAAACTTGGGATACTGAAACTGTAGAGTTCCCTAACTACCCAAGTGGTTCTATGGGACCGGTTGAAAGTGACCTGCTTTTAACAAAAGATGGATTTAAATGGCATTGGTGTCCTGACAAACAATAAAAACAAAGAAGTACGAAAAGAAACGTTCAGAGTAAGCTAAAAAAATAAAGGAGTGTTGGTTTTTTACCAACTCTCCTTTATTTTTATGCATTTTTTGGTCTAATAGAGGTTTCTTTCATTCTTTCCTGGTCATCAGGATCGCCGCCGTAACGAGTTTCTGTATTCAAACCGGCAATCTCTTCCATGTCTTCTTCTGTTAATGAAAAATCAAATAATTCACTGTTTTCTTTAATTCGGTCAGCATGAACTGATTTAGGAATGACCACTTCTCCTCTTTCTAAATGCCAGCGTAAAATCACTTGTGCAGGAGTCTTGAAGTATTTTTGTCCAATATCTTTTAATACTGGGCTTTTTAAGAGTTCGGATTTCCCTTGACCCAATGGTCCCCATGCTTCATGGAGGATCCCGTTGGCTTTCATATACTCATGAAGCTCATTTTGAGGAAACTCAGGATGCGTTTCGATTTGGTTGATCATCGGTTGCATTAATCCTTGATTTTTTAATTCTTCTAAATGGTGGATTTGAAAGTTCGATACACCAATTGCCCGAATTTTTCCAGCTTCGTATAACTCAATCATAGCTTTCCAAGTTTCAACAAATTTTGGAGCAGCCCAATGGATCAAATACAAATCTAAGTAATCTGTTTCTAATTTATCTAATGATTCTTGAAAAGCAATTTTTGTTTGTTCATATCCTTGATCGTAGTTCCATACTTTAGAAGTTATAAAGACATCCTTACGTGGTATCCCTGCTTCTTTCAACCCGCGTGCTACATATTGTTCGTTTCCATATATTTTAGCCGTATCAAAATGACGGTACCCTACCTCGACGGCCGTTTTAACTGCTTCGACCAATTCTTCTTCATCTTTCATTAAGAAAACGCCTAAACCTAATTTAGGAATTTTTACTCCATTGTATAATTCATAACTTTCAAGTAATGCCTCGCCCATAAATGAACAACTCCTCTTTATTATTTACTCTATTATCATAGGACAATTTTGCTTCAAATTACAAGCGAGACGCATCTAGGTCGGTTTGATTTGTAAAGAACTCCCGCAGATCTTGTCTCAGACTTTTGATAGCTCCCCGCTGGTCGCTTTCTAAATTTAATACCAATAAAGGTTCAT
>NZ_DAMDAK010000091.1:0-1370 GCF_032094055.1 Carnobacterium sp.
ACGTATTGTGAGTGACTCTTTTCGAATAAAATAGCCATTTACCGTTAGTGTAAAAAATTTTTAATTTTTGTTCAGCAATATAAAACTTAACGTTAAATATAGGAACGAATAAATTTTAAAGTAAATAAGCGGAGTTGCTTTTCAAATGAGTCATTTTCTCGTATAATTAAAGTCAGGATTAGTCAAGAAATTAGCTAGTCGGTTTAACATTTTCTTGACCTGAAATAATAAAGTATTAAGTCTGGTGTTGAGACAAAAAGAAAAGGAGTGTTACTGAGAGAACACCGTTGCATTGTGTGGTAAAAATAGGTAATATACATACCATACATCTTCATTGTTTCAGTAACAAATAGCACATGAACAATCAAAATATGTCGGATATCATTGAAGCTTATTTGAAAAAAGTACTTGGAACGGATGAGCAAGTCGAAATTAGACGTAGTGAAATGGCAGAGCGATTTAATTGTGTTCCTTCTCAAATTAACTATGTTATCAATACACGGTTTACTGTTCAGCAAGGTTATCTAGTTGAAAGTAAACGCGGTGGTGGCGGATATATCCGGATAATTAAAGTAAAATTATTGGATGAAGCAGAAATGCTGAATATGATGATCGATGTAATTGGAGACGAAATTTCACAACGAGATGCTTTTTCAATTATTGAAACTTTATATGAAGACAATATGATTGCTAAACGCGAAGCGAATTCAATGTTGGCGGTCATGGAAAAGTCAGTTTTATCACTGGATCCAAAGAAGGAACATGCACTAAGAGCACGGATATTAACTGCTTTTTTAAATAACTTAAAATACGAACAGTCATAGGAGATGGAGGCAATAATATGAATGAATTATTTTCAGAAAAAGCAAAAGTCGTTTTAATTTTAGCTCAAGAAGAAGCTAAAAGATTTCGCCAAAATTCTATAGGGACTGAACATATTTTATTAGGACTTATGGTGGAACAAGAAGGAATTGCTGGTAAAACACTCCGCCAATTCTCTGTAACTGAAAATGATGTGCGGGAAGAAGTCGAACATTTCACGGGTTATGGCACCATGAAATACAGTTCAAAAGATATGATTTTGCCGTACTCGCCAAGAGCTAAGCAAGCTATTACGTTGGCTACTGATGAAGCAAGACGAATGGGAGCACCTTTAGTAGGAACAGAACATCTTTTACTTGGTTTATTACGAGAAGAAGATATTTTATCCTCTAAGATTTTAACTAATTTGGATATCAGCTTGAACAAAACTCGTCAAGTTTTATTGAAAAAAATGGGAGTCACAGAGGGAACCAATGGAAAAGGGAGACGGCCAAAAGCTGCTGCTAAGCCGGTAGCTGGTACGCCTACACTGGACTCTTTAGCAAGAG
>NZ_DAMDAK010000091.1:1380-2001 GCF_032094055.1 Carnobacterium sp.
AATTATAGGAAGAAAAACAGAAATTCAACGGATTGTTCAAATATTGAGCCGTCGGACTAAAAACAACCCTGTTTTGATTGGCGAACCTGGAGTGGGTAAAACAGCTATTGCTGAAGGACTGGCCCAAAAAATTGCTTCGGGAGAGGTTCCATCAACATTAGCCAACAAACGTTTAATGATGCTTGATATGGGTTCGTTGGTCGCCGGTACAAAATACCGAGGCGAGTTTGAGGAACGGATGAAGAAAATAATCGATGAAATTTATCAAGACGGAGAAGTGATTCTATTTATTGATGAATTGCATACATTGATTGGAGCAGGAGGCGCTGAAGGAGCAATTGATGCTTCAAATATCATAAAACCTGCTTTAGCCCGTGGAGAACTGCAAACAATTGGAGCAACCACTTTAGATGAGTATCAAAAGTATATTGAAAAAGACGCAGCATTAGAAAGACGTTTTTCTCCTATACGCGTAGATCAGCCAACTCCAGAAGAAACAGAAGAAGTTTTGTTGGGGTTACGTTCTCGCTATGAAGAACATCATGGAGTTGAAATCACAGAAGAAGCGATCCGTGCAGCCGTTCAATTGTCTTCTCGTTACATCACTTCTCGACAATTGCC
>NZ_DAMDAK010000091.1:2011-6883 GCF_032094055.1 Carnobacterium sp.
GGACAAAGCGATTGATTTAATTGATGAATCAGCTTCTAAAGTTCGTTTAGATAGTTCATCTAAACCAACACCAGTGGCAGCAGCTTTAGCTGATTTAGACGCCATGGTCCAAGAAAAAGAAGAAGCAATCCAATTGCAAGATTTTGAAAGAGCAGCTAAAGTACGTGTAAAAGAAATGCGGCAACGGAAAAAAGTAGAAAGTATATTGTTGAAACAGGAGAAACAAGCTTCCTCTGGTTCGCACTTACAAGTGACTGAATTGGATATCGCAGAAGTAGTCTCTTTATGGACAGGGATTCCAGTACAGCAAATGGAACAAAAAGAATCTGACCGCTTATTGAAACTGGAAAAAGTATTGCACAATCGTGTTATTGGTCAAGAAGAAGCAGTCAGTGCAGTTGCCAGAGCTATTAGACGTGCACGAAGTGGTTTGAAGGATCCTAACCGTCCGATTGGTTCATTTATGTTTTTAGGCCCTACAGGTGTTGGTAAAACAGAATTGGCCAAAACGTTGGCAGAAGCTATGTTTGGCAGTGAAGATGCTTTAATACGAGTTGATATGTCAGAGTTTATGGAAAAATACAGCACGAGCCGTTTGATCGGTTCTCCTCCAGGATATGTAGGTTACGATGAAGGTGGTCAATTGACTGAAAAAATCCGTCAAAAACCTTATTCTGTCATTTTATTCGATGAAGTCGAAAAGGCGCATCCTGATGTCTTTAATATTCTGCTACAAGTACTGGATGATGGACATTTAACGGATTCTAAAGGCCGTAAAGTTGATTTCAAGAATACGGTTATGATTATGACGTCCAACCTTGGAGCGACAGCTTTACGAGATGAGAAATCAGTTGGGTTTAGTGCCGTTGATGCTAGAAAAGACCATAAAACAATGGAAAAACGGATTAAAGAAGAGTTGAAAAATACATTCAAACCGGAGTTTATTAACCGTTTGGATGAAATTATCGTCTTCCATTCCCTTGAAAAACCTGAACTGAACAAGATTGTTAAGTTAATGGGACAAGTGATTGTTAAACGTTTAGAAGAAATGGATATCCATGTTAAGATTACGCAAGCCGCAATTGATGTTATTGCAAAAGCTGGCTTTGATCCTGAGTATGGTGCACGACCTTTACGCCGTGCTATCCAAAAAGAAATCGAAGACCGCCTAAGCGAAGAATTATTGAATAAGACTGTTAAAATTGGAGATCATGTGACAATCGGAGCAACAAAAGGTAAAATCCGCATTGCAGTAAAAGAGAATACCGAAAAGCAAGGGAAAATTAGCGCACCGGAAGATACGGTCAAAGCTTAACCTCTGCTGGTTAAATTAAGCATTTAGCAGAAACGCCTAACACAGTAATAGTATGTTAGGCGTTTTTGTTCGTATTATTTTTATGTTTCTGCTATGATTATTGTGTAGATAGATTGAATAGAAGGGGATGTAAAGAATATGAAAAAAAGTACACGTAACTTACTTATCGGTTTAGGAGCAACAATGGCTGTTGGAGCGATCATTCTATCGGCATCTAATAATTCGATGGCCAAAGTAGAAGCTTATATGAACCGCCAAAGAGCAAAAAACTTTGTAAAAGATAAATTAAAAGGAAATGAAAAAGCTTTAGACGTCGTTGAAAAGCTATCAGACGATGAAGTGGTAAACTTATTGAAAGTAGTGGATAAAGTTACTGACTTGAAAGGACAAGTTGGAACATACAGTGATCACTTAAAAGAGGCAACGAATGAGTTTAAAGAAATGTTAATGGATAAAAAAGATAAAGTGATGGATAAAGGCGAAGATATTGCGGACGATCTTAAAGATAAAATGTCTCATTAACAAAACTAGTTTTGTTAAAAAAGGCACTCTAGAAATTAGATTAAAACCTAATTTTTAGAGTGCTTTTCTTAATAAATAGAATTCTATAATTTTTTTCTGCCTTCAATGTCTAGCGGACTTGTCCCGCTTTTCTTATAAAGTAAGTAAATAACAAAGCAATAGATCATTCATATTGCGTAAGGATAAGCCGCTCATTTCATAAAAACGATCAATTCGGTACTGCAAAGTATTTCGATGGACATATAATGATTTTGCAGCCAAACTAATATTGCCTTGACTGTGCCATAACGCTAAAATTAACTCTTTTGTTTCTGTTTGACTAGTATATTTTTGTTTTAAACTTTGCATTAAGGGGCTTTTTTCTAGGGCATCAGAGATATAATAGTGCAAAGCTACACTTGGTAGAGAGAGTAGGGAAAGACCTCTGCTTTTTTGCCGATTAAAAATAAGCTGCTCTTCTTTAAAGATGGCTTTAAACTCTAGATCAAGAGGCCAGAATTGACCAATATAACAAAATGTTTTGATTGAAAAATCATCGTCTAGTGTCTGGATGATACCTGACAGCTCGTCTGTGGTTAGCTGCTCAACGGTACTATTTTGAATCAGCAAGCCAGTTGTTTCATCAATAAAAAAAGCTTCTTCGCAGTTCTCGAACATACTTTTGAAAGCTTTAAGCCAGGTTTTTTGTTCGAAATGCTGGTCTTTTTTTAAAATGGCAAATTGAATGATTCGATAGTCGCCCAGTTTTCCTGATGAAGGAAGTTCGCCTTCTTCTAATAAAAAAGTTTGCCATTCAGAATGTGTTGCATTTGTATGGGGCTTATTTTTTTGAGCAGAAAATAATAAGCGCAGTAAATCAAGCTCAGTAGGAGTTTTAGTTATTTTTTCTACTTGCACCCATTTGTTCTTGAATGGAAAAGAAATGATGTCAGCTGTATCTTTAGGTTTATCTATTAATTGTGCATCAGGATAAATTGCTTTGATTTCATTGAAATTCAAAAAAACACCTCTTTTAGTTAGCGCGATAATGATAACCGCTCGTCTCTTTTATTCTAACATTATTTTGCAGATTTGTAGATGAATTATGATATGATAAGCTTAAGAAACTAACGAAGGACTGGATGTATGCTGACATTAGAAGAAAAGGAATACTTTATGCATGAAGCGATTAAAGAAGCTAAAAAAGCTGAAGCCAAAATGGAAGTACCCATTGGCGCTGTAATTGTTTTACACGGAGAAATTATCGGACGAGGATACAACCAACGGGAAGAAAGCCATGATGCAACCACACACGCTGAAATGCTGGCTATTCAAGAAGCTAACCGTGCCCTTAAAAATTGGCGATTAGAAGATGCTCAATTATTTGTTACATTAGAGCCTTGCCCAATGTGCAGCGGTGCTATGATTTTATCACGCGTAAAAGAATTGTATTATGGAGCCCCTGACCCTAAAGGAGGTACAGCTGGGACCTTAATGAACTTGTTAACAGATAGCCGGTTCAATCACCAAGTTGAAATTGAGCAGGGTATCTTAGCAGCAGAATGCGGAGCGTTATTAACAGATTTTTTTAAAGCATTACGTAAACGCAAAAAGATCGAAAAAGCGGCACGAAAGTCAATAATGGAAAAAAATAAAGAAGGATAGGTGAACCTAGCGGACACATATCCTTCTTCTATTTTAATCATTCATTAGTTCTTGATCTTTTAAGATAGTAGCATCAACGCCTTTGATAACAGTTGAAATGAATTTTTCATCTTCTAATGCCACAATTCCGGCAACAGTCGTACCGCCTGGAGAAGAAACTTGGTCAATCAAGTTCCAAGGAGAATGTCCGCTTTCCAATACCATTTTTGCACTGCCTAAAACAGCTTGTGCAGCAATTTTAGTGGCTAATTCTTTTGGCATCCCGTTTTTAACAGCTCCACGTGCTAAAGAATCAATAAAGAGAAAAGCATAAGCAGGCGAGCTGCCAGCAATGGCCGTAAAGGGACTAAAATCTTTTTCTTCTAATTCTACTACTTCACCAATGGATTGAAACATGCCAAGTACGAATTGAATTTGAGAACCAGTGGTAAATGAATTGCCGCAAATAGCTGTCATTCCTTCGCCAATCATAGAATTTAAATTAGGCATGACACGGATTATCGAATTATTAATTTTTTCCCCCATTAAATCAGCTAACTTTTGAAGTGTGGTGCCAGCAGCAATGGAAACAAGCAAAGACTGTTTTTGATGGATCGCTGTACTTAAACTGGGAAGGAGTTGCGTGATGACGTTCGGCTTAACAGCTAGGACGACAACATCTACAGCAGCAATCAATTCCTCATTTGAATGGCAGGCAGTTGTCTTTGTCTCAGCAGCAAAAGCCATTAATTTTTCTTTTGTTCTGCTGAAAACATAAATATCTTCGCTTTTAATGTAGTTCTGTTTGATCATTCCTTTGATAATGGCACTCGCCATGTTCCCTGTTCCAATAAATCCTACTTTCATATGAGACACTCCATTCTTTGGTCAAGTGATAGGTTCATTTTATTTTACCATAAATTGAAAAACGAATAGCTGGTCAAAAGGTTTTTTAGAGCAAAGCACCACTCTTTTCTTTGGTTTAAATGGTATCTTGTAACAGCTGATACAAGATGTTAGAATGTAACTCACGTTAGAAAAACTGAAAATAGCGCGTGCAGAAAAAGGAATAAGGAACTTTAAATGTAAAGAACCTTTCTAAATCAGCCGTAAGAAAACCAGTCAGAGAGTGAACGAAAAGCAAAAGGAGCTAATGAAGATGCAAGATCGTTATGAAGAATTGAAGAGAGCAGAAAAAGGGGCACTCGTTAGTATTGTTGCCTATATTATTTTATCTTTAACTAAAATATTTATTGGTGTCAGTTACCATTCTGCAGCGTTAAGGGCAGATGGTTTAAACAATATGACAGATGTCTTTTCTTCTATAGCCGTCTTAGTAGGATTGAAATTAGCGAGAAGGCCGCCTGATGATAATCATCCTTATGGGCATTGGAAAGCAGAGACGATTGCCA
>NZ_DAMDAK010000091.1:6893-8122 GCF_032094055.1 Carnobacterium sp.
ACTTCTTTTGTTATGCTGCTCGTAGGGATTCAAGTCTTTTATTCCAGTCTCAGCCGAATCATCGAAGGAAAAATTGTAGCGCCGGATAAACTTGCAGGAATCACGGGATTGTTAGGTGCTGTAATTATGTTGGGTGTTTATCTTTACAATTTTAAATTAGCCAACCGTATCAATAGCGATGGTTTAAAAGCTGTAGCCAAAGACAATTTCAGTGATGCACTGACAAGTTTGGGTACAACAGTAGCTATTTTTGGATCTATGTTTGGTTTGGTGTGGCTGGATGGTATCATGGCGATCATTGTATCTATTATTATTATTAAAACTGGAGTAGAAATTTTTAGGGATAGTGCTTTTTCTCTTTCAGATGGTTTTGATACAGAAAAATTAGAAGATTATAAAGTGAGTATTTTAGATTTGCCTCATGTTCTTTCAGTTGATTCTATTAAAGCCAGAAAATATGGAGCCAATATTTACGTGGACGTAACGATTTTAGTTAAAGCCACATTGACAGTTCGGCAAGGTCACCAAATTACTGAAAATGTAGAGCGGCTTTTAAAAGACACCTATGGAGTAAGTGATATTGATGTCCATGTGGAACCGGCACAGACAAATCAAGAACTTAAATAGTTTTTTGAAAAATCTTAAGCAAATTTCATTGTGAACTAAAAGAAAACAAAGTAAGAGATCCTCGCTGTAGATTAGCTTATAGTGAGGATTTTTCTGCAGGTGCAGATAAATAGAGCTGCAGAACTAATTCGCTTAAGCTAGAAGAAAAAATAGTTTTTAAAATTTCTTAGTTGAGTAAATGTAAATGAACAGGTATAATAGTTCAATATGAAAGCGATACAATTTTTTATCATTTAAACGTTCAAAAGGAGGTTCTAAATGAAACCAAAAAACAGACCCGCTTTAATGGCAGTCGGCCTAGCTTTATTGTTTTTATCTTTTCTAGCTTTCCAAAAAAACGCGGATAGCTTAGTAAGGCAACTATCTGAATTAAATTATTTAAACTTCTCTTTTCTTCAATCAGAAACTACGAAAACCCTCTTAGTTAACCTATCTCCTACAGAAATTAATCAAACAGCTGTCCAATCTGCTACAGGATTAATCACTCTTTTTACAGCAGGGATGACTAAAATTTTCAACCCAAATCGAAAGCGTCTACTATCCACTCCGATCCGCCTCACAGATAACGAACCTCAGCCGAATGCAAAGACTTTTTTACCGAT
>NZ_DAMDAK010000091.1:8132-9969 GCF_032094055.1 Carnobacterium sp.
ATGATCGTACGAATTGGTATGGCAAAAAACATCAAGCAACACATCCGTCAGTTATTCAATTTGATCACGAATGGAACGGTTATAAGTACTGGATGGCTTTTACTCCCTATCCTTATGGAAACGATAAAAAAGAAAACCCAAGTCTAGTAGCAAGCCAGGATGGGATCCATTGGGTCGTGCCTGCAAACATTTCAAATCCCATTGTTTCCACTGCACTTATTCCTAGTTATGTCTTTGATAATTATCTATCTGACTGTCATTTGTTATACAACGACCAAACAAAAGAAATGGAGTTGTGGTATCGCTATGTTAGCAACAGAAAAAACGATGAAATAATATGCCGGGTCAAAACAAAAGATGCGGCTCGATGGTCAGCACCAGAAAAAATGTTATCTGACGCAGGGAATTTACTCCAATATGTTTCTCCTTCTGTCTTATACGATGACAACAAATACAAAATGTGGATTATGCGTGATTGGTCCATTTATTATTTGGAAAGTCTGGACGGTAAAATATGGAGTGAGGCAAGTGCAATATATGCTGCGGGTAAACCCATCCATTCCTGGCATCCGCATATCAGTAAAATTGGAGATGTCTATTACTTATTAAATAACGATAATGATACGAATACAGGAGCAGGCGGTAAAATTTATTACAGTACCTCTACTGACGGAATCAACTTTTCATCAGAAAAATTAATTTTGGAACATACTGGCAATGGGATCAGTTATGATTCAACAGGTGTTTACCGAGCAAGTATGATCAGCGGAGAAAAAGGATTCTATTTATATTATGGGCAAGTATCTAGCTCTTATCAATGGACGATTGGTCTTGCTACAGGACCAACTCTAGATACATTAAACGGAGTCACAGAAGCTGAGCTTAAGAAGTAAGGGATAAGTCATGATATGAATAATAGAAACACAGATTCATAAACTAAAGGAGGGAAGAGGTTGGGGCAATAGGCAAATAAATAAAGGCGTTTTAGATTTGACTATAAGAAAGAAGGCGATAGTATGTACAAACGCATCCTTTGGCTGTTTCCGCTGATAGGATTCATGTTAATGAACACAGAAGTTCTAAGTGCTGATGCCAGTGAAGAACAAGAAACAATCGAAAGCACAACAGCAACCGAAGCATTCGTGTCCGAGGTAACTGCTGCAGAACTACTTATAGAAGAGCCCACTCAAGAAAAAATAGTACCTGTACATGAAAAAACGCTTCCCGAAAAATCCACAGAAACCATTTCATCAAATGAAACACCTCCAACAGAAATTACAACAGAAGACCCCACAGCAACACAACCAATAGAAAATCAAGGCCCTGATGAGGAGGAGGAACTCCTTTCTAAAGAGAAAGATTCGGTTGAAATTCCCATAACAGAACCTGAAGAAAAAGGTGAAGAAGATTTAAACACACCAAATGAAAAACCTCAACCAGAAGAATCCAAATCAGAAGAACCTGAATCAGAAGAACCTCAACCAGAAAAAACCGAACCGAAAGAATCCACAGAATCGAACGACCCCGAAGTTACACCAGAAACCTCTGAAAAACCAGTTTTACCCTCCGTTCCAACAGAAGAACCTACTCCAGATGCAGAATTACCACTAGAATCAATCAGTGTGACACCGCCTAAAAAAGAAGTGATAGTCGGCGAAACATTAGACCGTTTAACAGTTGAATACCAACCCGGCAATGCGGTAAAACCTAAATGGGAATATTGGTGGTCTTTAAACCCGGATATCGCTACCGTTGATGCAGCTACCGGAATCATTACAGCGATTAGAGCCGGTACGGCGATGATCATGGTAGAAGTGGATACCGGACAAGAGACTGG
>NZ_DAMDAK010000092.1:0-1396 GCF_032094055.1 Carnobacterium sp.
AAAAACCATATAATCATTGTTGATTCATTACTGAAGGTTTTTTCATTAATAAAATAATAGCTTTAGGATATTAAGTAAAATGAAACGTATCTTTCTGTTCCTTAATTAGAATCAAATTAGAATTTCCCGACAGACTAGCATCTGTATCAGAAATCATTAAACCGTTATTGGATTACACTGTATTTTCTTCTAAAGCAACTGCTAAAAGAACACCTTTCAGTTGATTGTTTATAGTGAATTAATCTTATCGAAAGTGGTTCTTTTTCACCATTTAATGAGTAATGATGAAAACTGGGTTAAATAGTGTTCCATCGATATTAAGTTACACCTTTTAGAAAAATTATATATTATTCAGAAAGGAGATTAAAATATGAAAAAAAGGTTTATTGCTTTTTTTGTTTTACTTTTAGTTGTACTAAGCGGTTGTTCCTTACCCGGCCTTGGTTCAGGTAAAAGCAGTATTAGAGTATCTGGCGGGGTTACTTCAGAATCTCAAATTTTAGCTAATCTCGTAAGCGGAATGATTGAACATGATTTAGGTACTTCTGTTGAAATCATCAGCAACTTAGGTTCTGCTAACATTATGCACAATGCTTTATTACGTGGCGATATCGATATTGCTGCTCCCCGTTACACAGGTACAGACGTCACTGGAATACTTCAGCTTCCAGCAGAAAAAGATCCGGAAAAAGCTTTGGCACTCGTTCAAAAAGAATTCGCCAAAAGATACGATCAAGTTTATTTCCCTTCTTATGGCTTTGCCAACAACTTTGTTTTTATGGTCACTAAAGAAACAGCTGAAAAGTATAATTTGAAGACTATCAGTGATTTAGAAGCAATCGCAGGCGACTTAACAGCAGCTGTTGATGCAACTTGGCTAAAACGTGAAACGGATGGTTATCCTGCCTTCATTAAAGAATATGGTTTTGATTTTAAACGCGTTTACCCAATGCAGATCGGTTTAGTTTATGATGCTTTAGCTTCTGGGAAAATGGACGTAGTTTTAGGCTATTCTACTGATGGTCGAATTGGGAGCTACGATTTACAAATACTGGAAGATGACCGTCAGTTCTTTCCTTCTTACGATGCTAGTTTAGTTGCAACGAAAGAAATCTTAAAAGAATACCCTGAACTAGAAGCTACTTTATCAAAATTAACAGGACAAATCTCAACAGAAACCATGCAAAATTTAAATTATCAAGTAGATAATGATTTGATGGAACCTTCCAATGTTGCTGAAAAATTTTTAAAAGAAAATCATTATTTTGAAGGAAAGTAATAAGAAAAAATTCTAAACAGACTCGAGCAACGTTGCTTTTTTAGAACCATTCAATCATATTACATGTAAAAGAGCGTGGAGAGTGAGATTGTTGTCTCATCCTCCTCGCTCTTTTTC